>NZ_CWGJ01000014.1 GCF_900000175.1 Estrella lausannensis
ACCGAAACCATGCAAGTAGTGTAGGCTATGCGGCTTCTAAGCGGATTTCAAGCCGCCGGGGCCCAGGTTTTGAAAGGTTACAACGTCTCGCCGAAAGCCTCGGGAACTTGGATGTCCCCTTGAGCCTGAAGGGATCGGCTGGAACTTTCTTCCCAAATAGCATCCACTTCTATATCCATTTTTCGCGCCTGTTCATAGAAAACTTCGAAATTCTCCCTTGTCCAACGGGAACCCATGGTTCGCATGCACCCTCTTCTAACCTGATCGAAAGACGAAAAATGGCTTCCGATATATTGCAGAAGATGATGTCTAAACGCCTCGGGATCTTTCTTAAAAGCCTTCACACACTCATAGGCCATAAACCTCTCCAGTTCAGGCGATGCGGAAAATCCTTTACCGAGCATCTTCCAATAGCGAAATATCTTGATGGGGCGCTCCGACTGCCCACCATATAGCCACTCGGAAAGATTTTTAGCCTTGACGGCCAGCTTTCGATCATTGAGATCCTGAATGCCTTTCTTGAACTCGGGTTCGAAAGTCGCTGTGTTGACGTGATAGTATATATTATTCACTGTAAATTCCCGCTCTTCGTCCCTGGCATGGATCGCATACGCGCTCTCGATCCCCTCCATAGCCACACCTTCCCGGGTTCCGATATTGATCACCAGGTAGTTGGGGATTTTGGTATAAAGCACTTCGTTACGCGTTAAAATTTCCTCAAGCTGTTCGATAGTGCAGTCAAATGAGAAATCCAGATCGTTGAGCTGAGGATTATCCGAAAGAATAAGATCGCGGATCGCGCCTCCGGTAAGCCACACATTGTACCCTTCATTCATCACCAGGTTGAATACGTCGCGATAGGTGATATTCATTCCGGGTACCCGGGTGTAGAGGTAGCCTTCAATCCGTTGAGCCAGAAGGATCTCTTCGGTTGTGACCCCGTCATGCTCGAGCGAGACCTGCAGCGGATGCTCTGCCTGGTAAGGTATTGAAACAAAAGATGAAAATGCCAGAAGGCAAGCCAGCGTAAACGAGGAGAGAACCCACAGCCTGCTGTGGAAATAATTCGAGATCATGACACTACCAGGAAATTAAAATTTTGTTTTGCGTAAGAGTATATCACAATTTAAATTAATTTTAAACTCAAAATTTATTAAGATTTGTTAAAGATTCTACTATCAAGCAAACAAATACTGATCAAAACACCTTAGAAAAACAATACAAAAAATAGCACCGATAGGCACTTGTGAGAGGTAAATGAGTGTTCAAACACAAAGACGGGAGCCATCATGAGTACGACAGCTATGGAACGCACAACTTGTGCCTAAATGTCTCAAAATCTGGGTGGGGCAAAGACAGAGTGCTCGCGATTAGAAGTTTGTAAGTCTCTAAACATTTGAAATATGAGTTGAGTTGCGGTCTTTTTAGGGGAGGCTCTTGCTCCGATCAACAACACGCTTTTGAACCACCGAGCTTAAGGGTATCGAGCCGCCATAGAGGTGGTAATATTTGTTGCTTCCACCCGGATTGGCTTCCAAAACCAATCGTCCCGGCAGCTTGGAAGTTTGCACTACTAAAACGATCACTTTTCGCTCTTCGCCAAAAAATTTTTCGATGATGCGGCCAAGCTGCTCTTCGGTCGCGAAATGGATAAATACCTGATCGTGACTCGTGAGGTAGAGATTTACAGAGCCTTGGCTCTTCTCCCAGTTTTCCTCAGTCACCACTTTGTAAAGATAGCGGGGGGTGCTTTGCTGTTCCGTAGCCATGCTAGTACCTAGCCTTATCATTTCTATAGGTTGGGCAGCAATCCATGCTGCAAGAAAAGGGGAAAAGAGATTCATCCTATGCATGTCGGTATAATGGAAGTGGAGAGATGCTTTCAAAACTTTTAATTAAGGTGCTATGAAAGAAACTCTCTGTCCACTGGTTGGTTTGGCTAATGGCTAGGCATGTCCAGTTCCCACGAGGTTGTCAAAAAATAGATGGTTTCCTGTTAGAATTGCTCCATTACAGAGCGAACTCTGGACATATCAATACCTACGGATTCAGAGAATCCAATCAAATCGTATTCTATAGCCATCTGGAGCTCTATGGCCTTGTTTGAAATTTCTTTGATGCGACGAATTAATAGAGCTCGCTTTGAGGCCGTATGCATATCTTCTAGGTTGTTACATACAAAGTTGTGAATTAACCAATTTCTCTCATCAAGTAATGCTCTTAGCTCACTAAAGAAAGTTTCAGGGTAGAGGTCGTTATCGTGTGCAAGTTGAATAGCCTTGCCAAGTGTATGACGTTGGTTGCGTTTTAGACATATGTCTGCCCTATCCTTGGACAAGCTATGTGGATACCTCACATCCTTTTTCAAGGTGATTGAATGGCTGAGGGCCCCCTCCAAGTGTTGGATCATGCATACAGCTTCTCCGATGAGGCAATATAGGTCTTTAACATCTTGCGCTGAATGAGCAGTCATTTAGGATTCCCAAGTCTATAATTTCTGCTTTTTTGCTATGGTGTCTAGACGTTTAAACCGGGCATCAGAAGCGAATGTCGACTCGGACTCAAGGATTTCATCAAGACATAAACTCAAATCCCGTTTGAGATTAGAAAGGCTGTTGGATACGATGTGGTCAAGAAACTCGAGTGATTCTGCGGGAAACTTGGAACATATCTTACTGCCACTTAGGCGGTGAATTGCTATCTCGCAGGAGGTCGTCTTTACCAGCCAACTTTTCATCAGCTTGAAAGCTTCAGAAAACTGATTATCCGCCAAAATGCATATCTCTGCCAAGATGTCTGAGATCCGAGGGTCAATTATGAGTGCTTTGGCTTTGGGCCAGATCTTTTGAAAGTATGGTTCAACGCGGTTTTTCCAGAAGTTTTCTTTTTGGGTCGTACTACCGTTCGCTTCAAAGCTCATTAAAAAGCTTCGGATAGTGCCTAGTGACGCACAGAGGCCCTCCTTTCCTAAATTTGCCGATGCTTCCTGTAGCTCCGAGTTTGAAAATGAATCTTGAGGCTGTAAGGAAACCCATGTGAGTAATGAGGCGTATGATTCAGCGTACTCACCAATTTGGTTGAGGTGGGCACTTGTAGCGAGGAACTCTGCTTTCAACTCCTCCAAGAGAGGAAGGTAATCTCTTGCCGCACTTAGGAACCCGACCCATGTATTTACGACCTCGACTTGGACTTGCGTCCAGGAAAATAATGGTAGCAGGTTTACTTTAGTCCAATCGGGATCCAGTCGAAACAAAGCAATTGAATTGCTTGCCAATTGAAGTCTAGCGTACCTATAACTATCAATTTGCATATCACAGAGTTTAGTGAGTAGAGTTCTCATCGGTTCCTTGATCCCTTGGCAATCTGATGGATTGTCCTTAAATACCCACTTTATGACTGCCTGTGCGGTAATTCCTAACGTATGGTTTATCGCGGAGTGTATCTGATCTTTCGAACAAACCCATGAGTGACTAATTTCCGACTCAAGAATCTTACAACATATGGTTGTAAATTGCTCTTTTTCCTCTATTAAAAGTGCTGCTGCAGCCCTATCGAGGTACCAGCTCAGGCTGTGTGAAATTTCCTTGATTAGCTTGTCAGGGGCAGAAGTAAGTAGCGCGGACACTTTCTCCCAAGATCTTGCAGTCAGTTCTTTGTCTTTGTACCAGCCTGAAAGAGCTTCCTTCCAGCGATAGGGTAGCCACTGATTCATTTGGGAAAGTTTCGAAAGGACTTGAAGAGAAAGGTCTAGGTTGTTTTCGCAAATGTCTTGCCACTCATCTTCTTCGCCCCATTCAGGAGCTGGATGCTTGAGTAGCCAATCTACGAGCTCTGAAACAGATTGGGGCACTGGCTTTTTGGCAAATGGAGAACCACCCCCATAGCTAAACCTAACAGAGGTCTCGAATGCCTCGTCATATAGGTCCCACTTCGGGTATTTTTTGGATATCTCATCTAACTTAGCTTGAGCTTTGGCACAAAGGAGTACTTTGGATGCTTTCGCTTTCGCAAGCCGAACGGCAATTGAGTAGTCCACAATTCGGGCCCATTCCCCACCATTGAGATTATCGGAATAGAGAAATTTCGGAGGCCCTTTGAGAATAAGCTTTTCTAGTTTATTCCATTGGTTTTTACTCAGTTCCGGAGCGATCGCTAAAATCAGTCGTAGTACCTCAGGCTGAGTTTCTACCGACCACAGCCATCGCTGATCGTCCATCGTCAACCAGGCGAGAGCCATTTTTGGAGCAACCACTTTGGTATGGGTCGCGGCAAAAAAAGCAAGACGTTTGAATACAGGAAAGGCTTGGTTATACCAACTTTGGGCAGTGAGGGAAGCCTTTGTGGGCGATATTTGAGCTGCTTCTAGCCATGCATCCCTAGTCAATTCGATTAAGGCTGTCCAATCCTGATATCGGTGGTTTTGCTTCGAGTCATGGATGTATGGTTGGGAGATGTACGAGAGATCTTTTAGTTCATCTGCTTTACCCAGCTCTTGCATTATATTGAGGGCATCCAAAAGCAGTGAGGACGCCTTCTCCAGAAGCTTTGGTAAGTCACCTTTCCAGCCCGGAATATTCCTCAGCTGAGACAAGCTGTAGTGAGGTTCTAACAAACCCAAGAGAATCTGCGAGTCAAGAGGCGAATTAGTCGGGATGCGGTTGTCTTTAAACGATGGATTCAGGCGTACTCGAGGAGAGTAAATCTGGCAAAACTCCTCTGTGAGACCCAGGTGCATCCCCTCTTTTCGATAGCGACTTTCCCAATCAAAAAAAGAGTATTCAGGTGTAGGATGTGCGCATCTTCCTGCGAGAATTAGAGACCAGTATACCTGGATTTCTTTGGGCAGCTTATGAAGGCGTACCTCAATCATTTTCCTAAACCTGTGATGAAGTCTACCACCGCTATTCTGAATCCAATACAGTAATTTGGGGTTCTCCAGATGTCGGCATAGCCATTTGCTGAGGTGCTCCGCAATACGATCTAGTGGGCTAGCCCATAGAGGTAGAAGAGGAGAGGTCCACGCTCCTGGGTATGATGAGTGAGGTCGGGAAAGCAGGTTATATCGGTTGTATGTATCATCCTCTTCTTTTTGATTATGGTCGGTCGGAAGCAGGTCTGCATTGATGCTTTGTTCTAAAATAACATCAAGCCATTCGATCGGAGGGGGAGGATCGAGGTCTGCAAAGCACTTGGCGGGAATACCAGTCGTGTCAGATATGGCCCAGAGCACCCTCCCTACAAAGTTATCCTCCGCAGTACTTAACATTGGTTTAAGGGACGCATATTTAGTGACAAATTGCTCCTTTCCTCTTATGCCTTCCCTGTGATAATCGGCCCATGCTTGCAGCGTGGAATGAAGGGCTGTGTGATCTCTATCCTTGTATCGATACAGAATTGGAACAACATTCTTTGCATCCCATTCGTTCATGACATTTTTACGTTCACCCTCTTTGTATCCAGCGAAAGCATAGGCTTGGGTGGCGGGTTCGCCATCTAACTTGTCAGCTGCGAACGCATCCATAAGATAGCGAAGTACAGGGTCATTTATGCTGTATCCGACGAAGCATACAGTAAATTTCTTAAACAGATCAGTTACAAACTGTGATGCCCATCTTTCGGTTAGATATGCGCGACCAAAATCTCCGCTAGAGAGAATCAGCTGATCGAGTTCTTCATCTGTAGGGTTTTCACGAATTAGCCCATGAAGATATACAAGTCCATTTAATTTGCTTTTAGGAACAGGAAGAAGGGGGGCATAAAAGGGCTCTACCACCCTGTCTTCGTAAATACAGACGTTTTCAAATAATCGATCAAAATTGGTAGTTACCAGCCGGACTTTTCCTACTTTGCTTGTTGCCAATGCAAGCAATGCAGTGTGGGTAGGAGCTACTTTGTGGCGTAAATTAGCCGGGCATAATAGATCGGGCAGATGCTGTCGTACGGTTCGTCTTCCACCTGCGGTACGTCTCTCAAGTAAGTCAATGGCACGATCCAGCTGCTCGAGCTTTATTGCGTTCTTCTGTTGAGTATCCGGAATGACTCCTGCTCGATCGAAGAGGGCAGTGGTGAGTTCAGGGAAACTAGGGAGCCCTTCAGGAAGAGATATTCCTGCACCACAGAAGAATACTACGTCACCTTCCTCGTGCGCTTGAAGTAGTCCCCCAGGAATTTCCGGGCCACCGCTGATAAACTGCATAATAGTTCTCCTATTTTGGCGCTTTTATCCGGGTTCTATTAGCTCGGCCGCCTCAAGACTGCTAATGATTCTACCATCATTTAATACATCCATACCAGCAGCTTAAGTAAAACTTTTCCCATTTCGAACTTAGATAAAGCTTCCCATCTGAGCCAGTAGCCGTGTTCTAAAACTCCTTTAAGTACAGCTTTTATTTCAGCACTATGGATATCTTGCAATGAATAGGAATTGAATAATGAATTTTTCACTTGATCCAGCATACTAACCTCTAGCAATCGGTGTTTTTTTCGTTAGTTAAGTAATCTGAATTTAATTTCGTTATATTACAGCTCTTTAATAGGGTTCCCGTATATACCCATATGCCTTCTCGAAAAGTTCCTGCTCTTTATGGAGCTTGTATTTAAACAGCACTTGCCGAATAACCTTCTAGATTTCTTTTGACCAGCATGTGTGCTTTGCCAACCGTTAAACCGTGTAACCCGAACAATCTTGTCTATATCTTCAACTACATTGGCAGTGATCTACGGAGGGGTATTAATCTTCAACTCAAGAAATATTTCTGTTAGAACTTGCTTGTCTTCCGGAATCACTTCTTCATGAGTCTGATTTTCGAGGTGTACCAAATCGCTCTAAGCGAAGAACAGATTGAATCAATCACGCAATACCTCAAAAAAATCTACCAATCAGGGTCAAAGTTTCATGGTGACAGCCTAGCGGCTCTTCGAACGGAGCAGGATAAAATTCAGAAAAGAATCAATCAGGTGTATGATGACAAGCTCGACGGTTTTGTTGATTAAACGATGAATCTTGAAAGGGTAAAAGATTCAAAGGCTCGTCAGGCTGAAATTTTAGAAGAAATGAAAAGGTACGAAGAGGCCAACGAGAATTTTCACCTTACCGCAAAGATGTTTATGAAATTAGCCTCCCGTGCGAGGGAACTTTTTGAAAGTACTGAAGTGGATGAAAAACGGCAGTTAATGAATTTCGTATTTCAGAACTTGCAACTAAAAAACCTAAGTCTCTCAGTACAAGTACAAGAACCCTCTAATATAATGATGAACTACGATGGTTATCCAGACAGTTGGAGCCGAGGGGATTCGAACCCCTGGCCTCTACAATGCGAATGTAGCGTTCTAGCCAACTGAACTACGGCCCCGCAGCTGTTTTTGTAAATCATATACATAAGGCAAAGGTTGAAATAAACTAAAAAAAAGCCCCCTTGTCCCATCCCGGGACAGGGAGCCTTGTAGGCAGAGTATTCGACTAAGAATGCTTTTTTTAAAGCTGCTCGACCTGATCGATATTTTCAGTTGCAGCACGCTGTACTTCATGCAGGTGCTCGCGTGCCAGATTGCGTTGGCCGATTTCAGCACCTATTTTCAAGGAAAACACAGTTCCTGCTGCGGTGAAGAAAAATGTGGGATCGAAGTAAGACACGGATGCAACTCCGACTGCGGCTACCGTCACTTTTTGATTGAATGACATGCGGGTCCAAATTCCCGATATAGCTCCTTCGATCATCGAAATCCCTGTTTTTGCCATCTCAGGTTTTAATTGGACAAATGCAGCTCCCACTAACGCCGAGACAGGAAACTGGCTAACAGCGTAGATGCCGATCATCGAGCGAAGTCCGGCCTGGCAAGTCCGTTGAACAACACCGGGTTCTTGGGCATAGTGAACAACTTCCGCCCCTTTTTCGATCATATAGTTGGCTGCGTTCCCCAATGTCTGGAAACAGGTTGCTGAATTAGACATACCTGTAGCTTGTGTCGTCATATTAAACTCCTTGATTATGTTTATGTGGATTAAAGCCTGTACTAAAACTTAAATATGTATGCTTTGCCGGCGGATTTAGCTATTCCGAAAGTATACCGAAAATGTCTCAAAATTTGGGTATAACCAAATTCAGCAGTAACGACTACTGATTCTAATTGATGGACAGTCTCTTGTTGGGGATTATAAAATATGCAAGGGAGGAAGACCTCCCTTGCGCTAGGATGGAAATCAATTAAGGCGTACTAAAGGCCCAGAACGTAGTGGAAAACGAGTGGAGCCACAATGGAGGCATCCGATTCGATGACAAAGCTGGGCGTGTCGATGGAAAGCTTACCCCAGGTAATCTTCTCGTTCGGCACCGCTCCGCTGTATCCCCCATAAGATGTCGTGCTGTCAGAAATCTGGCAGAAATAACTCCAAAGGGGATACTTTTCCTGAAGATCCTGACGGATCAGCGGCACAACACAGATCGGGAAGTCGCCGGCAATACCGCCGCCAATCTGGAAAAATCCAATAGGATGATCCTTCGCGGTCTTTTTGTACCAGTCAACCAAAAGTCCCATCTGCTCAGCTCCGGAGCGGTATACGTTGTATCGTGAGATCTCTTTGGTGATGACATGGGAGACAAAAATGTTGGCAAGCGTCGAGTCTTCCCAGCCGGGTGTAAAGATCGGCAAGTTTTTCTCGGCAGCCGCAATTAGCCATGAGTTCTTAGGATCGATCTGATACTTATGCTCGAGCTTCTTGGAGCGGATCAGCTCATACATGAATTCGTAAGGATAAAGGCTTTTGCCTTCCTTATCGGCTTTTTCCCAAAGCTCCAAAACTTCATCTTCGATGTAGCGGATAGCGTGCTCTTCCGGAATGCAAGTATCGGTGACACGGTTCATTCCCTTGTTCAGCAGGTCAAGCTCGTCTTGCTTGGTGAGCTCCCTCCAGTTAGGCACTCGGGCATAATGGTTGTGCGCCACCAAATTGAAGAGATCCTCTTCCAAGTTAGCCCCTGTGCAGGAGATGGCGTGTACCTTGTCTTGCCTGATCATTTCAGCGAGGGATATGCCAAGCTCGGCGGTGCTCATGGCGCCCGCCAGAGTCAGGAACATCTTGCCGCCTTTGTCAAGATGCTGGATCCAGGCCTCAGATGCTTCCACACACACAGCGGCGTTGAAATGCTTATAGTTTTTCTTCATGAACTCGGAAATTTTCATCGCTCTTACTCTACTTTTGACTTTTCGTGAAAAAGATAGCTTAAAATTTTATAGACCAGCTTGGCTGCCAAAAAGTCCGGCGCCGGGTTACCCTCTTTAGGGAGAAGTTCAACGACATCAAGTCCTATGACATTTTTTTTCTCGCTCACTTTCTTAATCAGCGGAAGCACCTGGTGCCAGAAAAGACCACCCGGCTCAGGGGTTCCTGTCGAGGACATCAACGAACTGTCAAACACATCGAGGTCAAAGGTGATGTATACGTTGTCAGCAAGCCTGTCAATCACCTCATCCCACCACTTAGTGTCCTGATGCAGTTCGTGGGCAAAAAAGGTGTTTTCCCTGTCTAAGTTATGCAACTCATCGCTGCTCATGCTGCGGATGCCGACAGAGACGATCTTATCGACCTCTTTTATCTCTTTAACCCTGGCCATGACTGATGCGTGGCTTAGAGGATCGCCAAGATAGGCGTCTTGAAGGTCGGCATGGGCATCAAACTGCAGCACGGAAAACGGAGCGAACTTTTTGGCATGGGCGCGGATGGGGGCTGCGGAGATGGAGTGCTCTCCACCCAGAGTTACCACAAACTTACCCTGGTTTAGATAGTCCAGCGTGCGCTCTTCGGCCTTCTGAAGCATTGCTTTCGACGACGATTCCCTGACAGGTTCGGCTGTATGGATACCGACTTTGTAAACTTCCGAGTGTGTTTCGATGTCATACAGTTCCAGATTCCTCGAAGCTTCGATAAGCGCTTCGGGCCCTTTGTCAGTTCCCTGCTGATACGAAGTTGTCATATCAAAAGGAACGGGCAGAATGACGACAGTGGCGTCATTAAGGGAGGTGTACTCGGCCGGCAGCCCGCCAAAACTTCCTTCGATGCCATGGCCTTGGGTTATTGAAGTTTGTGCCACAATAGGTCCTTTAGTGTTGTTTATACGACAAGATATGTATAGCTTTCGAGCGCCTGCTTGAATTTCTTCTGCAGTTTGGCGCTCTCTTCATTAGTGAGGCGTCCGGCTCGGAGCGATTTTTCGATCGTGCTTCTCAGCCTTTCGTTCAGCGCGTCGGCGTCATACTCGACGTAGTCGAGCACTTCGCTGATGGTGTCTCCTTCGACAACGTGCGTTACCTCCCACATCCCGTCTTCATCGACGTCGACATGGACTGTGTTGGTGTCACCGAAGAGGTTGTGCATGCCCCCTAAGATCTCCTGATAGGCACCCACCAAGAACACACCCAGATAGTAGGGCTGCTGGTTGGGCTCGTGGAGCCTTAAGAAATATTTCGGGCCGATGCGGCTTGAAAAGCAGTCGATTTTTCCGTCGCTGTCGCAGCTTAAGTCGGCGATGATGGCGCGGCGCTTCGGTTCGTCTTTCATGCGGTGGATGGGCATTACCGGGAAGATCTGCCCGATTGCCCACGCGTCCGGCAACGACTGGAAGACCGAGAAGTTGCAGAAATAGACATCCAGGAGCGTTCTGTCGATCGCGTCAATTTCCTCAGGAACATAATCGAGGTTCTTGGCAAGGTGAGCGATTTTCGAGATAAGCTGCTTGTACACCTTCTCCGCATACGCTCTCTCGATCAGACTCATCCCTTCATAAATAAACGAATTGAGGATTTTCTCCTTAAGCTCGATCGCGTCATGGAGGAACTCCTCGCAATTAAGAGTGGTCACCTCGTTATAGAGGTAGCAGAGAGTTTCCAAAATCTCATGGTCTGTCGGCGGCTTTTCAATGTTTTCAAGCGGATCCATGGTCGGAGAGACGTCAATCACCTCGGTGATCAGCACAGAGTGGTGCGCTGCGATCGCGCGGCCGGACTCGGACAAGATCACCGGATGAGGCATGTCCGCCTTATCGCATGCGTCGCCGATTGCCGCCACAACGTCCTTGGCGTATTCATCGATGGTGTAGTTCATTGAAGAGTCGTTGGCAGATTTGGAACCGTCGTAGTCCACACCAAGACCTCCGCCTACGTCAAAGAAGCAAAGGGATGGGCACTCTTTGGCAAGCTCGATAAACATCCGCGCTGCTTCGTTGAGTACTTTCTTGATGGTCGCGATCGTCGGAACCTGGCTTCCCATGTGGTAGTGCAAAAGCTTCAGCCAATGGGTTTTTCCATAGGCTTTCAGCTGATCGAGACCGGCAACGATTTCATGGATCGAAAGACCGAATTTAGCCAGATCGCCACCGGAAGAGCCCCAGCGTCCGCTACCTTTATTGTAAGGTTTCATGCGGAAACCGATCTCCGCTTCCACATTCAGGCGGATCGCGGCGTCGAGTACCATTTTTAATTCATAGAGCTGCTCGATGATGATAATGGAGCGGCGGCCGAGTTTTCTTGCCAGCAATGCAAGTTCGATATACTCGGCGTCTTTGTAACCATTGCAAAGGAGCAGGTTGTCAACGCTGTCATAAGCTAAAACGGCGATCAACTCTGGCTTGCTTCCCACTTCAAGTCCGATATGGCCGGGACGTCCACACTCGTGGACCATGTCGACAACGTGACGCTGCGGGTTGACCTTGATAGGATACGCGGCCTGATAGCGGTTTTTATAACCGTAGTCATTAATGGCTTTATCGAAAGCGGCGTAGATCGCCTTGATCCTGTCGCGAATGATGCCATCAAAGCGCAAAAGAATGGGTGGTTCCACTCCCCTTTGCACAAGCGACTGCACCAGCTGATAAAGATCGCCTGACCGGCCCTCTCTATTGGGCTTGACGAGGACATTTCCTTGCTCGTTAATGTCAAAATATCCGTGACCCCAATTGGCGATCCAGACTTGAGTATTGTGTTTTGGCGATTTTTCTTTATCCATAATGTCGAGTAAAGCCTCCCGATTTTTGAAAGGATGGTAAAATTATCGGGTATTTCGGTTTCTTAGGTCAACAACTATTCCCTTTTTTTTTGTGCAGCTTCCCCGCTGGGCACGCTCCTCTGGTTAAAGGACCCGGCAAGACCGCTTTTCAATTATTTGTTTCACAAAAAAGAAACACCAAGTTATAGCCCGCGATCGACATCCGAAAACTCGTGGTAGTAAAAACACTCTTTACGTGCTGAGTCACAGGTTTTAAGGGATTCCCCCTCTGGCAACTCCCTCTTCAGGCGCGTCAGATCCATTGCCTCTTTGATCACCTCGGGATTTGAAAAGCCCACTTCTTGAAACATCGGAACGGATGACGCCGGCATTTGAACTTGCATCTTATGGCAGCCTCTGCCAAGCGCAAACATCTCGATAAGAGGGATGACTTGCCGTAGCAAGGGAACTTTCTCGACAAACAGGTAACCCGGGCTAAAAACCAAGGAGTGGATTTTGAAGACACCGGCCGCGGAATCGGCAGCCAGCAGGGCGACCACGCGGCTCTCATTGACCAAAATGAGGTGAGAGTCTCCCGCTTCTTCCTTAATGACAGCCCGCTTGGCGATGCCGATAAGTGAAACCACCCCTTTAAGTTCCTGTCTATTATCAACTTGTTCTCGCGAATCGAGTAAAGCGACCGCTTTTTGCTCCCACTCTTCTAAAATTTTAGCGCAAAAATTTCTGTTGGAGGCAAAAGTCACTGGATACAAAAAAACAGCACGTGCCGGATCAACCTGCATATTACGCTCTCCTTATGTTTAAAAATCTTCTTAAGACATGATCAGGCGGATTCGGCGCTGATTTTTTTAGCTTAAAGACTGTCGAAGACAAGCGAATGGTTATAGCAAGAACATTCTATTCAATCCAGCGACATGCTCTTCTCAATAATCGTTGTATACCCTAGAATCCGTGAAAAACAACCATCCCCACCATAAACCACGGCAAGCTCCTTTAGAGACCCTCATGCTTGAAATCGCGATCAAAATGCTTTTTGGAGACCGGGCAAAATACCTGATGCTTGTTTCAGCGATCGCTTTCTGCTCTCTATTGATGACACAGCAGTCGAGCGTCTTCACCGGTCTTATGCTCTGGACGACAGCAACGATCCGCAACACGAACGTTCCCATCTGGGTGATGGATCCTAAGGTTCAGCAGGTCAATGAAGTCAAACCAATGCGAGACACCGATGCCGCAAGGGTGCGCTCCGTCAAAGGAGTGGCCTGGGCAATTCCGTTCTACTTCTCCATTCAGCAGGCCAGACTCTACGACGGCCGTTTCAGATCCATTCAAATGATCGGCCTTGATGCCACCACCCTGATCGGAGCGCCGAGTGTGATGCTCCAAGGGAAAATCACCGATCTTTGGCAGGCCGATTCCGTCATTTTAGATCAAGTGGGCATCGAAAAGCTCAGCGAAGGGCGGCCTAAGCCGATTGAAGTGGGAGATATTTTTGAAATCAACGACCACGAAGTGCGCATCGTCGGCATCTGCCAGGTGGCGCGCTCGTTTTTCGGCTACCCTTATGTTTATACAACCTATGACCGGGCGCTCGAGATTGTCCCCAAAACAAGAAAAAACCTCTCCTTCATCCTTGTGAAACCCCAGGAAGGGGTCCCTCAAGATCTGCTCGCACAGGAGATCACCAAGGAAACGGGGTTGAAAGCGCTTACGGAAAACACCTTTTTTTGGGACACCATCATCTGGTTCATCAAAAACACAGGAATTCCCGTCTCTTTCGGGACCACAATTTTGCTCGGCTTTCTGGTGGGTGTGGCCGTCTCCGGGCAGACGTTTTACTCATTCATCTTGGAAAACATGGGAAACATCGGTGCCTTGAAAGCTATGGGGGCGACTAACTCCCTCCTTTTCCGCATGCTGATCGCACAGTCGCTATTCGTCGGAATCACCGGATATGGCATCGGTATCGGTCTTGCCTCTGTTTTTGGCTTCATGACTCTAAAGACAGGCCAGCCGCCCTTCTACCTGCCCTATCAAGTACTCGTGCTGACGCTTTGCTTCATCCTCTTCATTTGCATGTTTTCTGCATGGCTCGGCATACGCAAAATCAGAAAGCTGGAGCCGGCAGAGGTGTTCCGTGGCTGATCTTCCAAGAACCCGGGCCGTGCATGTGCGCAAAGTCTCCAAAGACTTTTGCCAGGGAAATGACTGCGTCCATGCCCTGAAAGCGGTTGATTTCGACGCCTATTTCGGCGAGCTGCTGATGATCGTCGGACCATCCGGCTGCGGCAAGACGACCCTTCTTTCGGTAATCGCCGGCACACTGCGTTTTGACTCGGGCGAAATCGACGTGATGGAAAAGCCGCTCGAAAAAATGTCGGACAACGAAATCACTCTCTTCCGGCGTCAATATATCGGTTTCATTTTCCAGCAATTTCACCTGATCAAAACACTGACCAATGAAGAGAATGTCGCCATTCCCCTCATCCTGAATGGATATCCCCAAAAAGACGCCCGGGAAAAGGCGAGGGAGATGCTGGCGCGCGTCGGCCTTGAGGGAAGGGAGAAGGAATCGCCCAGGAACTTGTCGGGAGGGCAGCAACAGCGCGTCGCCATCGCAAGAGCGCTTGTTCATGACCCAAAAGTTGTCATATGCGACGAGCCCACCTCCGCCCTCGACGCCGAGAACGGGCACAAGATCATGGAGCTTTTGGTCAGTGTCGCCAAAGATTCCGAACGCACTGTCATCTTGGTGACGCACGACTCCCGAATTTTCAAATATGCCGACAGGTTGGCGAAGATGGACGACGGCTCTGTCACTGAAGTGATATCAAACCATATTAAAACCGGTACGCCGCAATGATGCAAATCTTTAAGAACCCCTCGCTCTATTTAAGCGCTCTCGGTTTTGTCTCCGTCTTGATTCTCATGAATATTCTGGGCAAGCAGCCGCCACCCCAGCCGCCGACGCGCGAACCGGCTGCCAATCCCTACTATCATGCGATTGCCGCGTCCGGGATCATCGAATCGGCAGACCGCAACATCTCGATTGGCGTACCCACTTCAGGAATAGCGACGAATGTGTATGTCTTAGTCGGCGATCCGGTGGAAGAAGATGCGCCTCTCTTTCAGATCGACCCACGGGAACTGGAAGCGGAATTGATCGAACTGAAAGCGAAGCGGGATGTGGCAAAAGCCCAGGAAGTCCGCATCGAAAGCCAGCTGGCCAAGCTCCAGAGGATAGAAGATAAACGCGCCATCAGCCAGGAAGACCTCGACACCAGAGCAAACGACCTCAAGGTGGCAAAGGCGCAGGTCGAAGCCGCAGAAGCCGCTTTGCAAAAGACCCTGCTTCTCTTAAACCGGATGACCGTGAGAGCGCCAAAAAAGGGTATCATACTGCAGAGCAATATCCGCAAGGGCGAATATGTACTTGCCGGAACGACAACCCCGGCCATGATCCTCGGCGACGTCAGCCAACTGCAAGTCAGGATAGACATCGACGAACAAAACGCGTCACACTACCGGGACGGCCTTCCCGCTTTCGCTTTCCTCAAAAACGATCCCAGCGTGCGAATTCCCTTAAATTTTTTACGGGTCGAACCCTATGTAATCCCCAAAAAGTCATTAACCGGAGCTTCGGAAGAGAGGGTAGACACCCGGGTGTTGCAAGTTATCTATACGATCGTGAAAGACCCTGAGAACCGGCTATTTGTCGGCCAGCAGGTCGATGTCTTCATCGAACTGGAGTCGGAGACCAAAAAGTAATATGAGATACTTACTTATCCTCCTTGCGCTTCTGACATCCTGCGGGCCTAGCAAGTGCCACATCCAATCGCCGGAGATCACCGAGGACTGGAAAGAAGAGCCTCCCGAGAATGCCGTTTGCGGCGCCAAAGAGGCCTTTTGCTGCCTCGAAGATAAAGAGCTGATCGAGCTCATCGGACAAGCCCTCGACTACAACAAAAGCTTGGACATCGCCTTTTACACACTATTGGAGGCCAAAGCTCTAGTCGGAGTCGCCAAGGGCCCCCTCTTTCCCAGCCTCGTTTTCAATCCCCAAGGCGTCAAGCAAGAGAGTTTGATCAACGCGCAAGGAATCGTGGCTGCCGAACCCCTCCGCACGATCCAGACAGACTACACCTTTCCCCTGTCGGCAAGCTACGAACTGGATCTTTTCGGAAAGTGGAAAAGCGCCTATTTAAGTTCCGTCCATAATGTAAAAGCCAAGAGGGCCGCCTACCGCGGAGCGCTTTTACTTGTAGCTTCCTCTACAGCCGAAAACTACTACATCCTAAGGTCTCTGGATGCTGAAATCGATGTTCTCATCAAGAGCATCGACATACTGCGGGAGGCGCTGGAAATTAACGAAGCGCGCTATGAGGCCGGCCTCGTTCCCTACACCGATGTGGCAAGAGCTAAAACAGAGCTTGCCAACGTCCAGTCGGACATGGAAAACACCAAACGCTTAAGGCAGCTTGCTGAAAATTCCCTGGCTGTCCATTTAGGGCAAAACCCTTCCCTATACGCCAAGGCATACGACCCCCTCTTCCTCACTCCCCCCGCTGTAACGCCCCCATCTCCGGGGCAACTTCTGGCTATCCGACCTGACATGGCCGAAAAAGAAGAAGAGATCCATCGGCAGATGGAAGATGCCAACGTCGCCTTCGCCGATCTCTTTCCGGCGATCGCCCTTACAGGATCTTTCGGCTACGATTCCTACTCTCTGTCGCACCTTCTGGACTGGAAAGCGAGGTTTTGGTCCTTTGCCATCGGCCTGACGGAAACTGTTTTTGATGCCGGAAGCAAAGAAAGTGAATGGGAAGCGGCAAAAGCCCGGCTCTGGATCAGCCTCGCCGCCTACTACAACCAGGCGCTGATCGCCTTTCGTGAAACGGAGGACGCCCTCTCGGAAATTCGTTTAAGGAAGAGCGAGCGGGAGTATCTGGTCGAAGCGGTAGCTGCCGCCCAGGTGACTTTAGAGCTCACCAACCAGCGCTACTTAAAGGGGCTGGTCAGCTATTTTGATGTCGTAGATGCACAAAGGACGCTGCTCAGCAGCAGAAGAGCGCTCGTGAAAGTTCAGGGCGCGGAGTTTGGCGCCCTGATCGGATTGATTAAGGCCACGGGAGGTGGGTTTTAAAACCCCCACTCCACTGACCCCTCTTTAAGCTCGAGATATCCGGTTGTCACAAGCAGCTTCTTCTCGGAGATAAGCTTGCTGATAACAGGCGTCTTGGAAATATAATCGGCTACAAAACGTGCGTTATCTTTCGTCGCCTTCTCAAGGGCGCCCTTTGCTTTGGGGTCCACACCCTTGATCGCCGGCTGGATTTTCTCGGCAATCGCCTCGATGTCTTGCGTGTTGTTGTCCAAAGTTGCCTGCACCGCGCCGCAACTTTCGTGGCCAAGCACCACGACCAAGGAAGCCTTCAGGTAGAGGGCCGCAAACTCGATGCTGTCGAGCTCCAGAGGGCCCACGACATTGCCTGCTACGCGCACGACAAAGACGTCGCCAATTCCCTGATCAAAGATAATTTCAGGCGACACTCGAGAGTCGGAACAGGCGACCACGATAGCAAACGGCTTCTGCTTCGATGAGAGCTCGGCCCTTCGCTCAGCTCCCCTGTTGGGATGCTGCAAGTCTTCCTTGACATATCGCTGATTTCCCTCCTTCAGTCTCTTCAGCCCCTCTTCCGGGGGAATCCCCATCAAGAAAGCCGGTAAAGCCAAGGCAGCAACGGCAATTATTGCCTGAATCCAGTTTTTCATCTTTTGTCCTCCTTAGATGACAGTGCTTGTTTGTATTTCTTCTGATGGATCGATGCCGTTTGCCAAATACTCATCCTTCGTTGCTTTGATCCTCGCGGTAAGTCCCGGGTAAACAGATTCATCCCGCATAAGCGCGTAGGCTTTGGTGTTGAAGCGCCTGAACGTGTCTGCAATCATCAGCTCGGCGATAGCCTCCTTTTCCGTGATTCCACCGAAAGGCCCCTTGCCCATCGGACCCAAAGTGATGGGCGCAAAGTTAAGGTCCAGGGGAGAGGGTGAGTCGGGTGTGTTTGTATACTGGCTTCTATGCAGCCAAGAGTGCCAGAGTGTCACATGATGGATGTAGTCTGCAGCGAATCGCTCCATCATCTCGCGGTCGTTCCCTTTCGGTCCCGAGGAATCGACAGCTATCGGACGGAAACTGCGCACTCTTGTATCGCTCTCTTTACCCTTGGTCCTTGCCGGAAGAGTGCCGTCGGCTTTGCCGCCAATTTCGTTGGCGTCCTGAAAAACGCTTAAATCCGCTACACCTTCCCAAGGGCGGTAAGGAACCGATTTTTTATGCAACCGATCAAAAAAGGCATGCACCAGCTTCCACTCTTTGACCATGGAACCCCAGTTTTTATCAAAAAACTCCTTCACTGCTTCGCGAACATTTTTATAGTGCACTTTTTGCACTTTGCTGAAGGTGTGATTATTGGTGAGCGGCTCTCTGGGCTCAAAAGAAAACGGATCAAGAGCACCCAGCGTGTCGGCGATCATATGGGAGATACTCTCAACACTTAAGGAAGAGACATTCAGTATTCCCTCCTCGCCAAATATTGCCGTCTTGCCGAGTTCGTTGCTGATTTTTCTGATGAGATGAGTGTGGGGCAGAATGAGCTGTCCAAATGTGGTGTGCTGGAGGAAGTCAAAGGCCGACTGGGCGACAAAGGATCCATAAACATGTCCGATGCCGAGGTGGTATACTGTTTGTCCGTAGACATGAAGGGCGGAGTTCATCGCGCGAAGCCCCTCTTCAAAGTCTTCATCGCCCGGCCTGTAGACCTGCTCATTGTGGGTGAACTCCTCAGGGCTCAGCGCATCCCCCCTATCTACAAAGTCGATGTGAATCTGCTGCAAAACGCCCTTCTCTCCCTCCACCTTAAAGAGCGCTTTGACATTCGGAAGTGCCATCTCCTTGTCAAAGGCGTAACGGTCCCAGCAGATATCGGCCGCAAGCAAGTCGCCCTCTTTCTTCAGATAGAGAGGACAAATGCCATTCAGCATCAACTTCCAGCTGTTTTCCGCTGTCAGCGGAGTGGCCTCCACCCCAAAGGAATTCTGGCAGCTGCTAACGTCATGCGTCCCAAAAAAATCGAATCGTTCTTTCAAATTCTCAATTGCGCCCTGGATTTTAGCGGGAAGGGTGGCTTTGACAACGCGAAGGGTGTAACTCAAAGGCACCCTCTCCGCTTTGAAATAGTCGTCAAACTCCAATTTACCAAGATCGACTTTAGACCCGACTTTAACATCGGGGACTACCTTTTCTGCCACCTCCCAGCGCTCTTTCATGAATTGAAGGCGACGATCGGGAGATTGCTCTTCCTTGAGTAGGCGAAACGTAAGATCGACCTTCTCCTCGCGACTGTTCAGCTTGGGAACTGCTACTTTGAACCGCCCGTCTTCCGAAGTTTTACCGTAGGAGAGAAACTGCCCATCCCCGTCATACACGTTGAATTTAGCCTTCCGCCAAGAGCCGTCTTCGTCTCCGGTAAACTGCCCTTTTACTGAAAAAAACCGTCCCTGACTCACTTCGTTCATCCGAGCCTCCTTGGCGAAACTTTGCTGCAGTAAGAGCTATTTAGCCCCTTCATTATCCGCATAGTTTGTTTTTCAAATATTTAATTCCATCTCCTCCTCATACTACAACGACCGATTACATTTATACCGAAAGTGTCTCAAAAATTGGATTTGTCTTTACGAAAGCTCTCCAAGATCGAAAGATTCCAAGTCGCCTAATACTAGAAACATAAGATGACTTTGTATCCTTTCAATCCCGAGGCTTTCTCAAAGCCCACATGCCAAGTTTGGAGATACTTTCGGTATAAATGCTCAGAGTAACTATTATCTTTTAAAATAGAACCTTGTATGTTATAATTTTTTAATTAATAACTTGGTCACGGACAGTTTATACCGAAAGCGTCTCAAAATTGAGGCTTTTGGCCATGAGAAAGATCCCCAAGATTGAAGGATTCCAACTCACCTCATATTTCTAATATTAGGCGACTCGCATTCTTTCAAGCCCGAGGCTTTTTCTTTGCCAAAAGCCCAAATTTTGAGACACTTTCGGTATCAACTGCCGTCGCTACCCAAAAGAAAGGATGTCATGACCACAGCTCCCTCCACAGAATTCAAACTATCTCTGCCAACGGCTGTCCTCATTAACATCAATATCATGCTCGGAGCCGGCATCTTCATTAATACGCCAAGCCTTGCCCAAAAGGCCGGCCTTCTCGGCGCTTTCATGTATATTTTAGTGGGCATCCTGATGCTTCCTCTGATCCTCTCGATCGCCCGCATGCTCAGAATCCATCCATCGGGAGGGTTTTACGTTTTTGCCAAAGAGGAGATCAGTCCCCTGGCAGGATTTTTAAGCGGGTGGTGCTATTTCACTTCAAAAGTTGCCTCCTGCATGCTGATGATCCACGTCTCGATGACCCTTTTGCAGCATATTTTCCCACCTCTTGCCGCCGTCAGTACTTTTGTCCTCGACTTCCTCACCGTAGGTGTTTTCTGCGGCCTGAATTTTTTGAACATCAAAGCCGGCAGTTCGATTCAAAAGATGTTTATCGCCTTCAAAACTTTTCCGATCTTTTTCGCCATTGCTGCCGGTATTTTCCTTTTAAATGGGGATAATTTCACCGCCCCGCATCTTGAATGGGAGGGAGTCCCCTCCAGCCTGCCCTTGGTTATCTACGCGGTGATCGGCTTTGAGGCGGCCTGCTCGATGAGCAGCAAAATCAAGGACGCCGAGAAGAATGCCCCTAAAGCTGTATTGATCTCTTTTTGCTCGGTGATTCTGATTGCCACCATCTACCAGGCAATATTCTACGGAGCTTTGGGAGATAAATTAGCTGAGTGCGCCGGCCACTGTGATATCTTCCCCGCTATGATAAGCACCCTTTTTGGCGACAGCGACTTTGCCGGCAAATTCCAAGGTATTATTCACTTGGCGATCGCTTCTTCGACGCTCGGCGCTGCCTACGGAATCATTTTCAGCAACTCCTGGAACCTGCACATTCTGGCTGAAAATGGCCATGTGGTGATGTCCAAATTTTTCGCCCGCTTAAACGTCAATTCCATCCCGGCCGCTTGCGTCGTTGTGGAGTGTGTGCTCTGCCTGAGCTACTTAGCTGCCAGCCAAGGGGTTTTGATCCCTCTGCAGCAGATAGGCGCTCTCGGCTGCGTCCTCTCCTACACCTTCAGTGTGGCCTCGCTCTTTTTTGCAGCAAAGCAAGGGCGCGAAAACTCCGGCAGCAAGCTCTTGCCTACCCTTGGCCTGATCAGCTGCTCTCTCCTCATCTCAGCTTGTATCCGTAGTTTCTTCTTAAACGGAATGAGTTCGCTGCTCATATTCGCCTTCTTCTTCACCTTGGGTGTCAGTATGTACTACGGGACAGCAAAAGCAAGGAGAGAGGCCCCGGAAGCAGCCTGACTCTTCGCCTGGAGAGCTCGATAAGAAGTCCGGCTTTAGCATGGATATGCTAGAGCCGGCAATGATCTCGGAATGAAAAAGAATATGCCAGTCGACATCAGTGACCGACAGGCTCCTTGGACAAAATCCTTTTCAGATCTCCATCCGGCAGAAAGGCTCCATCTTCAATTCTATCTTCAATCTCACCGCGGGTCAAAAGCCGGGCGGGAGCGAAGGGAGCATCGCTATCAATGAAGTCATACACTGAGGGGTCGCTGACAAGAAAGTCCCCCCGGCAAGTGGAAAAGAGCGTGTGCAAGAGATCACACAGCTCATTGAACCGCGGAGCATTGACCGACCGGGGCATTCCAAGAAAGAGCAAGCCATCGAATTGATCGAACGGCAAGCCTTCATGCATGATGTCATCCATCTGTTGGATGGAGTAGATGATCAAATCGACAGTCTGATCACTCAACAGCGCCTGAGCGGCTTGATATGACGACGAAGCCGCATGCACTTTCTGTTGATTGATGTAGCCCCCGGAATTGCTCGCCCACCCTATCTTTTGATATCGGCAGGATAGACTCGATTGCAGTTTATCAATTATAACCTCTTCTGCTGCATTGCTGCAGACCACAATGACAGGAATACGGCCTTGATTGGGGACAAACATCTTCAGAAGGAGGGGGTACATGTGCGCTGCAGTCACTGTGCCGATTTGAGGCTGCGCGTTGATCTCGATGACGGCCCCACCCGTTTCCAGGTAAGATTGCCGAATATCGGGCATGATGAGATCGATGCCGGCGATATCGAGTCTAAGCAAAGCCGCCGCTGACTCCGCGAGACGCTTGTTATCGGGATGCACCTCGTCGAAGACCGCCACCGGAACTCCTCCAGAACCGATATTGGAGATCCGGCTTAACTGGACAAATCGACCGGCAGTGGGGACGCTTCTCAAGGAATATCCTTGGTGGGACAGCACCTCATGCGTGTCCTCGTCGACTGCGATAGGCTTCAATGTCGGCACCCGGTCGCCTTCAGGAAGACGCGACCGATTGATCTGATCGATTAGCTCGCGGACACTCTTCTTGCCGTCGCCTGTCACTCCGGCGGGGACCCTCTCAATTGCCCACACCAGTGTCCCGTTGAAAACCAGTAAGCGGTAATCTTTGCCAACGATGTGCTGTTCCAGCAAGACGATCTCAGAGTAGTGCCTAGCTTTGGCAAAAGCTTTTTTTACCTGCTCATCGGTCATGAGCCCGGCGCTGACACCCCTGCCACCGTCCTGATGATTAGGCTTGATTACGACGGGATACCCAAGCTGCCGCGCCATTTCCACGGCCTCCTCCTGGCTCTGAACAACCTCATGCCGGGGAACCGGAATTCCCATTTTCCTTAGGAATTTCGCGGTACTGAATTTGTTGCGGGCTATCGACGCTGCGATCTGAGGTGTTTTATCCGTCAGGGTGCTGTCAAACCATCGGGAATGAGCGCCATATCCTAATTGGAAAGCATTTTGAGTGAGGTAACGCCAGGAACCCCCCTGCTGATGGGCCGTCTCCAATATCCGTAAACTGTTCATACCCTTTGGGGCAAAGCTGTTTAAGTTTTCGATCAAAAGGGCGAGCTCTTCGGAAATTTCTTCCCGGTACGAAAATGAGGGAGCGGCCAGATGATGCAGAAAAAATTGCAGCATAAATGAAACTGCCAAGTGAAAGCACTCTTCCTCGAAGTAGGGAATCCACAGCTTGAAGGCCCCATCCTGTTCCGATAACACCTCAATGCGGATTGTATCAAAAACAGGAAGGCGGGCGGATTGCTGAAGCTTGACAGCGGCCTCACCAAAACAAGCAAGCAAATCTTTTGGGGAACGGATTGTCTTTGGGTGAAAGCAATATCTACCGCCATACTCCTCCAGGGATTGTTGCAAGGAGTGAACATCGGAGAGTCGAAATGATTGAACCTGCAGACTCAAACATCCGACCGACTGGCGAAATCCTTTGATATACCCACGATAAACGCGGGGTTTGTCAACCAAGGCAATGAGTGTGCGGGGTTTGTTGTCGTTTGATTTTTCCATTATATTTTCGAAAGCCTAAAGGTTGGGCAACAGCGGCCGAGATAATAACCGGGAGTGTGCAGACTCTTCTCGGAAAAGTGCCCGGAGAAGATCGATCGGATCTCGCTTTTTGTCGGAAACGTGTAAACCGTGTCTGAGAGGTGGTAAGTATCGATTGTGTCGATGGTCTCGCGGTTCCATTTCAATTTCTGCATATTCTGCAGAACCCCTTGTTTGAAACGTAAATCCCAGGTATTCCATACGTCTTTAAGACAGACACCTTGAGCTGTTTGCGATTGTAGGGAAATGGCGAGGCGCAATTTGAAAGCATGGAAGCTGGCGATTTTCCCTGAGAGTAGATCGTGGTAGATGGACTCGACGGGATCTACATTTTCAGGTTTGGTGAAAAAGCGGATGACAAAGAGGCCATCGGGTTTTAAAACACGCCGAATCTCCTGCGTGAGGGCTCTGTAATCTTTCCAAAGAAGCTGGCTATAGCACCCATCTCCAATAACAACATCAATGGATGACGATGAAAGCGGAAGCTGCAGCCAATTGGCCAATAATCCCATGGGGGTCAAAGTGGCCGTTTTTTTAGGCAGAACAGATTCGATCATTTTCTCGCTGCAGTCAGCCGCAATGAGCCTTGTGTGAGCGGGCCAGGGCAGGTGGATAATCTCCGGTGTGACACCGAGAACCAATACGGTTAAATGCTCCCTTTGAAGCTGCGCCTGTTCAAGAATCCATGCATAGGAAGTGTGGAGTTCTGCCTGTGAGGGCTTGAGAGGTTCTCCGATTAGAGCCCATTGCCGAGCTTGGTTGTCCCAGTGCGCCATAATTGATCGAATTCAAAGAGGTTGATGAATGAGCGGCAAACAACTGATGAAAGCCTCTGCGCTGCTTTTTCGCTAAGCATCCGGCTATCCAACCATATAGAAGTTATTTTGTAAATAAAGGATTGCAAAGAAGCTATCCACAAAGTGGATAGCTTCTTTTGAGCCGTCTCTTAACGACAACAGGCGTTGTCGAAGTAGTACTTAATGCCCACCAGAAAGGCTTGGGTGGCCATCTTTGCTGAAGAGGAGGTCTTGAAACCATCGGCGATGAAGTTGTCGTCTTCACCGTTTGCGAAGGTTGAATCAGCGATTCTTTGTGTTTTGGCTTTTCCGTAATAGGAATAGATGTAATCCGAAGTCAGGCTTAAATTGGGACAGAGTTTCCACTCACAGCCTAAACCCAGTCTCAGAGCTGATTTGTTGCTTTTTTTTGTTGTAGAAAGGGTTTGGACAGAATGCCCTACAAATTCACTTGCCTCTCTTCCATTATACTCAAAGTCCACCCTGTTCTTTGTGCGCAACTTGTTAAATCCAACCCCGACGCGGCCGTACAATAGAGTACAGGAATTCACAAGGAATCCGGGACGCAAATCAATAGCCAATTCTACATTTTGCGTGGATGCAGACGTCTTGGCCTTCAAAGAGGTATTGAAACTGTCAAACAGGGACTGATCGTTATGCTCGGTGTAGGCATAATCGCTTACTGACGTATCACGGGTGGCCGCGCTTACGAAGATTTCACCTGCGATGAACATGCATTTTCCAACTTGCTCGCCGTAGCCTAAATTGAGCGCCCCGGCTCCTCCCCAGCGGTAGACTTTCACGTCTTTCTGTCCTGATGAGATAAGACCGGGAACATGAAAGAAGTTTTCATATTGAGCGCTGCTTTCCCTGCTGAACTCTGTTGTCGATTGTAAAGCTCCCCCCATAACACCGGCGTAAAAGCCGTTAAAAGGACAGTAAGGGTCGGAAAGAAGGGGTGTTGAAGCGCCTAGTCCGGCAACGAGCACCGAAACTTTCAGCGCCAGTCTTGTTAAAGAAAATTTCATATTCCTCTCTCAGTTGATATAAATTTTGCGTTCTTATCTATAGCATACCGAAAGTGTCTCAAAATTTGGTTTTCGGCAAAGAGAAAGTTCCCCAAGATTGAAAGATCACAAGTCACCTAATACTAGAATGATCTTTCAATACCGAGGCTTTATCAAAGCCCACATGCCAAATTTTGAGATACTTTCAGTGTAACTCCTAGACAGTAGCGTAAGGAATCGAGATATAGCGGTCAAAATTTATTTTGTCAGCAATGAAAGAAGCGCGGCCGATCTTGAAAACCACTCTATCTCAGCGGCTCTCGCAAAAGATGGCTACGGATTCGGATTAAGCATGAATTCGTGCGGCTCCTAGAGGTTTGACGCTCTATCGAAAGTTTCTCAAAATTTGGTATTTGAGAAACTTTCAAAAAGCACCCTGCTGCTAACGGGTGATTTAATATAGTTAATCTGCACTGGAGCTGGATGAAGAAAAAGAATAAAATGACTCTTCATCCTCTTCGCTCAGTAGGCCAATGATGAATTTACCGAATTCGTCGGAGAGTTCATCCCCGATATCATCTCCTCCAAAACCCCAGGTGTACATCTTTCCTTCAAATTTCTCAGGAGGAGATTTCATCAGATTTTTTACAAAATCGATAGCCGGGAAGCTCGCAGGCAACTCGGACATTGCCAACTGGATAAGGCTCTTAAGAAACATTCGATTACCTTCTCTCGTTGCTACCTCAAAGCAGTCCATGCCGTCAGCACGTTTGAATCGGTAATCAAGCACATGCCTTAACCGCCAGCGCTGCACTTTATCGGTAGGAACCGGCAGAAACTGGTTTTTCTCCTCGATGGCAAGGAGGACAGCCCTGAGAAGCTTTTCACTGCCGCGCTCAGCCATCGCATGAAGAAGGGTGCAGCTTCCTTGATGATCATGAATTAAATCGGCATTGCTTCGCCATACAAGATTCTGCAGAAGAGAACTCACATGGCAGTATAGTTTCGGCACGATATTGTCTGAGGGCAGATAAAGAAGCTGCTCGTAGAGTCTGGTATGCGGCTTTCCCGGAAGAGTTTCCAATTCATCCTCTCTTTCGAGAAAGGGATTGTTTTGACCTTTATCCATAAAGCTTGCTTGAGATCTATCTCCAGCCATTTCCTGAATTAAGTGGCGCTTAATCTCTTTCAACTCATTCAATCGGTACACGTAGCGGCGCACCTTTCTCTCAACTCGGATCGTGGTTTCAGCCCGTTTCCCGCTGAAAACAATGCCGCTTTCACCCTCCAGGACGATTTGTTCAAAGGGACTAAGGATGCCAAAAGCTGCTGTTTTCACCAGTTTTTCCAGGCAATGACGCTCTTGCTGCTTGATCTCTTCGAGACGCGCTTTAAGACACTCTACCCACACCTCGCAGCGCTCCTCTTTGCTTTTCCCGCTGCTACCGAGGTAAATTTCACCCCAGGCTTCGTAGGTTTTCTTGTGCTCAGAGAGGAGACAGCCCAGACTTGAGAAGTCTTTGATCGCATGAGCGTACATCACGCTATGGTCTAAATCCTCAAGATAATTGCGGAAGTAATTGCGCATCTTTTGTATCTGGCAAGGTGAAAACAATGAGCTATTATCCGCCCCATGACTTGCATCAATTTTATTGGATGAATAGACCCCCTGCCAATACTCTGCATACACCGCAAGAGGATTTTGATCGGGGCTTTTTCCGGAACTCAGAGCTATCATGCCCAGCATATAGCCCGCCGCTTCCCCTATCTTAGGAGCACCGAGAGCTCCTCCCCACTTTTTCCCTTCCGACGCAGCCTGCTCGACATAGTTTTTTCTTGCACTGATCCAATTCCAAAAGGAGCTGTATACCCCCCCTGCCTTTTCATAAATTTGCTTGGCCATGGGCACGAGATCGATCCCGGAAGGAGTTAATTCCCTCTCGAACTCAGCGCTCGAATCGGAGGCGCAGTCGGGGTGACTCAGTGCAAATTGTTTCAAGCAGCACAACTTGATCAGCCGCTCACGCTCGTCAATCTCGCCCAGCAAAAGTTCTACTTTCTGGGATAAGCGCCTCATTTCATCTTCGCAATCGCTTTTTTTCTCTTTAAGCTGATCACATTCGCACATGTTCAGGCTAAGGGCTGCATCAACTTCCTGCATCGTATTGGATAGCTCTGTGATGGCTTTTTTCCTTCTCTCGTGTTCAACCACCTTGTACAAAAGCTCGTTGCAAATTCCTTCAATTTTTGAAACGATCTGCCATGTAAACTCGCTTCGCTCGGCAACTGAAAGGCTCGTTACGATCGTTTCCAAATTCTGCCGGTCCAGAGCCTCCTCGCAATTGGTCTGAAAAAGGGCATCGTCTTCTGCCTCTTGTCCTTTTATCTCCCTGTCCCAGCTCAGACAAAATTTGCACAGCTCTCCACTTCCCACTGCCTGCATAACACTCTCTTTATTAGATGTTTTTTAAGATAATAAATGTTGTTTATTATCTCACAATAAAGAGTTCAAGTAAATTAATTACTAAAAAAGACGTCAAAAACACTAAATTATTATTTTACGATTGCTAATAAGAGATTCGAATCGAGAGGGATTTTGCACCGGCAAGCACAAAAGCGCCCCTTTCATATCAGTGTGTTTCGAATTTAGACTCGATAACAAGTTTTAAGACATGTTCGGATAAGTACAGGCTCTACTCCTGCAGGGGCATATCGATCAGGCGGGGTGGTCGCCAGGCTGTGCGGAGGGAATTTAAAATGGCGAGCACATCGATGATCTCCTGCGAAATAGCGCCCGCGACCGGGGGCAGAAATCCACTCGCAGCAAAGATCATGCCTATAACCGAGAGTGCAATTCCCCCAAGCGCACTTTGTAAACCAATCCTGCGCATGCGCCGGCTGATATGAAGAAGCTCCTCGACTTTGACCAGCGAATCGTCCATGACAACAGCGCCGGCAGCTTCCGCTGTCACATCGCTATTGCGGCCAAAAGCAATCCCCACCGATGCCACCATGAGAGCGGGAGCATCGTTAATCCCATCTCCAAGGTAGGCCGTCCTAGCCTTTTTCGTCTCCTCCACGACAATCTGTACTTTTTCCTCGGGGCTTTTATTAGCGTAGACTTCGGAGATTCCCATGCGCTCTGCGATATACCTGACCTCTTCTTCCCTATCTCCCGAGACAATCATGATCTTTTCAAACAGATGTTTTGGATGCAGATGATTAATGAAAGACCCGCTTTCTTTCCTTGGCATATCACGAAACCGATAATAAGCCGCCAGCTCCCCATCGATCACAATGACGCACTCAAGACCTGCCCCTTGGGGTAAAAGATCTTTTGGCACTTTCACGCCTAGACGGTCTAAATGCTTGCGGCTGGTGAGAATAACTTGAGAGCCTCCGATATCTCCTCTCAAACCCTCTCCTTTCGGTTCAGCAATTCGTTGCGCTTCAATTAAGGAGATATTCTCCTCGGATGCCTTAGCCAGAATGGCGCTTGCCAACGGGTGCTTGGAATACCTTTCTATGCTCGCGGCTAATTTTAAAATCTCCTTTGGGTCGCGGGAGATAAAAACTTTCTGATCTGTTAAAACAGGTTTGCCATAAGTCAGCGTACCGGTTTTGTCGAAAATCATCGTTCTGCACTGATCCAGTTGCTCGAGCACGATGGGATTTTTGATCAAGATCCCGGACCTCGCACACAAGGAGATCGATCCTATGATCGCAACCGGGATGGCAATCAGCAAAGGGCAGGGTGTGGCGATGACAAGAACCGCCTGGCGATGACAAGAACCGCCAAAAAGCGAATTGCTTCGCCGCTTACATACCATGCGATCAATCCAATGATGACGGCAAGAGGGGTGTACCAAGCTCCCAGCTGATCTCCAAGACGACGCATCTTCGGACGTTTTTGCTCTGACTCTTTCATGACGGCCATGATTTTAGCGTAGCGGGAGTCAACAGCTAATTTACTAGCTTCAATAGTCAGAGAGGCTTCTCCATTGATTGCTCCCGACAGAACCGAAGATCCCGGCGCTTTTGAAAGAAGAAATGGCTCTCCAGTCAAGTATGACTCGTCCATGGTTCCCGTCCCCTCGATTACCGCGCCATCGACCGGGCATATCTCATGAGGAAAAACCACAAGCGTGTCCCCAATTTTAATTTCTTCCACAGGGATATCGTCGATCCTGTCTTGCCGCTTGCGGTGCGCGATACTGGGAGCACGTTTAGCAAGCGCCTCGAGAACTTTAGAAGCGGTCCGGATCGCGTAATTTTCAAGAGCCTGCCCTCCTGAGAGCATGAGCACGACAAGAGCACCTGCCAGGTACTGCTCTAAAATGACTGATGTAACAATCGAAATGCCCGCTATCAAGTCAGACCCGAATTCCAGAGAGAACATTTTGCGGAGCAGCTCCAAGACAAGCGGACCCCCGCCGAAAAGAAGGACGACATAGAGAGGATAGTTGGCGTAGACCTCAAAATGGGGAAGGGCAAACCGCAAAACAAGAAAAACGACAATGCCGGCAAGCGCCAGGATTGCTATCGATCCGTGAACCCCTAAAATACTGTCGCTGCTCTTTTTTTTACTCACTCTATCCCTCAAATGGTGTAACACCTAAATTCCACGTCTAAGAATTCTCTACGGTTTCAGAAAAAGTCAAAATCCTCAAAATAAATGTGATGCCGTTTAACTCCTGCATTCATCAATCCTGCCACGAATGGACGTGTCAGACTTTTGGGGCCGCACATGAAGATATCTTTTTGCGGTAAATCCGTCTCAGTTTCCATTAGATGATTAATAGTCAAACGCTTGTTATTTTCCGTGCAATGAAGAAAGCAGCGAAAGTTATCATTCTGGATGCGTTGAAATTGATCGAGCAAAACCGCATCTTCCATCCGATGAACGCAATAGAAAAGATCAATTTTTCCCGGCCACCCACGGATTTGCTCTTTCCAGGCCAAAAAAGGCACTATCCCAATCCCCCCTGCTATCCAAATTTGATTCTCCCTGCCTTTCATGAAATCAAACCGGCCATAAGGACCTTCGAGACAAACCCTCAAATCAGGATGAACGCTGCGGTAAAGGGACTTTGTAAAATCCCCTCTTGCTTTGACAAAAATTGAAATGCGGTCATCCGATTCTTTGCAGATTGTAAAGGGGTGCTGCTCTTTGGAAATTTGATCTTGAAAGGAAAAGAAGGCGTATTGGCCGAGACGAAACTTAAGCGGCTCGGCTTCGGGTTTGAATGTAATCTTAACCACATTTTCGTTTATCTTTTCGGCTTCCGACACTTTGTAAATCGCCCTGCTTGAGTAAAAGGGGGCAAGTACCTGCCTGTAGAGAATGCCAAGCAGCCCCAATCCCATAGGGGCGCAAACAAGGGCAAGAGCGGCATTTGAGGAGCTAAAAGGCTTTTGTAACAAAAGAATATGGAGGGTAGCTAAAATGTAGGCCAGACTCATCAACTGATGCAGCCGCTTCCACTTGTCATAGGATAGCACTTTAAAAATTGTAGCTCCTATGATTAAGAGCATCAGCCAAAAAGCTAACGAGCCCAAATTGACCGCTAATCGGGAGTGCACGGGAAAAATAGACAAAAAGAATTTATCCGGGCGACCAAAGAGCCATTTCGCTGCGAAAAACCAGGGGTGGCACACGATAAAATAAAAACCCCACAGCCCGATTTTGTGATGCAGGTAGTAAATCTGATCTAAGCCCCCGAGCCAATCCTCCAGTTTTTTGATGCGGGATGATAAAAATAGAGAAAGCGAGAACAAAACATATCCCACAAAGCCGATCGCCCTCCCCACCTCCTTTAAAATGTGAAGAGTGTCGCCGACTTTCCAATCATCGATTGTGATGTAGATCCATGCAGCCAAAAGGGCTGCGCTGGTGGCACACGGCATCAAAAAAAATTTTGCGGTCTGAAAATAATAGCTGCAGTCCTTCACACATCCTCATAAAACGCGATTCGCCGCCTCACGCCTGATTTAACAAAAAGGGCGCAAATTAGCAAGGAAGGCTGAGAAACATAGGGGAAAGATTGGTGAGCTGAAAAAAGTTTTGGAAGATGTGAGGCACTCCCCCGCCTGCACTAAATCGGCTACGCGAAAGACCAAAATTCTCCTCAAAAAAATCTTACCTAAAAATTATCAATCAATTAAACGCCGATGCGAAAGAAAAACCAGCATAGTTTCTATACTGAAGTGTGTCAAAAAAGGGGGAATGGGGATCTAAAAAAATAAAGGAACTGCGGTAAACCGACAGTTCCTTTAAGTAAGAGGGTAACTAAGTCATAAAGACTCACCCTCTTGCGGTTTGGCTTACTCGGAGTGGGACTCGAACCCACACGGGATTGCTCCCAAGGGATTTTAAGTCCCTAGTGTCTACCATTCCACCATCCGAGCGATGATACATGGCGTGAGTTACCAAATTTAGATGAGTCGAAGATATCCGTCAAGGCCACACTCACTCCCCTGCTTTTTTTTAGAGACTGAATTTACCTTCCACGAGCATCTCTCAAATTTTTTTTAAGCAAAAATGAGAGCTTTCGTGCCAGATTTTGATGAGCTTTCGACCTATCAACCCTGAAAATCCTTAACTAACTGAAGATTACAACTCTATAAAGCAACAGTGCATACTGATCTGTGCTTGCGGGCTCTCTCCTACTCCTTCCGGAGGACTTCTTAAAGGAAAATTAATGTAGAGAAATATTTAAAATTTTAATTTATAATTGGCCATAAGCACAAGACAAGTACAAATCATATTCTCTGTACGCCCGTTGAAGTCTTATTCTACAAGAGCAAGGAGGTCTCCTATGAAACAAATACTCAATCTGAGCCTGGTCGCGACTGCCCTTTTGTCCCTCGCCTGGCTGCCACTTGGCGCTGCTTCCAATAACACAGAAATCGCCCGAGGCGGCGGTCATGAAGGAGGGCACGGTAGCTTCGAAGGTGGTGAGCATATACAGCACCAGCAAAACTTCGACCAGCAACACCGCCCCTATCAGCAGCAATACCATCCCAACGCGCAGCGAAACTTTAATAATGAGCAGCGAAGAACCTTGGACAATACCGAGCGCCGGGATTGGCAGTATCAACAAGACAGACGCATCGACAACGAGCTGGAAAATGACATTGTTCCGGTAGCTCCCTACTACGACGGCATCGACAGCACCTATCCTGACGATAGCTCGAACCAGCAAAATGACGGCTCAAGTCAGCAAAACGATAATTCCGATCAGCAAAACGACGATGCCAACTTCGACAGCCAGATCTGGGACTTTAACAAATAAAGCTAGTTGCCCTGGATGTGCTTTTCGATTGCGCTGACAAGCTGAGGAAAGAAAACGGGGTTCAAAACATGCCCCATCCCCTCTATGGAAAGAAAACGGGCGGCTGGTATCGCATCAGCCGTCTTTTCACCATGGGGCGGCGGCAAGATAGGATCTTCCTCCCCTGCGATGACAAGGGTTCGTCTCTGGATGCTTTTAAGCTCATTTTTTGTCAGGGGGCTTGTAGCGGATGTGGCAAGAGCATGGTTGCTCTCATGCCCAACCTTCTGAGACTTGCCGTCAACTCGTCTAAGAGACTCTTCAAACAGGCCGTAGAAATATTCCCTGTCGTACGGTGCTTTGCCGCCGTTAGCTTCCCTGAAATTATCGACCATCAGTTCAATTTTATCATGCAGGGTGTTGATCGGTCTCTTTTTTAACTCCAAAATGGCATTGATAAATGAATCCTTAGGAGGAGGAAGCTCTGCCTGAGAGACATCTTTTCCCATGAAGGCATCGTTTTTGATTGTAAGGTCGATCGACGTCATCATCAGAGTCAGCGTAAGCACTTGATCCGGATAGTTCAGGGCAAAAAGCTCGGCAATCACTCCTCCTGTCGAAAAGCCCACAATATGCGCTTTCTCTATCTGCTCCGTCCTCAAAAGCTGCAAGGCATCGGCAGCCATATCTTGCAGCGTATAGGGATTTTCTGAGAAGTCGATCCAGTTCGAGAGTCCCGTATCACGCTGATCGAAGCGAATGACGTAGAGACCTTTGTCAGAGAGCATCTGACAGAACTGCTTAGGCCAGAGCGTCGCGTCGCAGCTGTTGCCCATCATCAAAAGAAGCGCTGGATCGCCCTTTTTTCCAAAAGTTTCATACCAAAGACGCGTGCCATCTTGCCCGGTCGACCAGTGCGCCATAAACTTTAAACTCCGAGTGCTTGTTGACAGGAAGGAGTGTATCGCAAAATGTGTGTTTTGGGAAAAGGAAAGGTTTAAGCCAAATTTCGATAGGCTTTCTGTATAACGTGAGAATAGAAGCAAATCCTGCTGAGCGTAGCGTAGTGAGGCTGCTTAAGAGTCTTGAGCAGCCTCATCTATTCATAGGTTAGAAACCGACGTTCAAACCGACAGTCAGCCCATGGAAGCCGATGGTTCCATTATTGACCAGATTGGACTGCGCTATCTGCGCCTCGCTGCCGGAAATCTGGCGCGGGCTCATCAGACCACCTGGTTGCAATACATCGGCGCTTTCCTGGAATCTGCGATAGGTGGGGACATTGGTCCAGGCCACAAATTCATAGCCCAGTTTGAAGGTCCAGTCGCAGCCGCAGCTGTTGCCATCATAGGCAAGGCCCAGTTGGAGGTGGCAGCCCGGCAGGATATGACAGCAGTCATCATCCTTAACATGCATGTAGTCTTCTCGAGTGCTTTCCTCAAATGTTGTCTGTCTGAAAGAAAACTGCGATGAGGTGTCGCTGTCACCGATCACAAGGCTCGCTGCCGCGGAGGCAAACAGTTTGAAGTCGCCGCAAAGTGCGTAGGTGTAGCTGGTACCCAGCTTTAGACCTGCTCCGGTGTAATCAGACTTCCATTTGGAATCGATGGTGGTGACCGAAAGGTCAGAAAGAGGTCCCTCTTCAAATGTGCCGACAAGCGTATCTTCGTATTTACCCTTGATCTCCTGATCGAGCTTGACCACCTGGACGCCGAAGAAAGGTGTTAAAGTGTGGCATGAGCCGAAAGCAAGCTGATACGAGAGGAGAATATCAAACGTCTGGTACTCCATCTCCCACTTTCCTCTGCCGGAATCAAAAAAGGAATTCTCATTGGGAAATCCCACATTCTTGAGGTTGACGAATGTCGGAGGAACGAGCGTAGGAGCAATTCGCTCGCCGTTGTCCGCTCTTGCCGATCCTGAATCTCCCGATTCAAACCATGTGTAGGCAAGGCTTAAGCCAAAACATTTCCAGGCATTTTCCCGGCTCAAAGTGATGCGGAATCCGGGCTCCCAATCAGGACAAATGCTTTTGTAGCTTACCAGAAGAGGACGATCAACATCTTCAATATTTCCCGAAACTTTCGCTGCAAAGTCAAGGTCATCGACGCAAGGCTTCCAGTATAAAAAATCGACTCCTACGTCAAAATCAAAACAGCAACCGCTGCTCTCTTCATGACACTCCCTCGCTTGAGCCTGGCCGAAGACACCCCCCAGCATCAGCACCATCAAGGCAGCTCCCAGTTTCATCTTCCTCATGAAATACTCCTCAATATATTTGATTGGTTGTTCCGAATGTGGCTCAAAGTTTGATTTTTGGCAAATCTCAAAATACAGTCGGTATACTTGGGGATGCTAGCTTTACGCCGAATGCTAAATCAAGAAAAAATTAAAGTTGTGTTTTCAGGCAGAGAGCACAAGACCACTACACATAAAGCATTGGATACATACCACTTACAAATAAGCTACTCTCTACGTCTCCTGCAAACTACCCCATGAAAACCGCAGCAATTTAATGACAATCAATGACGCAGCGGATATACCGAAAATGTCTCAAAATTTAATTAACAAAGATTTGGCAGCGATTGAGCTTATCCATGCAAATGCTAAAGCAAATACTTAAATTCGTTTTCTACAGCGTCATTACGGTCGCGACGCTGGTGATCATCATCAGTTACATCGAAAAAAAGATAGAAGACGATGGAGAGATTACTCTCTATGGCAACGTAGACGTCAGACAAGTCGATATCGCCTTCCGCGTCCCCGGCCGGGTATCCAAGCTCTACCATGAGGAGGGAGACTTGGTGAGCAAAGGGGCCATCCTGGCCGAACTGGAGAGAGATCCCTACGATCAGGATGTCGCTGAAGCAGAGGGCAATCTGGCGATTGCATCCGCCACGCTTGAAAACGCAAGCGTCATCCTAAGCCGAAGGAAAGACCTTATCGCCTCGGGTGGAGTGGCGCAAGAAGATCTTGACCGCGCCGCCTCCAGCTTCAGCGAAGCTCTCGGCAATCACAACGCTTCAAAAGCGAGCCTTCTGAAAGCGAAGGACCGGCTCTCCTACACCGAAGTTTATGCTCCGACCGAGGGAATCATCTTGGCGAGGGTCAGAGAACCGGGCAGTGTCGTTAAAGAAAGCGATCCGGTTTACACACTGTCCATCACCTCACCGGTTTGGATCAGGGCTTTTGTCGCCGAACCTCTGCTGGGCTCGGTTTTTTATGGAATGGAAGCGGAAATCACAACGGACTCCAAGGGAGCTCCAGCCTATACAGGTAAAGTCGGATTTATCTCCCCTGTCGCCGAGTTCACTCCCAAAACGGTCGAGACGACCGAACTGCGCACAGATCTGGTCTACAGGCTGCGCATCTATGTGGACAATCCGGATGGAAGGCTGAAACAGGGCATGCCCGTGACCGTGACACTCCACCCCAAACGCCACGATGAATAACCCTCTTGTCCTTGTCGATAACGTCTCGTGGAGCCCGCCCAGCTTAACCGGCATCAGCGCTTCCATTCCCAGGGGACAGCTTGTCGGGTTGGTAGGCCCCGATGGGGCAGGAAAGACAACCTTTCTCAGGCTCCTGGCCGGGCTTTTAAAGCCGCTCACCGGCTCCATCACTATTGAAGGCAAAGACACCATAAACGACGTCGACCAAATCCACGAACTGATTGGATACATGCCTCAGAAATTCGGCCTGTACGAAGACCTCTCTGTCATCCAAAACCTGAACCTCTATGCGGATTTAAGGAATGTCTCTAAAAAAGACCGTAAAGCCGTGTTCGACGATCTTTTGAGCTTTACAGGGCTAAAACCTTTCACGGAAAGACGCGCCGGGGCGCTCTCCGGTGGCATGAAACAAAAACTCGGACTTGCCTGTTCCCTTGTCAAAGCGCCGACTCTGCTGCTGCTTGACGAACCGAGCGTTGGCGTCGACCCCATCTCCAGAAGGGAGCTTTGGAAAATCACCTCCAGCCTAATCGAAAGAGGAATTTCCATTCTCTGGAGCACCGCCTACCTGGACGAGGCAGAACGGTGCGATACGGTGCTGGTGCTGAACAAGGGCCGGCTGATATTCCAGGGCAGACCGGATGAGATGACAAACCAGGTTCGCGGGCGAGTCTTTAAGCTGACAGATATCCAGGGAAGCAGAAGGGCCCTGCTGTTCGACTTTTTGAACAACCCGCAGGTAATCGATGGGGTTATCCAGGGAAGCAGCCTCCGTCTTGTCATGAAAGAGGGTGGGATTCCCGAAACTCCTTTGGCTAAAGTCGAACAAACCAAGGAGCGTTTCGAGGACGCCTTTATCACCCTATTGGGGGGAGGGCCGGGGGGCGCCTCCAAGCTCGCCGAGGCCAGGACAAAAGTGCAAGAAGCCAATACTTGTCCCGTAGTTGCCAAAGAACTCACCAAAAAATTTGGATCCTTCACCGCGGTGAACAATATTTCTTTCGATGTGGTGCGTGGGGAGATTTTTGGCCTTCTTGGACCGAATGGGGCCGGGAAAACCACCACCTTCAAAATGCTATGCGGACTGCTGAATCCCACCCACGGCAATTGCTTTGTCAACAGCAAAAGCCTGCAGACAGCTCCCGGAGAGGCGCGTTCCCACATCGGCTACATGGCCCAAAAATTTTCACTCTATGGCTTTTTGAATATCGAGCAGAATCTCGATTTCTTCGGCGGCATATACAACCTCAAGGGGCGCAAAAAGAAAGAAGCGATCGACAAGATGGTCGATATCTTCGAACTTAAACCCTACCTTAACACCTCAACCGGCGAACTCCCCTTAGGGTTTAAACAGCGTCTTTCCCTCGCGGCGGCCAACATGCACTTTCCCGACATCCTCTTTTTGGACGAACCCACCTCCGGAGTCGATCCCCTGACCCGGCGTGAATTCTGGAACCACATTAACGGCCTGGTGGAAAAGGGAGTCACCATCTTGATCACCACCCACTTTATGGAAGAGGCGGAGTATTGCGACAGGATCGCTCTCGTCTACAATGGGGAGATCATCCATCTGGACGCCCCCGACCGGCTGAAAGCTCTCGTTCAATCCGCAAGCAACCCCGACCCCTCTTTGGAAGATGCCTTTATTCAAATTATAGAGGAGTACGATGCTCGCAGGGTATAGAGTCAAAGCTCTGATCAAAAAGGAGTTGATCCAGATCGTCAGAGATCCGAGTACGCTCCTCATCAGCGTCGTGCTTCCGCTTATTTTGCTGTTTCTCTACGGTTTTGGTGTTTCGTTAGACCTTAAGCATTTAAGAATTGGCGTGGTGCTCGAAGACACGGGGCCTGACGCCCAAAGCTTCTTGAGGGCTCTGATGGATTCACCCTATTTTGACGTGACCACTTCACGGGACCGCTATGAGCTGACTCACGCTTTAACCGTAGGCAAACTGCGTGGGATGGTGGTAATCCCCTCTTATTTCTCCGATTTTAAAAACCGGAAAGGGCAAAGCGCCCCCATCCAAGTCATCGCGGACGGCAGCGAACCCAATACGGCAGCGATGCTGCAAAATTATGTGGATGGCGCCTTTCAAAACTGGATTCGGCAAAAGCCCCTGATCCGGCCGGTACCGAGGTTTTGGTATAACGAACAGCTCGAGAGCCGCAACTTCCTCCTGCCGGGATCGCTAGCCCTTATCATGACACTGATCGGCACCCTCCTGACAGCGCTCGTCGTGACAAGGGAGTGGGAAAGAGGGACTATGGAGGCTATGATCGCGACGCCCATCACCAAGGACGAACTGATCATCGGCAAGATCCTCCCCTACTTTGCCTTGGGATTCATCTCCATGGCCATCTCTGCCTCTGCCTCCATTTTCCTCTTCAACGTTCCTTTCAGGGGTTCATTGCTGGCCCTTTTTTTGGTCACTGCAGCATTCCTCTATTGCGCGCTGAGCCTGGGGTTGATGATCTCCACTATCGCCAGAAGCCAGCTGATCGCCTATCAAATCGCGATGGTAACGAGTGTGCTGCCGGCATACATCCTTTCCGGGTTTTTGTTCGAAATCTCCAGCATGCCGACTTGGATCCAGTTTTTAACCTATATCATCCCTGCAAAATACTTTGTGCAGAGCCTCCAGACGCTTTTTTTAGTTGGCGATGTATGGAAGCTGATCCTGATCAACACTGTCCCCATGCTAATTTTAGGAACACTCTTTTTGTTCATTTCCAAACGAAAAACCGCGAAGAGGCTAGATGCTTAGCAGAGTATTGAACCTGATACGCAAAGAGCTTTTAGCGGTCTTGCTCGACCCAAAGAGCCGATTTGCCATTTTAATCCCCCCTTTGATCCAACTTTTCATCTTCGCCTACGCCGCAACTCTCGACGTAAAAAACGCACCCATCGGCATCTTGAACAGAGACAACGGCAAAGAGTCGCAGGAGATCATCCAGCGATTTCGCGGCTCGCCTTTTTTCACTAAAATTCTTTATCTGGACACAGTCTCGGAGATCACTCCTTTTCTCGATGAGCAAAAAGGGGTCATGGTCGTCTCCTTCGACGAGCAGTTTTCCAGGAATGTCAAAGCGGGCAAGCCTGCGGAAGTGCAAATAATCTTAGATGGCCGCAAGTCCAATACGGCGCAGATCGTTTCAGGATATGTGCAATCCATTATCGCGCAGTATGGAGCGGATCTGGGAAAAGGAAGGGACGTCCACCTTGTACCAAGAAACTGGTTCAACCCCAATTTGATCTACCTCTGGTATAATATCCCCTCTCTCTTTTCCACTCTTGCGATGATGACCTGCCTCATTGTGACAACACAGTCGGTAGCCAGAGAAAGGGAACTTGGCACTCTCGACCAGCTGCTCGTCTCCCCGCTCACCCCCACGGAAATCGTCATCGGCAAGATCATCCCCGGAATATTGGTCGGCATACTGGAAGGAACTCTGCTGCTCCTGGTGGGAACCCTCCTGTTCAAAGTTCCCTTCCACGGATCGCTTTTTCTTCTATATTTCAGCCTGCTCCTTTTCGTTGCTGCAATCAGCGGCATCGGCCTTTTCATCTCTTCCGTCTCCGCCACTCAGCAACAGGCGATGCTCGGCTCTTTTGTGACGATCATGCCATCGATTCTTTTATCCGGCTTTGCCACTCCGATCGAAAACATGCCGGTCTGGCTACAGCCGTTTACCTATCTGATTCCCTTGACGTACATGCTTAAAATATCGAAAGGCCTATTTCTGAAAGCCCTTCCGGCAGCGGATGTGTTCATGAATCTATGGCCTGTTGTTTTGATCGCCCTATTCAACATTATAGGCGCCGGCCTTTTCTTTCGCAGGAGACTTCAATGATCGTGATTTTCTGGCTGATCCCTTTTTTATGCGGCTGTGTCGTCGGACCCGATTATAGAGCACCACGTCCTTGCATCCCCGAATGGGAAAGTATCGGAGCGGAAGCCTCCGATGAAACCCCTGTCAACGAATGGTGGGCGCTCTTTAACGACCCTCTCTTAGAGAGCTATATCGAGATGGCAAAACGCTACAACAAAGATATCCGGATCGCAGAAGCTAGCATACTGCAGGCAAGAGCGAACCGGCAGATGGCCGCCTCCGCTCTATACCCGCAAGTCATTGCCGATCTCAACGCGACAAAAACCTACTTTAGCAAAAACGGCCCCATCTTTGCGATTGGACCGGCCGCCGGAAATCCTGCCGATACTCCTTCTGCGACGACAGGTCTGCCGGGAACAGTACAGGCGCCGCAAACCCAGACACTCTTCAATGCCCTGATGGACGTCAGCTGGGAAATTGACCTGTTTGGAAAGAATGCAAGAGGCGTGGAGGCGGCTGTTGCTGCCATCGGAAGATCCTTCGAAGACAGAAACGACATCCTTCTATCCATCTTAGCAGAGGTGGCGAAGAGTTATATCGAAGTTCGGGGGATGCAGCAGCGCATGGTTCTGATCGAAGAGAACATCACATTACTTGAAGAGAACAAGAATATAGTGGAGGCGAACTACAGGAGAGGACTCGTCAGCAGGCTGGATCTCGAAAGAAGCGAGGCGGATCTTACCTCCTTAAGAGCCACCCTCAATGGGGCTATCGCCGAAATCTACAAAGGCATCTACACTCTGTCGCTTCTGACAGGAAACTTCCCTGAGGCACTACTTGATGAAATGCTGCCTCAAAGACCGCTGCCGGAACTCCCTGAGGATATCGCTGTCGGACTGCGTTCCGATCTTTTAAGACGAAGACCGGATATAAGAAGGGCCGAGCGCAACCTCGCAGTTGCAACCAACCCCCCCCCTCCCCCCTGCCAATGTCGGTGTGGCTGTCGCCTCTTTCTTTCCCTCCTTCACGCTGATCGGCGATGCCGGCTATCAATCCCTGAAACTGAAGAATCTGTTCGATGCCAAAAGCACAACCTGGGCCTACAGCGGAGATGTTTCCATCCCGGTTTTTCAGGGTGGAAGCCTGATCGGCAACTTAAGAGCCCAGGAAGCCGAACAGATACGGGCGGCCCTTTTCTATCAAAAAAGTGTGCTGACAGCTGTTTCTGAAGCAGAAACATACCTGAAGCAATATAAGGAAGACAGCAAGAGAGTGAAAGACCTCCTGTTGACACAGGAGAGATACCGAAATCTGAACATATTGACTGAAGAGAGGTATCAGAAGGGCTTAGTCAGCAAACTGGATTACATTCGCAGCAAGATTGAGCTGATTCAATCCGATGAAGAGCTCCTTCAAAGTGAAACATCGTCCCTGTTGTCACTCATCATGCTCTACAAGGCGTTGGGAGGAGGCTGGCATTGCTGCCAGCCTTAGAAAAATCAACTAAGAGAAGCTTCTCATTAGTAAGTCACGTTGAATCCTGCCGTCAATCCATGAAAACCGATCGATCCGACGTTGACCGGTGTCGACATGGCAATTCCGCCTTCCCTTCCGATAATGTCACGAGGTGATGCGTGAGAGCTTCTGGGGCTTACCTCCACAGATTCAAAGTAGCGTCTGGGAGCGGCTATATTGTTCAGGGATAAAAACTCATATCCGGCTTTGAGTTCGTAAGGAATGCCGCACACCGTTGTTTTCCAAAAGATTCCGGCCTGCAGGTGATAGAGCGACATAACATGACAGCAGCCGCCTTCACTTTTTCCGTGTCCTACGCTGATGTGGTTATCTCCTACCAGCAAGCTTCCTGAAACGGCTCCAAACAGTTTGATATTGTGGCAGATTTCCCGCGTATAGGCTGTACCGATCTTAAGTCCGGCCCCTTTATAGAGCGACTGCCACTCTGTGTTGACCGCAATGGATGCTATCTGGGGCTGTTCGCCAAATACTTGCGTGTCGAAATAGCTCCCTTTGATTTTCTGGTCAAACTTCAGGTACTGAAACCCAAAGAAAGGAGTGATCGACTGACAGTTAGCGAAGGGACACTCTCTTGCGATCACAAAATCAAACGATTGGTAAAGCATCTTCCATTTCGCTCTTGCCGTATCAAAGAAGCCGTCGCCACTGAAGAGAGCTGCCTCGTTAATCGTTGTCGGATCAGCCAGCACCGCTGCTATCCTCTCGCCGTTATGAGCTGTTGCTTTGCTGGAATCATGCGAACGAAACCAGGTGTAGGAAAAGTGAAAGTCAAAGCAGTTCCAGAAGGAGGCTTTTTTTAGATTGATTCGATAGCCAAGATCCCAGTCGGGACAAATGCTGTGATAATCCACTTTCCTGGGATTGTCGACATCGCTTATCTGCCCCTTCACTGTGGCTGCAAAGTCAAGATCATCGACACAGGGCTTCCACGCCAGAGTGTCCATTCTAACTTGAAGGTCCAGGCAGAAAAGCCCGTCATCGGCAGATAAAGATCCGCCGACAGCTGTGCCTATTGCTAGGGCGGCAATCATAGTGGGTATTTTCTTCATAACAGTCTCCGTGAAAAACCAAGTGTGTCGTGCAGCTTCAGTCCGGCCTGTTCAGCCTTCTTCATCAATCGCAGAGCACAAATGGGGTCACGATAAAAAAAAGAGTGTAATAATGCAATAGGTTGTTTATCAGAGATTTCACGGAACGAAAATCGGAAATGACTGTCCGCCGAAATGGCAGGACTTCCTCGCGGACAGTCTTCTTAAGAAAAATGATTAGAACTTCACATCGAAGCCGGCAAAGGCTCCGTGCATGACCAGCAAGCCCTTCTCTGTCTTGTCGGAGCCGGCAATATTGCCGTCTTCAAGTTCAGAGAAATACCCTCTTTGTGTGGCGAGGTTGCAAAGACCTATCACCTCATAGCCTGCGCGCAAAGACAACTCGCAGCCGCATAAATCAACTTCATAGGCAGCTCCCACGCGCACATCCCATCCGGGAACAATCCGGCAACACTTGTCATCATCAAAACGATAAAGAGTCGACTGGTTGATGCCGCTGTTATTTTCAATGGTGACAATCTGTTTGTCCTTCACCGAAAACTCCCCCGCCAAAAGAGAGCCGGATGCCCGGGCGATGAGGGAAAATCCCTCGCAAAGGGCATATCGATAATCTGTTCCGGCGATCAGACCGGCCCCTTGAAATCTGGACTTCCAGTCGGCCTCAACTGTGCGGGCGCTTCCACCTAATTGGCCAAGGTACGTGGTATCCATCGCTTGGCGATAGGAGACGCACTGCACACCGGCAAAGGGTGATATCGAATGACAGATGGCAAAAGGGCAAGAGTAGGAGAATATAAGATCCAGTGCCTGGTATTTCCCGGAGAGATCTGCTTCCGCAGCGTTGAAGAATTGCACTCCGCTCTCTCCGACTACAAAGGGATGCACCCTTGTGGCCGCCAAATTGGCATCGGTTCCTAGATCCTCTTTGGCATCTGTTTTAAACTCGATCCAGGTATAGCTTGCCGAGAAGTCAAAGGTTCTATAAGCCTTCGGCAAGGCGACTGTCCCGCGGACTCCAAACTCCCACTCAGGACATACGAACTGGTATTTGACCTTCTGAGAAGAGCTCTCTCCGGAAGAAGAACCGGTCACTTTTGCCACAAAGGGGGAATCCTCGTTGAGGCAAGGTTTCAAATACAGGGCATCGACAGCAATTTCTGCACAAAAACAATCGCCCCGGTAAAATGAGGCCCTGTCGAAAGAACAGGCATCATTGTCATAGGAATATCCATTGGTGGGAAAAAAGGCTTGAACTCCGGCCAGAAGGGTAAAAAAACGCGTTTTGGCACCCATAACCCGACTCCTTGATTAACGGGAAATTTTCATACTTAAGAATCAGACTCTTGAAACCGGCACCCTACCGAAAGTATCTCAAAATTTAAGGCTCTCTCATTGCCAAAAACCAAATTTTGAGACACTTTCAGTACAAAGTATTTCATTGAATCAAGAGCATCTATGAAAAATAACGAAGGCACTTTAGCAAAACGCTATTTTGACAGATAGAAAAAAAATGGCCGCTCTTTAGAACAAAAGCGGCCTTAGAAATCCTTGTTAGAACTTCACTTCGATGCCGGTCAGGAGACCGTGAAATGCGAGCGTTGTGGTGTTGGATTGTGTCGACTGAGCGATGTTTCCGCCTTCAGTGCTCTCAAACCATCTTCTCGGGTTCTGCAGGTTGTACCATTTAACGACTTCATAGCCAAAGCGCAGTTTATACTCGCAGCCGCAGGTGCTATTCTCATACTGAAGCCCAAGCTGCAGATGGCATCCGGGGATGACATGGCAGCAGTCATCGTCCTTAAAAGTGACGTAGTCAGGCGAGGGAGCCGACTGGATGATGCCTTGGCTGTCTACATAGTAGAATGTTTGCTTGTTCTCTGTTTTAGCATCGCCAATCGCAATCGTGCCGGAGGCTCTCCCAAAGAGGCTCAAGCCTTCACAGAGCAAATAGCTGTAGTCTGTTCCAAGCTTCAAACCAGCGCCTTTGTAATCGGAACTCCACTCGGCAGTAGCCTCCACTCGGCAGTAGCCAGTGCGGAGGGTACTCCACCGGCAGGGGTGAGCTCATACTTGGCGTCCCATTCCTGATCGAACTTGACAATCTCCACGCCGAAGAAGGGCGTGATCGTGTGGCAAGAGCCGCAGCGGAAGGGGTGCGAGAGCAAGATATCAAATGTTTGATAGGTCAGCTCCCATTTGCCGCGAGCAAAGTCAAAGTAGTTGCTGTTTTGGTCGACTGCGTCGACGAGAAGCGGATGCAGGCCTACCGCGGCGATGCGCTCACCATTGCCTGCATGGGATCTTTCGGAGTCATCCGCGTTGAGCCATGTGTAAGAAAGGCTTAAGTTGAAAGATTTCCAGGCATTTTCCTTTTTCAGGAAGATGCGGTAGCCGGGTTCCCACTCAGGGCACACACTTTTGTAATCGACATGGAGAGGAGTGTCGATATTGGAGACTGTGCCGTGTACTTTCGCAGCATAGTCCAGATCGTCAACACAGGGCTTCCAGTAGAGAGTGTCAAGACCCACCTCAAAGGAGCAACAGTCGGTTGTTACAGGAGCACATGCGGGGGTACAAACAGCCGGATGCGCCGGTGCACACTCGCAAGGATCGCAGACACACGGATCACAAACGCAGCTGGCTGTGGGAGCGTCTGCCGCATACCCCGTTCCAACTCCTATAGAGCCCAGAGTCAGAAGGAGAGAGGCAAATCGCGTAGAGAGTTTATTCATAAACGTTTCCTTGGTTATTGGAGATTTGATTCGCTAACGAGATAACAGAAATCCCATTTCGAAATAAGAAAAATATATAGCGGTCATATCTGTATGCAGCGCATCCGAAATTTTAAGCTCTGAAAAAAAAGTTTCTTACTGATCTTGAATTGGAGCTGCAAGCTTTCAGCTCGTTCTCATTGAAGAAAATAAACTTCAATAGGTAAGAAACGAAACCGGTTAAAAATGTCTTATAAGGGGATGTGAAGGGGGAAATTGAGATGAATGAATCTTAAGGCGAAGAGCTTCTGCTCTTAAAAATAAACAAGGCCGCTTTCCAACTTTTTGGAGGCGGCCTTGTCAAACAGGGAAATTATAAGCTATAAACTAGCTTAGAACTTCACTTCGATACCAGCTAAGAGACCGTGGAAACCCAAGGTTGTTGTGTTGGATTGTGTCGACTGAGCGATGTTTCCCTCTTCAGTGTTCTCAAACCATCTTCTTGGGTTCTGCAGGTTGTACCAGTTGACCATCTCATAACCGAGGCGGAGTTTGTACTCGCAGCCGCATGTGTCATCTTCATACTGAAGACCCAGTTGGAGGTGGTATCCTGGAACTACGTGGCAGCAATCATCGTCTTTAAAGTCGATGTAGTGCTCATCACCTAAGATCGGTTGACCTTCTGTTATAGTGAACTCATATGCAACCTGTTGGTTTGTTGTGGTCGCATCGCCAATCGCGATCGTTCCGGAGGCTCTTGCAAACAGGCTCAAACCTTCGCAAAGTGCGTAGCTGTAGTCTGTTCCCAACTTCAAACCAGCGCCTTTGTAGTCAGATTTCCACTTCGAGCCAGCGACTTCAAAAGGACCTTGCTCGTTTTGGTACTCATAGCCCGTTTTCCATTTCTGATCGAGTTTAACAATCTCTACGCCGAAGAAAGGAGAGATTGTGTGGCAGGAGCCGCATTTGAACGAGTGCGAGAGCAAGATATCAAATGTTTGATAGTTAAGTTCCCACTTGCCTTTTGCAATATCATAGAAGCTATTTGTTGCCTCGTTACCAGTTACGAGGTAAGGATGCAGACCTACAGCAGCGATGCGCTCGCCATTACCAGCATGAGTCGACTGGGAATCATCCGAATTGAGCCATGTGTAGGAGAAGCTCAAGTCGAAGCTTTTCCAAGCCTGTGCTTTACCCAGGGTAATGCGGAAGCCAGGCTCCCACTCAGGGCAAACACTCTTGTAGTCAACATGAAGAGGGTTGTCGATGTCGGAAGTTATGCCGTGAACTTTTGCAGCATAGTCGAGATCGTCGACACAAGGTTTCCAGTAGAGGAAATCCACACCTACATCAAACGAGCAGCAGTCTGATGTTGTGTTGCAGGGATCGCAGCTCTTAGGAGCGCAATTATCTGCATAGCAGCTTTCAGCGCTTGCAGCAGAAGGCATCAGTCCAGCAAAACCCAGCGTCAATATAGCGAGGGCCAATTTTTTATTCATTTTCTTCATCATTTATCCTTGTTTGATATTCTTAACGCCGTAAAAAAAATCACCATTCATATCGATAGCACAAACCGCTGTTATGGGAACAGAATTTTGTTACAAAAGGAAAAAAAATCTACGCATCACAGGGTTTTGAACGGCTCAACGAGCAGATAACTTCACGATTTAGGAAGACATAATTGCCCCATCGGCATCTAAAAGGCTGCACTGCCAAATCAGCAATTCATTAATCCACAATCAATTAAAGATCACCTTCCGATCTACGAAAGCAATTTCACAATCCTCATGACTTTTCAATGGAACGTGTGAACTGAAAGATACGCGGATCTCACCGCTAATCAACTTTCACGAAATTCTTAGATTCCAATCCTCCAGCACCTCTTGGCTGACTTGAAACTAATAGTATTTGTGTTAGTCTGTTGCACCCCTCTCGACCCAATCCCTGGCGCTATTGAGAACCTGGCGGGTACGAGTCATCATTTCACGTGGAGCGGTACTATTGCGACCAGGGTGCTGCATAACCAACTTTCTGAGTTTATGTCGAAGCTTATAAATTATGAATAGACAAGCATACTAATGCGTGTTTTGGACGCCCTCTAAGAGACCTCAAAACAATGCCAAGAAGAAAACAATCGAATGCAGCTTCGAGATGAGTGGTGGAAGGAACCGAGTGAGGATGGAAATCGTGCTCAAACCTTAGAAATGAAACAAGGCCGTTCTCCGACTTTCCGGAGGCGGCCTTGTCAGTGAATTTAAGCCAAAGGCTTTAGCTTAGAATTTGAATTCTACACCAGCCAGGAGGCCATGGAATCCAAGAGTTGTTGTGTTGGAGTGTGTCGACTGAGCGATGTTTCCACCATCAGTTGCTTCAAACCATCTTCTTGGGTTCTGGAGGTTGTACCACTTCACCATTTCGTAGCCGAGGCGGAGTTTGTACTCGCAGCCGCATGTTTCGTCTTCATACTGAAGACCGAGTTGCAGGTGGCAGCCTGGTACTACGTGGCAGCAGTCGTCATCTTTAAATTCGATGTAGTTTGCTGTTTCTGGAACAATCGTTCCGTCTGCGTTAATTTCAAATGCAGATTGACGGTTTGTCGTGTCGGCATCGCCGATCAAGATTGTTCCGGAAGCTCTTGCAAACAGGCTGAGGCCGTCGCAGAGCAGATAGTTGTAATCTGTTCCAAGCTTCAAACCGGCGCCTCTGTAGTCAGACTCCCATTTCAGGGCAGCGACTTCAGCAGGACCTGTGCTGGCTTGGTACTCGTATGCAGCTTTCCACTCTTGATCCAACTTAGCAACTTCGACGCCGAAGAACGGAGTGATTGTGTGGCAGGAGCCGCAGCGGAAAGGATAGGAGAGCAACACATCAAATGTTTGATAGCTCAGCTCCCACTTACCTTTTCCTAAATCATAGAATCCTGTTGGGGAGTTTTCATCCACGAGGAAGGGGTGCAGACCAACAGCAGCGATGCGCTCGCCATTGCCGCCATGGGAGGACTGGGAATCACCCGCATCGAGCCATGTGTAGGAGAAGCTCAGGTCGAAGCTCTTCCAGGCACTTTCTTTTTTCAAAGTGATGCGGAAGCCAGGTTCCCAATCGGGGCATACGCTGTTATAGCGAACTTCTAAAGCATTGTCGATGTTGCCGACTTCGCCAGAAACTGTTGCGGAGTAGTCGAGATCGTCAACGCAAGGTTTCCAGTAGAGGAAATCCACGCCTACATCAAAGGACCAGCAGTCCGATGATGTGTTGCAAGGATCGCAAGATTTTGGAGCGCAGCTGTCAGCGCTAGCAACGCTAGGCGTCAGAGCAGCAAAACCCAGGGACAACATAGCCAGGGCTAACTTTTTATTCAGTTTTTTCATGTTTTTCTCCTTACCATTTTTGGAGTTTATTTCTTTGAAGCAATCAATATCATGATTAGACTTTCTTTTGCAAAGAATTTTTTTTTGATCATTTACTTTTCTATCAGTTTCAGATCCCCTCTAGGAGGTTGAGAAGCCGATCCCGTTGATCTTCACTGCTTTTTGTCACAGTGAATAACTTTGCAAAATTTCTATTTTTTGTTTTCTAACCTTTTCAAAAAAAGCGGTCGCCAAAACTCCCGCTCAATTTAAAAAATCCGTCTCATGTTTGCAATTAAAAATTCACTTGCAGGCCAATAAGCGCCCCATGAAGCCCCAGAGCAGACGTGGAGGGCGAAGTGCTGATCGGAAGCCCTTCAGAGCCTGTCACGTAGCGTCTTGGATTCGGCAGGTGGTGCCAGCGCATGAATTCATAGCCGGCATCCAGCCTGAATTTCTTGCCGCACAGCTCCTGGTTGAAGCTGAAGCCCACTGCGATCTTGTAGCCCGGCACAAACAGACAATCGTTATATCGGAACTTAAAATCTTGATCCAAAGCATCTAAGACATTGGTTCTGAAGTGATCATCCATGTCGGCGTCTCCACGGATGATCCTTCCGGAAACATCTGCAAAGAAACCAAAGCACGACGTCAGCTTCCAGTCGTAGCGCATCCCTAAGACAACACCCACACCCCAGTAATCCGACTCCCATCTCGAGGAAAGATCCTCTTGGCCCGCTAAAAACTCAGATTTAATCATCTGATTGAGTATCAGAGCTTCAGCGCCAAAATACGGATTGAAGAGATGGCACTCGTTGCACTGCATGGGATGGTTTATCAAGATATCGATAGTCTGAATCCTCAAGCTCCATTTGGCTCTCGCTTCATCCGCATTGAATGCGCTCGCCCCCAAATTGCCAAGATGGATCATCGTGGGCAGTAAAGTCCCGCCCTCAGGCCTTGTCTCCTTAGCGGACTCCTCACCCTTTAAGTAGGAGTATCCGAGAGAGACGCCCCAATCCTCGATGATATCATCTTTTCCTACCTTCAGGCGGAAACCGCTCTTCCAGCCCGGGTCAAGGTGCTTGACAGACCCTTCCCCTGTGACATTAAAGTCCCCGGCGATGTTTTGCGAGGACTTCACAGCCCAGTCGAGATCGTCGACACAAGGTTTCACGAAGAGATATTCCGCCTCCGCGTAGATAGCGGGAAGGCCTCCACATTCGTTCTCGCAGCAAGGGTCGTAGCGGTCAAATGCGGAGAGCGTGTTTACAGAGGCCAGCGAGCTTAAGCTAAGCGATGCGACGCAAAAAGCTCTGATCCTTTTTTTCATAGTGTGTGCTCCTTAAACGATTCTTTTCATAAACATTTCTTCCCAAGCTCGCGGTGCACGCCTCGAAGAGTTTCTGTGCGCCCGAGAAGGGGTGTCCATTAAAATCTGGCCTGTAAGCCAGCAGAAAGTCCCTGGAAACCCAAAGTAGTCGTCGACCTCGAGCTTCCTGTACCGATGCGAATCCCGTCATCCGTGAAGCGTCCGGGATTGGCAACGCCATGCCAGGCCATAAACTCCCAGCCGAGGCGCATGCCCACGTCGATACCGCACCAGCACTCATGAAACAGCACGCCAACGGCCAGTTGATACCCCGGCACGAACAGGCACTCATGCGACTTCAACTTCAAATCAGTCAGGTCAGTAGGCCCACTTGTGTTCAGAGTCCTTGCGATTTTAACATCTTCGTCGGAGTCACCGGTGACTAAGCTGCAGTAAGCTTTGGCATAAAGATCAAAGCATTCCGTCAGTTTGTAGTTGTAATCGGCGCCCGCTTTAAGTCCGTAGCCTGTGTAGCCGGATTTCCAGTTATACAGCGCTTCATCCCCTGTAAGATCGGATTGATAGCGTGCTTTGATGTCTTGATCCAAGACGACGATGGTCGCACCCACAGCAGGAGTGACGCGATGACCGCCTTCGCAGCAAAAATCATAGGAGAGCAGAATGTCGCCTGTTTGGAAAGTCAGGCCCCATTTTCCCCTGGCATGGTTGATATTGGAAATATCAAAACCTCCATGGCTGATTGTCGGAAAGAGCGCCTCCGTGCCTTCGGCCGAAGTAGAGTGGGAATCGGAAGCTTCCAGGTAAGTGTAAGAAGCGCCCATATTGATTCCGCACCAAAGATCGCGCATGAGCAAGCTGCCGCGGTAGGCCGGCTCCCAGTCCAGATGGACATAGTTATAGCGCCCTTTACCATCGGCGGTATCTGTTCCGAAATTGACAATCCCCTCTTTCGATTTCCAGACGTAGTCCAAGTCATCGACATAGGGCTTCAGATAAAGAAATTCGACACTTGCCTCAATACCGCATCCACACCGCAATGCACACAATTCCTGATTGGCGGAAGCACACGTTTCCTGATTGGCGGACAGGGGCGACGACAGAACCAGCATCCCGGCAACAAATAGAGCCCTGGATGCGGTGACATGCCACTTTTTCATATTTTTCTCCTGCATGGGTAAACTGATTCTATTGATCCTGATTCACTTTTCGCTAACTAAAATGGACAATAAGTCCTTTGTTCCAAGCCTTAAAAGCCGATATCAAATCCCGCGGTAACTCCGTGGAATCCAAGCTGCGACGTTGTGTTGGAGTAGTGTCTCGCAAGACTTTCTCCACCAGCCGGAAAACGGCGTTGGTTCGGGATATTGAACCACTGAACGAACTCATACCCGATATGGATGCCGGCTTTCAGTTCTTCCGACTCCATTCTGTAGTAAGCGCCGATTCCCAAAGCGTAACCGGGAACGATAATATTTTCTTTGGATTTGAACTTTAGCTCCCCTTCAGACAGAGGAACGTTCACCCCTTCCTCGATATTTTCGCGCTCGCTTCTGTAGTGCGAACAATCTTGCGCAGCAAGCAACGCTCCCGATGCCTTGGTGTAAACTCCAAGTCCGTCGGTAATTTCGAACCTGTACTCGCAACCCACCTTCAGACCAGCTCCCGAAAGATCAGATCTCCAGTTGGATCTGCCGATGATGGTATCGACTACGTCGGTCGCTTCCGATTTAAGATTTTGATACAGGAAAAGGCTGTCAAAGCCAAAGAAGGGAACGAGATAACCGCAAGCGCCGCAATCGACTTTATGCGAAAGAAGGGCATCAAATTCCTGGTAGTGCAATCTATATTTCCCGCACACACTGTTGCCGGCAAATGTGTTTTGCGCATGCATCAGAGTGGGCCAGGCATGTCCTGGAGGAGATTCCAGCGCGCATCCACAAGCTGAGGAGGCCGCATAGGTATAGGAAAAGAAAAAATCCCATCCATTCCAGATATCGCTTTTGCCAAGACGCGCCTTCACTCCTCCCTGACCATGGGGATGCAGATAGCGGTACTTGCCGACAACGGCGCCGCTCTCAGCAACCAGGGGGGCTGGGGCCTCCGGGTCGATGATATCGTCGCTGACCAAAGCAAAATCCAGGTCATCGACACATGGCTTCCAATAAATAAAGTCTATACCGACTTCAAGGCTCATTCCACCACAGGACGAATCCTTGCTTTCTGCCTCCTCACCGCTTAAAGTCAGGGGGATCGCAAGCAAAGAGAGGTGCAAAGCCGCCAAAGCCAATTTCATATTCAGCTTCCTCATAAGGTCGTTTCTCCTTTACGAATTTCGGTCAGAAAAAATACAATGGATAGGAATAACACACCGTTCGCGAAAAGAAAAGAAATCTTTACAACCAATAAAAAAATCTTTTTCCGACTTCTATGGCAAATCTCAAATTTAACCCACTACCTTGCTCCGTAGGGCCCACACTAACACGGAAAGCGCCTGCTTTGTTTGCTAAATGAGGCTTAGAACCTATACTAAAACTGAAATCATATGCTTTGTTTGCTGATTTGAATTTCAAGACAGGCTATTGAAGAGACTGTTTTAAGCGGTCATCCATTTTAATCTCGCTCTTAAAGGGAGCGATGACTAAGTTTATGGGCAATCGCCATCACTAACCGGTAATCTGTAGGAGAACTCCTATGCACATGATGCTCATCCTTCTAATGACCCTCTGCACAATCTGCGCATATCCCGGCGAAATTCTGAAGGAAAACATCTCAAGAGCCTCCCGAGGAGACTGGCTTACGCTCTCCTTTGATAAAAATTACACCTACTTCCGGGTGCAAAACAAAGAAGCGGAAACGGTGGACCTCGAAGAGGTGTCCATTTCCTGTAAAAACTTCAGCTGTCAAAAGCTATCATTCGCTGAGTGGGCGAAGAGAGGATTCCCTCTAAAAGCCAGCCACGTCGTGTATAAAATCGACTTGAAAAGCGGCCGGTTTCTTCAGATCGCCTCCAGGACAGATCACACCTCCCTTTCCGTCAATCAAGGCAACGCTTTTTTAACGACCCTGCTCAACCTCAACCTGAAAAAAATCCCGGATAGTCAAAGGCGCCGCGTCGGCCCTCCGGTGTTCGGCTCCGGCCCCGTGGATACAAGAAAAGTATGGCAGCCGCGCCTTGTCTTTCAGGGAACGGTTGTCCAAGGTGTCAATTTTGATGCCTTCACAGCTCTTTGGCCCCATGACGGAAGCGACCTTTCAGGCAAGTTTGTCGAGATCTACCTGCCGCAGGAGGGACAGAAATACCCTTCCTATTTTCCCTATTATATGGAAATCAGCGGGATGATCGGCAAGGCGAAGCTGCACATCGTGGACTCGGGAACAGAACGCGATGCGATGCCCCATTGAAAAGCGGGGTTTTAAGACTATACCGAAAGTATCTCAAAACTTGGGATTTTGGCTTTGAGAAAGTCTCGGTATATCCACAAACAGCAAGTAACGAAATACAGGATCAATAACTTATGTGCGCCCTCCCCTTTTTTTCCAAAAACAAGGGTTATACCCTTTCCAAAAGCCACCATATCCTCTCACACGCTTATGGATTATATAAAAAAAAGGGAAGATCCCTTGCCAAAGAGGCGCTGCAGTCGTTTGAACAAAAGCTGCAAGAGCTCGACCAGGCATGTCTTGGCAAAGACCGCCAAAAAGCTTCCGAGCTCGCGCAATGGGTAGAGAGGTTCATCGCCAACCACTTCAAAAAAAACTTCTTCGACTATTTTAAGGAGTTTGCCGTAGCCCTTCTCTTAGCCCTCGCCATCGCAACCGTGGTGCGCCAAAGCTGGTTTGAGATCTATGAGATTCCGACCGGCTCCATGCGGCCCACCTTTAAGGAACAAGACGATTTAACCGTTTCCAAAACAGCCTTCGGCATTAATATCCCTCTGAAAACTAAACACTTCTACTTCGATCCTGCGCTGGTGGAAAGAGGCGGGGTCATCATTTTTTCCGGCGACGGCATCGATCTGCCCGACACAGACACCACCTATTTTGGACTGTTTCCGGCAAAAAAACGCTACACCAAGCGCATGATCGGAAAGCCAGGGGATCACCTCTACTTTTACGGAGGGAAAATCTATGGAATTGACAAGAACGGCCATGAAATCCGGGAGCTGCTCGAAGCTAAGTCAATGCAGCAACTAGAGCATATCCCCTTCCTTTCTTTCGAAGGAAAGCCGGCCTCCCTGTCCTCTACTGAAATAGTTCTCAAGCATATGAATATGCCCATCGGAAAAATTCTCTATCTGCCTCAGGAAGGACTCGTCGGCGAGATCAATACCGGAGAGAACTGGAAACGGGAGAAACTCGCATCCGAAAAAAAGAATGAACCGGAGGAGTTTGGCGACTTTTTCGGCATCGGCAATTTCGCCATGGCAAGGATCATCACCAGGGATCAATTGCCTGAAAGCGTCAGGAAGAGCAAACAGGCCACAGAGGGAACATTCTTTCTTGAGCTCGCCCACTCCCCCAGCCTTACCTATCCCAAGCCAAAATTCACGGAGAGAGACCTCTCCTTTGGCATCCTGCTGGATCCTGAACACTCCTATATTCCGCTAAGCGAAGTGCACCTGCAAAAAATCTTAGAGAACCTCTACACCGCCCGCTTCAACGTCAAAAATCAATTTGCCAAAAGATACAGCGTAGAGAACGGACCCTTCACACCCTCAAACCCTAAAATGACGGGCATACCCGACGGCACATACGAGTTTTACTACGGCAAGGCCCACCAGATCGGCTTTTGGGGAATATCAAAAGAGCTGCCTCAAAGCTCCCCGCTCTACAACAAGGACCCTCGTTATATTAAACTCTTGTTTAACCAGGGCATTGATTTTTTAAATTTTTATGAGCCCAGCGCCGATGGAAACCGCCTGTTTCCCCATCGCTACGCCTATTTCCGCGACGGAAACCTCTATCTGATGGGATCGCCCATTCTGACTAAAGACGATCCAGTTCTAAAAGAGTTTGTCAAAAAGGAAAAAGAAAAGCAGTCTCTTTCACCCAAGGACAGGCCCTACAGGCCATTCATCGACCGGGGTGCTCCCATTAAAGAGGGCAAGTTTGACCGCGATTTCATCGAAAAATTCGGATTGAGCATCCCGGAAAAACACTACTTTGTGCTCGGCGACAATCACGCCATGAGCGCCGATAGCCGTATCTTTGGCTTTGTTCCGGAGAGCAACCTGCAGGGAGCGCCGAGTCTTTTGATCTGGCCGCCCGGCGAGCGGTTCGGCTTTCCTAATCAGCAACCCTACCCTTTTCTCAATACCCCCCGTCTCATCGTCTGGGGAATTTTCCTCCTGCTCGTAGCTGCCTACCTTCTTTACAGAAAGAGAGAGAGGAGCCGTCCGGTGTTTAAAAAGGTCGGTTTCAAAAGCTAGATAGCCCGCCCCCAAACCGAAAACGTGCGGGGGCTATAAGAGACTGTCCTAAAATCTGAAAGATTTTCAGCATTTTAATCCAATATACCGAAACAACTTAAAGAATTGGAATTTAGCCAGAAGGGCCTTAAGAATTTT
>NZ_CWGJ01000015.1 GCF_900000175.1 Estrella lausannensis
TTGAGATACTTTCGGTATAAGACGACCTCTTAATTTGAAGTGATTTTCCCTTTTAAGTTTTCAAATATAGTGATATTATGTGGAGCGATTAGCGGATACATTTTTACAAATTATCAATGCCTTGGTTTAAGCTTCTTAAAGCCAAGCTGCAGGGGAAATCAGTGGCTCCTCAACATTTAGAACAAGATCCTAAAGACAAAGAAGATCTAGGCGATGCCGAAGAGGAGATGGAGCTGTCCACTGCCCATCTTGATGACGAGCTCGAAGAACAGCTGGAGACAGCGTTCCATCAAGACACCGCCCAGGTCATCTTGCACGACGTTTCCCGCATCGCAAGAGAAAACGATCCGGTCGACTTGGCCCACATCGTCACAAGACTCCCCCACCACTCCCGCGTGGTTGTTTACGACAACCTACCCGATCTGGACGCCAAGATCATTTTCATCATCAACACCACCGGCTCTACCAGAACAACAATTTTCCGACAGATCTCCGACAGCGAAATCAAAGACCTGCTAGAGAAGATGCCTCCTGACGAAGCTGTCTGGATGCTAGACGACATGTCCGACAGAAGGATGAAGAGGGTTTTAGAGCTGCTCGATGCCAAAAAGCGCCAACGCATCCAAGACCTGCAAAAGCACGATCGCAACAGCGCCGGCCGTCTGATGACCAACGAATATTTCTCCTTCAACATGAACGCCACCGTGGGCCAGGTCGCGCAAACCATCCGTGACAACCCGGGGATTGAGCTCACACGAAGGGTGTTTGTCTACAATCAGAAAGAAGAGGCCGTTGGCTACGCCTCCGCGAGAAGCCTGATCATCACTCCGCCCTATATCCCTTTGCGCCAGGTAATGCGTCCCATCCACCATAAGGTCCGTGAAGACGCTTCAAGGGAAGAGGTGATCGATATTGTCGAGCGCTACAAGATTGCCGCCCTGCCGGTTGTCGATGAAAACGACAAAATGGTCGGCGTAATCACCTACGAAGATGTCGTCGAGGCGATGGAAGACCTTGCCGATGACACGATTGCCAGCATCGGCGGTACAGCAGAAGACGTCACCGAGCATGACCCCGCCTGGAAGAGAATGCTTTGGCGCGCTCCCTGGCTCGTCGTGACCTTATGCGCCGGGCTAGTCACCACGACATCGATGATGCACTTTGAAGCAGCTCCTTGGTTCCGCTACATGTCATTCTTCGTGCCCCTGATCGCAGGGATGAGCGGCAACGTCGGCATTCAGTGCTCGACAACGCTCGTCCGTAGCATGTCACTCGGAGAGCTCTCCTACAAGTCCAAAAAAGAAGCTATGGTCCGTGAGATCAGCATCGGTCTTCTGACGGGAACAGCGTTCGGCCTTCTCTCCGGACTGGTCGTTTTTACCCTCTACCAGACAGGGCTACAACCTTCAGGAGAGGACGAACTGAGAATCGGCATCACTGTCGCCACAGGACTTTTTGCCGCCTGCGTCACGGCCACCGTTTTAGGAACCATCTCACCGTTCCTGTTCGACCGCTACAACATCGATCCTGCTGTCGCTTCAGGCCCGATCGTCACTGCCTTCAACGACGTCCTCTCTTCCCAGATATTCTTTTTAGTGGCCCGCTCTCTCTTCTTTTTCTTGACTTGAAGAGGTCTTTTAAAAAAAATCAGAACGAGATGATCCGTTTAATTTACAGGTGATTTGTGTCCAAACCCCTCAAAGTCGGCAGCCTTATCGAAAACACTTTGGCGCCAGACCGCCTTGGCTCACTGCTCGGTCTAGTTGCTCTGAAAATCAAGACGCGGCTGATCGGTATCAAAGAGTTTTTCAAGACCGCCTTTCTCTACTACGGCAACACCAAGTTCATGAAATCCGATCTCTCGCTTATGGGGATGTATCTCTTTAACAGCCCTTACAGCATCTCCAAAAGATTTTTAGAGGAGCAGGGCGACAAAAACATCTACGCCTATGGCGAGACACCGCTTGATACGATGGAAAAAATCGTGCGTGAGTGCGGTATCAGCAGCGCAGATCATGTGTTTGAGCTCGGATCAGGAAGAGGCAGGGTCTGTTTTTGGTTAAATACCGTTCTCGGTGCGAAAGTCACCGGCATCGACAACGTGCCGGCCTTTATCGAACGTGCCGAAAAGATCCGGCACAAGCTGGGCATGGAAGGAGTCCACTTCGTCTTGGGGGATTTTTTGACAGCTCCCCTGAACGGCGGAACCGTCTACTATCTTTTTGGCAGTGCGCTCGAAGAGGAGTTCTTAGGTAAAATGGCGAAACGTTTCGAAGAGCTGCCGAAGGGCACCCGGTTCGTGACCATCAGCTTCCCCCTCACCGACTACACAAAACCGGGATCCTTTGAAGTCATGAAGCGTTTCCCCGTCACATTTCCCTGGGGCGAGACAGACGCCTATCTCCAAATCAAAAAGAAATAAAAAAACCCCATTCCGGGTAAACCGGAATGAGGTTTTCTTAATATCCGTAGCTGAAAGCTCTCGTTTTTAAGCCGAAGCTGAGAGAATACGCATCGCAGCGTTGTGCAGGTTTTCGTTCATACGATCCAAATTGGAGAGAGCGCTCCCCTGCATGTTGCGGTTCTGACCGGCTGACGACTGGGCCACATCGCGTCTGTTGGTCGTAAGCTGCAAGTCAAACTGATGCGCTTGTCGCTTGGATTCATAGTAGCTCTGCAGCGGCTGTCCGACAGCTCCCTGGATCCCCTGCGAGATAGCGCCTGCAGACTGACTGAACTGGCTCACCTGGCTGATCGATTGCGAGACTTTGGCTGCCCCGTTCGCCAGCTGTCCAAGACCGGCAATGTTGGCGCCGGCGCCGACCATGCCGCCGATAATGCTGATAGTTCCACAGCCAATGCCTGTCAAAAGCGACCAGAAGTTATTGTAAGTGCCTTTAACATTCTGGATCTCTTCACGCATTCTCTCCACTTCCGCCTGGGTCATTTCCATGTCGCTCTTTCCCGCTTTGCGGAGGAGAAGAACAGCCAACTGACGGATGAGATAGTCAATTTTTGTCCAGTTAGCCTTCTCTTTTTTACTCTCTTCCCTGATTTCGAAGCTGACGCGCTGGATCTCCGAATCGATGAGATTGGGTTTTTCACCGACCTCTCGCTTGGCGCCGGCAGCGCTCAGCATATCGAATCCAAGCTCTGCCGCGCTCTTACCGGAGGCGACATCAGCCTGAGAGCGATAACTGTCTTCGACCGCTTTCAGTGTAGGATATTCAGGCAGCTGGACAGCCGACTGCTGAACGACCTGCTCTCTATCCTGGGCTTTGCCAATATGACTAAATTGTGTAATAGACATGGGAATTTGTCTCCGTACGTTTGTCTAATAAGAACCTACCCCAAAAATCGACTGAAACTTTTTAATGGGCTAGGTCAAAATTTGCTTCTATCTAAAAAAATCCGGCTTGTTGCGCAGCACCTGCGCGATCTTGGCCCAAACAGCGGCAATGCTGTTGTCGTTCGACTCCATATCCTGGAGCATAACCGACATGCTGTTTGCGATCAGGTCCTTCTCTTGCTTTACTTCAAAGGCCTGAGCCTGATCTTTTTCACTCTGGTAATTCAAGACGCTGCTCGCGATCTGCGAGCCACCGCTCGCAGCGCCGGCAATGCCCGCACCCACTCCAAAAACTACAGGAAGGGCAGCTCCCCCCGTGGCGACCGTGGCGATGATGCCGCCGAGCGCAAGAACGCCTCCGAGAAGACCGGCTCCAAAGCTTGTCCAGCCTAAAATATCGGCTGTCTCCTGTTTGCTTTCGGCCCGATCTTTGAACGCCATATACTCTTCAATCAGCTTTTTCTGCTTATCGCCTTTGTCCTGAATGAGGATCTGATTGGTCTTTGTATTTTCTTCGCGCAGCTTCGACTGTCTGCCCATGGCAGCGAAAATAGCCTTCATCAGAAGTGCTTCCGTAGGAGCGCCGCCGCCTTCACCTCTTGTGATCAGGCCGGCAGAGGCAATCACCTCATTATCTATCGGAGACTCCGCCGATGCCTTCACCAGCTGGGACATGGAATATTCCGCCACCGGGCTTGGCCTCTCAATCGATGGCTTCTGACGAATCGTTGGCAGCACGTCGGGTTTGGACAGGCCCCTGGGAATTGCATTCGCCTGAACGCTCTTTTCAGGGAAAAGCTGCCTGTAAAATGTTTTCGAGGCTTCTACGACCGTTGACAGAACAGTTTTTGTCTCACTCTTGACAGTCTCAAGGGCGGCGCTTGCCTGCGTGTTCACAGTGTCGAGCGTCTTGCCAAGATCTGACGCGAAGGACGCTGCCTGCGGATTGACGGCAACACGCCTTGCGTCCTCTTCGACGTGCCCCTTGCTGTCGCGGACGGAAAGGGTCGGTATTCTCATTTGATCTATAGGAGCTGACATAGGAACCTCTTGATAGAATCTGCTACTTTATTTTTTTTGCCAGAGCCTTCGCCTGCGGATACCAGCTCTTCCTGAGCATTTGGATTCTGCTCTTCAGAAGATCTTCTCCCTCTAATCTGTCGGCTACTTTTCGCGCTCCCTCGAGTGCGCGCCAGGCGTTCTTGACATCGCCCATAGTGTAAAAACACTCCGCCGCATGAAAATGAGGATAGGGATCATTCAACTCTTCGTCAAGATGGGCGGCGACGCTATAGGCTTCAGTCGCCTCTTTATACCTCTTGAGCATCTGCGCGGTCGCCCCAAGCCCCATCCAGATCTTCTTCTCGCCATTTCGTAAAGCGGCAAGTAAAACGAACAGGTCATAAGCTTCTTGGTAGCGGCCCGCCTCATAGTGGTGCCACGCGTAGGCATAGGCCCCTTCGCTGAACTCTTTGCTCGCGAGACGGATTGTTTCAAGCGACTCTTGATCGATTGCCTGCAACAGCTCTCTCTTGATCACGTCAACGCTTGCAAGACTACCAGCAGCGGCCGTCATCATTAGCCTCCCCTTATTGCCCGGGCTTTGTTCTTCTTGTCTTCATCAAGAACCTTATGGGCCATACGGGTCAGCTGATACATTTCATAGCGCTCGTTGGTGATGCGCGTCACTTCCTGCAGCATCATGTCGTTTTTGACATTTAAATTCTCAATTTGGAGACGGATGTTTTCAACAAGACGTTCCTTTTCCTTATCTGTGAACTCGCCGTCTGTCTTGGCGATTTTCACCCCCATTTCCTCAGCTTCCTTCAGAAGCTTTTCCACTTCGGAGCCTTTTTCGACATTAATCTTGCCGTCTTTGTCGGTAATCTCGTTGATTTTGGCAATCAGGTCGTGGAGTTTGGAGACTTGATCCTGGCTTTCCGTTAGGGAATCGAGAGTGGTGGCTGACTTATCTTCCAAGTGCTTCAATCTTTCGGTATGAACTAAAAAGAGAAGTTTCTCGAGCGTCCAGTCGTTGTAATCGCCGCCGCCTGCGCCTTCGCTCTTCTGAATTATCTGGGTGTTGTTGACAGATTCAGTCATGTAGTGCCTCCTTACCGGTGAGGAAATAAATTTTAGCGAGGAACGTTCTCCAAGCCGAAGCTTCTATTTAACCACAGTTACGTTAACACACTGTTTAATTTATGTTAATTTTTTGTTAACGAAATAAACTTTTCTGTGATATCAAACAAAAGAAATTAAAAATATATTAAAGTTTAAAACAAACATTAAATTAAATCAAATAAAACATATAAAACCGCCAAATTTCATTTGCAAATCATTGAGCAAAATCAGTAGCATCATACCCATTCCGATCCAACTTTCGAAATTTTCTAGCTGTTCGTTGCCGGGACGCCGGCTGCCGGGCGGATATTCCGTAAGTTTCGGTACATTTTCAACTTAACCAACGGACTGTGAATGCAAAGAGAATCCTGGGGCTCAAAACTTGGCTTTATCATGGCGGTCGCCGGGTCCGCGATCGGCCTGGCAAATATCTGGCGCTTCCCCTATCTGGTAGGCAAATTCGGCGGGGCAGCCTTTATCATGGTCTATATTCTATTCCTGTTTCTAATCGGATTTCCCGTTCTGATCAGCGAAATCACCCTCGGTAGAAGGGCACAATCCAGCCCGAGCGGCGCCTTTAAGATGATAGGTGGAAAAGGGTGGGCCTACGCCGGCAAACTCACCATCTTAACCGGATTCTTAGTCGCAAGCTTCTACAGCGTCGTCGCCGGGTGGGTTCTCGGCTATTTGGTGGAAGCGCTCTTCGGACAGATGAACCACTTCACCTCGAACGAATCGTCACTCGCCCACTTTACAACCCTGATATCCACCCCCTGGTGGACAGTCCTCTTCCTTTCCCTGTTTCTCGTCCTCTGCACAAGCGTGCTCTATCTCGGCGTGCAACAAGGGATTGAAAGGGGAAACAAAATCTTGATGCCCGTCCTGTTTTTGACCCTCATTTTTCTTGTCGTCAGGGGGCTTTTTATGCCCAACGCTAAAGAAGCGATCGCTTTTTTACTCTCGCCAGATTGGTCGATTCTAACAGGAGAGGGAATTCTCGCGGCCCTCGGTCAGGCGTTCTTTACCTTAAGTCTTGGGCAAGGCACCATGGTCACCTATGGAAGCTACCTCCAGAAAAAGGAGAATATCCTCACAACGTGCATTCCTGTGGTAAGCATGGACTTTGCCGTCTCCATCCTCTCTGCAATCGCCGTCTTCACCATCGCCTTTTCAGTAGGGATCGAGCCCGACTCCGGACCGAGCCTGGTGTTTCACACGTTGCCCTGGGTTTTCAGTCAGCTGACCGGTGGCTATCTGATTGCGCTGATCTTTTTTCTGCTGGTGTTCCTGGCAGCGCTCACCTCAGAAATCTCCGCAATGGAACCTAGCATCGCGTATCTCAGAGACGAGTTCGGATGGTCGCGCCACCTGGCAACCGTCGTTGTCGCCGCCGGAGCACTCCTCCTCGGCATCCCCTCAGCCCTCTCCTACAGTTTACTTAAAGACACGACATTTTTTGGCAAACCCTTCCTTGAGTTCATGGAGTTTCTCTGCGGGAACATCCTGATACCGCTCGGCGGTCTTCTGGCGGTGGGAAGCGTCGCCTACCTCTGGGGCGTCAAAGGCGCGCTCGAGGAAATCGAGACCGGAGACGGCGGACTGATCAAGAGAAACAAATGGATCGGCGTTTACCTCTCTGTTTGCTTCCGCTATGTCGCCCCCCTCTTTATTATCTTTGTATTTCTTAATGCTTTAGGTATTTTCGGTTAGCGCAGGGCCTCCTCTTTTTAGCTCCTTGGCAAGAGACCTCTTGCCAAGGAGCTAAAAAAAGGCTACATTAGTCACCGTATTCAATCTCTTAGAATCAATCTGTCACTCCCGTACAGCTTAAGACAAGGATCAGACATGAGCGGCGCTTTCGTCGAGTCGACGTTCACAAAAAAAGATGTGGTTTTTGAACTGCCCCTAAGACCGCAGTCCTTCCGCGACTTCACGGGACAGGATGGCGTCAAAGAGCGCCTGATGGTCATGTGCGGAGCCGCTAGGAAAAGAAACGAAGCGCTCGGCCACTGTCTTTTGTCCGGACCGCCGGGACTTGGCAAGACAACGCTTGCCACTCTTCTTTCCAAAGAAATGGGAACCAACCTGGTCACCACATCAGGGCCTGCTATCGAGAAACCAGGCGACCTGGCCGGAGTGCTGACCAGCCTGCAAGAGGGAGACATCCTTTTTGTTGACGAGATACACCGTGTGCCGAAATCGGTCGAAGAGTATCTTTACTCGGCCATGGAGGACTTTTCATTAGACATCATGATCGATTCGGGGCCTGCGGCGAGATCCGTCCAGGTGAAGCTGAACCGCTTTACACTGGCTGCGGCGACCACCCGGCAAGGCCTTTTAACAGCCCCGCTCCGCTCACGTTTCCAACTCTCGCTGAGGCTCGATTACTACAATCCTGAAGCCTTAGTTCCGATTATTCTGCGGTCGGCACGCATTCTGAACACAGACCTTAACGAAGAGGGCGCACGAGAAATCGCTGCCCGCGCGCGCGGAACCCCGAGGATTGCCAACAACCTACTCAAATGGGTGCGCGACTACTCTCTGATGCGTACGGCCGGCAAGCTGCCCAAAGAAACTGTCAGGGATGCTTTGGACATGCTTGAGATAGACTTCCTGGGCCTTGACGAGATGGATAGAAAAATACTGACTCTGCTCATTGAAGATTTTGAAGGAGGACCGGTTGGCCTGAACACGATTTCCGTTGCTGTCGGAGAGGACAGCGGCACCATAGAAGATGTGTTCGAGCCCTACCTCATCATGCAGGGATTGATAAAAAGAACACCGAAAGGCCGGGTGGCCACTCTAAAAGCTTATCAGCATTTGGAGTCTATCCAGCGACAGATGCAAAAATGAACGGATAAGCTGAAATGATACCGAAAGTATCTAAAAATTTGGCACGAGGACTTTCTCAAAGCCCTCAGGCCAATTTTTGAGACACTTTCAGTATAGAGCTCATTTCAGTATGAAATATGTATAAGCAAGGAGAATTCATATGATCAAAAGGATGATTGCGCTAGCAGCTATCGCTCTGCTGGCAGGCCAACAGGCCGAAGCAGCGCCACTTTGGGACACGATGAAAAGCTATTTTTCAAAAAGAACGGACGAGAGGCCTGAGATCAGAATCATGATCGTCAAAGAAAAACCCTCTGTCCAAATGGCCATCGACGGCAAATACCGTATATACGATCCAAGAACCCGCGATCATATCGCGACAAGACAACTGGGCAGAAAAGCCGAAGTTACCCATCAAGGGGACGGCCTCCGCTGGAGCGAGGGTTTCCCGGGTTTACACCAGCTGATGATCGTACCCGACACCATCACCACCACAATCAAAGTCGATGGCAAAGAGTATCAGGGAAGCATCACTATCTATGAAGTCGAGGGTATGCTCTCTGTGATCAACAACATCGGATTTGAAGAACTGCTCACCGCTGTACTGGCAGATGAGGTAGGCGAAAATGAACCGCTTGAGCTGATTGCCGCAGCCGCCATCGTTGCGCGCACAAACGCCTATGCGCTCGCCGAAAATCCCGCCAATCCCTTCTGGGCCGTCTCTGCCGACCAGGTGGGCTACCGTGGTTTGCCCCCCAATACCGATCTTACAAAAGTTCATGAAGCGGTGCGCAACACCCGCTACATGATTTTGGGAGCCAAAGGATCGTTTGAAGGCGTCTCAACCCCCTTCTCAGGTGACTTTGCCCGCTCGCAAGAAGCAAAATTGCTAAACGCCGGTAAAGTGCCCTCCCGCATCTCGTTTGCCGATGCCAAAAAACTGGCTGCCAACGGAAAAGATGCCGCGGAAATTCTACACCACTCGTTCCCCGACGCCGAAATCTCCATGACCCGCTACTCACCGGGATCCGGTCGTTAACTTAAAAGAGCCTCTCTTGCCCAAGAGAGGCTCTTTTCCTTTCCAATCCTTAAGTTTCCCTTACATCTCTTGAGATGACCTGCAAAACCTCTCCACCCTTGAAACGCTCCGAAAAAGCGAGGCCCGTCACCGTCATCTCCAGCGCGTGGTAGGGATCGCGCAGCCGCACCCAGCTCCAATTGTCAGCAATCTCATCGACAACGACGTAATGAATCCCAAGCAATGGATCTTCGAGGCGGACAACCCCCGATCCGGCCTGCCTTAGAAGTAAAGAGAGGGAGGAAACGGCGTGCTCCCTGCCAACAAAAGTTGTCTCCAACTTAAGACCGAAGAGCTTAGCCTGCTCTTGCTGCAGTTTAATGACGCCCGAATTGGCCCGCCGCAGCTTTTGTAAATCGGGGCGGTGCCCGTGGTCTAAGAACAACATGGCAACCGATGCCGCTGAAGCCCCTTTCATGGATTGCTGCTGAAGAATCGCCTTACCGCTTTCCAAATGGTGTATTGTGATCTCGGGATCGATGGTTTTATTTCCGCTAATAGCTCCTACCTTGACGATCTCATCATCTCTCATAAAATTGGGCGATCCATGCAGGCTCACCATCCCATACCCGATACCGATGACCGTATCGTGGATGCCAAGAGGCGGAATCCGGCGCTGCCAGCGGCTTTCCTGCTTTGAAGAGACACTTTTTACGGGCCACCTGTCTGACGGGGATGACGATGAGCCGACAAGGAAACTCTCTTGCTGAAACCTTTCCATACCCACTAAGTGCGTATTGTCGTTGCCCATGCCATCTATTTTCGTTTTAGTTCGCCCTTTCTTCTTGATCGTACCTGCCTCCTCTTCGCTTGAGGCCTCCTTAAATTTAGCATAGACACTACCGCCCAGTGTTTTGATATAAGTTGACATGCAACCACTCCTTGTTCATTTGTCCATGAAAGACCAAACTGTATCGAACGCCTCTTAAATTTGAGCTTTTTAGCTTGGAGAAGACCCAAATTTTAGGAGGGTATACCAGATGCGGCAAACAAATCATACGATTTAAGTTTGTGGAAGGTCTCCAAAAGTTAGCTAAGGCCAGACTGGACGAAAATGTCTCAAAAATTAGGTTCGCAAGAGATTCCATTCACCACAACCATCTAATACAGAGTTTTAAACGAAATATTTTCTTCGTTGATGTTTCATACAGGTTCCGCTATGATGATTCCGAAAAATTTAATGAAAAATCTGCCATGGACCCCACATTACTAAAAAGCTACTCCTATCATCTGCCCGAAGAACTCATCGCTAAAAAGCCGGCCTCTCCTAGAGACAGCTCCCGATTGATGGTGATCGAAAGATCCAGCGGGACAATTCGCATCGGCATCTTCCGGGATCTTCTATCCCTTGTGGGCCCCCATGACCGTTTTGTTGTCAACAACACCAAAGTATTCAAAGCACGTCTGCTTGGGATGAAGCCCGGCACCGGCGGCAAATGTGAAGTGTTCCTGCTCAAGGAGATCTCGAAAGGCAGATGGCAGGCTCTGGTCCGCCCCGGAAAGAAAATGCCTCATGGTACCGTCGTCGAGTTTTCACCTCATTTCTATTGCCAAATCTTAGACACTCTGCCTGACGGATCAAGAATTGTGCAGTTTCCGCAAGAGGTCGACGTGCTGCAGCAAACCTCTCTTTTGGGTCACATTCCCCTCCCCCATTACATCCAGAGGGATGCCGACGACCCCCAGGATGAGAAAGACTACCAAACCTCCTTTGCCTCCCGGGTTGGAGCCAATGCCGCCCCGACAGCGGGACTGCACTTTACCGACGAGCTGGTGAGCGCCCTGAAAAACAAGGGAAATGCCTTTTTTGAAGTGACGCTGCATGTGGGGCTTGGAACATTTCGCCCCGTCCAGGTCGAAGACATCCGTGAGCATAAAATGCACAGCGAATGGTGCGAGATTACAAGTGAAACGGCGTCAGCATTGAACCAGGCCTGTCGAGGCCGGGAGATCGCCGTCGGCACAACCAGCTGCCGCACACTGGAGTCTTTTGCCGATGAGAGAGGGCAGCTCTCCTCCGGCTGCCACGAGACTGATATTTTCATCTATCCAGGCTACCGATTTAAAAGGACAAATGCCCTGCTCACTAATTTTCATCTGCCCGAATCCTCCCTGCTAATGCTTGTCTCTGCATTTGCCGGCCCTGAGCTTATCAAGGAAGCCTATTCCAAGGCGATTGAAGAGAGAATGCGCTTTTACTCCTACGGGGATGCGATGCTGATTTTGTAGCCTAAAGCTTCAGGGATAGCGAGGGATGATCAACATAAAAATAATTTGATAAAAATCCCAAACCACAACATCTGAAACCAGGTTATCTCTATAATATTAGGCGACTTACAACCTCTCAATCTTAGAGAGCGTTCTCTTTGCCAAAAACCAAATTTTACGATACTTTCGGTTTATGCAGAAAGTCGTGAACACCCTGGTCTCCTTTTTCAGCTGGAATTTACGTGCCTTAGCCTCCTCCCTTGCCCCCTCGGAAGGCCCCGCCGGCGGTGCGAATACGGCAGGCAAAGTGATCCTCTACTCGTTACAATTTTTCACAAAGACCCTACCGCTTGCCTTCCTTCTGGCTCTCTCACTCCCTTTAGCGCTCGTTGCAAAGGCCATCGGCCTACTTTTGGGCAACAATCATGAAACCGTTTTTGCCGCCTTTGAAAAAAATCCCGACTGGAATCAGCCTATCGACAATGAAATCGAGATCGGTGTCACCACGTCCGAGTATCAAGTCAATGGTGCGGACAACTTCCCCAATTCTTCTTGGGCCCAGTGGGAAAAGAGCAGGCATCCGAGCGGCGCTCCCTGTATAGAGGACGAGGATCGCTCCGGACGCTCGTTAGATTTTTGGCGCAAGCCGCAAGATCTGATCGACAAACTCCGCCTGCTCAATTTAAAGCGCTACCGCTTCTCGGTAGAATGGAGTGCGGTCGAACCTGAGAAAGGGTTGATCGACCAAGAAGCCCTTCAGCGCTATAAAAGCCTCTGCGAAGCACTTAAAGAAGCAGGAATCGAGCCCTTCGTCACTTTGCACCACTTCAGCGACCCGACCTGGTTTCTTAGGGAGGGCGGTTTTGAAAAAGAGCATAACATCGGCCTTTTCACCGGCTTTGCTGAAACGGTACATAAAGCGCTCTCACCTTGGGTCAAGGAGTGGGTAACATTCAATGAGCCTGCGATATACGCCTTTCAAGGGTATTTCAGAGGAGAATACCCCCCGGGAGTTAAAGACGCGTACCGTACCGGCTCTGTTCTGAAACATCTTCTGCAAGCGCATTGTCAAACATACGACAGACTGAAGCCGCTTGATGGTGCCGGCAAAATTGGCATTGCGCACAACTTCCTGCGCTTCAAGCCCTACAGTCCATACAATCCGCTAGAGAAGCTTGCCTGCCATTATCTGACGATGATTACTCACCGGTCTGTCATGGACTTCTTCAGGACCGGGCAGTTCCAATTCCAGATTCCCTTAGCTGCCAACCTCTTCTTTCAAGAGCACTCCATCAAAGACAAATTCGATTTTTTTGGCGTGCAATATTATACCGATCCCCTGATCAGGATGGAGCCCTCCTCTAAAATCATGGACAGCACCTGCTATCCCCACGAAAAAATGACCGATATGCCCTACCGCTTTTTCCCTCAAGGTCTTGCCACAGCGCTCGAAGAGTGCCACGCGCTTGGAAAGCCTATATGGATTACAGAAACAGGGGCAGCGGCCAAAGATGACGATCAAAAAGAATTTATCGAAAAAGCGCTAAGAGCGGCATCGTTCGCCAAAAGCCGGGGCATCGATGTCACACGGGTTCATGTGTGGACGCTGCAGGATAATTTCGAGTGGAACATGGGATGGAAAAAGCGCTTCGGCCTATTCAGTTTCAACCCTTTGACTCAAGAAGCCAATTTAAGACCATCCGGAAAATTGATTCAGGAGCTGACTTCACTCTGCACGTAAGTGCCAGCGCTAAAGACGATGCAGACTCAGCAGCATTTCATCAAAGTCTGTGATGGGTTTTTCACAAACCCCTTCACGGCAGATGTAGAGTGTTGTCCTCCCCTGCAAAGCTTCCTTTCCCCGGATCATCGGCAACCACTCTCCGAGCGAGTCATCCTCATTGATAAACAAGACTAGGGCGTGGGGGATATAAAGGGTTGAAATGGTCTTTTTAAGCTGAAAATAAAAATCTTCACTCTCATTCAAGGCAACGATGATCGTAGGGGCATCGTGATCATAATATCGCAGAAGCGCCATGACGTGGTAGCAATACCCTGGAGAATAAGCCTCGAGGAATTTGGCTGCCGCCTTAAATATATCTTCGGCCTGGTGGAGATAGTCGGCGTTTTGGGTTAGCTGATAGAGACGGAGCAGGTTTTCTGCATGGACACCGTTGCCGGAAGGTTCTGCGCCATCGGCGAACTGGCACTTTCTGATGAGAACACTGGTCTCTTCCTCCGTCTGAAAAAATGCTCCCCCCTCTTCCTTGAACCTCTCCTTCACCACTTCGGCAAAATTAATGGCGGATACCAGCCAACGGGTGTTCTGCGTCGCCTCAAAGAGAGAGAGAAGTCCCTTGATAAAATAAGCATACTCATCAAGGCCACCCGGCCACTTAAGTTCCCCATCTTTCCATCGCCTGTAAAGCGAGTCGTCTCGAACCATATTCTCGAGGATGAAGGATGCCGCCTTGGCAGCGAACTCAATGCAATCTTTTCTTTGGCAGACTCGCCCCAAATCAGAGAGCGAAGCTATCGCCAGCCCATTCCATGAAGACAACACTTTGTCGTCCTTGATCGGATGAACTCTTGCGTCGCGGATTTCAAACAACGTCTTTCTCTGGAGGCTGAATAGCTCCTTCAAAAGACCGGGTTCTATTCCTTTATGGCTGGCAAATTCGTTGAACGGGATCTGAACATGCAAAACGTTGCGTCCTTCGAAGTTGCCATTTTTCGTAATGCCGAAATATTCCGCGAAAAGAGCGCCCTCCTCCTGGCCAATTGCCTGCATGACCTCTTCGTAGTCAAAAGTGTAGAAATACCCTTCCTTCCCCTCCGAGTCAGCATCTTCCGCCGAAGAAAATCCACCTTTGTCGTTCCACATATCGCGCAAGAGGTAGTCTGCAGTCTCGAGGGCGACCTCTTTAAACTCTTCATTCTTAGTCGCCATGTACCCTTCCGTATAGGAAGAGAGCAGCAGGGAATTGTCATAGAGCATCTTTTCAAAATGCGGAATCTGCCACCTCTCATCGACGCTGTATCTGGCAAAACCTCCGCCAAGATGGTCAAAGATACCTCCGCGATGCATCATCTCGAGGGTTCTCTGCACGAAAAATAGAGGCCTGCTATCGTTTGAGAGACACGCATGGCGTGTCATGAAGTTATACTGGTAGCCTATCGGGAACTTGGGGCTGCCGCGCATCCCTCCCCAGATGGGGTCTGCGAGCTTGTAGATCATCTCTACGGTATTTTCTATCACATTCTCATCGGGAATCTCATCGCCTTTCACATGGACATTCTGTCTGAAAACCTCGACTATTCTCTCCGCTTTTTGGGTAACACCCTCCCGTTCTTCGCCTTCCCAAATTGTCTGGATCCTTTTTGCCATTTCGATAACACCAAGCATCCCGTGCCTTGCGATGGGCGGCATATACGTCGTCGCAAAAAACGGGTGGAGGTCGGGGGTGAGAACCAGATTAAGAGGCCAACCGGCACTTCCGGACATCATGCTCTGCGCAAACTCCATATACATGGAATCAATGTCGGGCAACTCTTCCCGGTCAACCTTGACGCACACAAAAATTTCATTTAAGACTTTAGCAACTTCCGGGTCTTCGAATGACTCCTTCTCCATGACGTGGCACCAGTGGCAGGTGGCGTAACCGATAGAGAGGAAGATCGGGCGATCAAGCCGCTTTGAGAGATCAAAAGCCTCTTGCCCCCAGGGAAACCACTCAACCGGGTTATAGGCATGCTGCTGCAAATAGGTCGATTTCTCGTTGATGAGTCTGTTCGGTTTTGTCTTGTCACTGGGCATAAAGGACCGGTTTTAAACGAATGGAGTTTTGTCTATAACAAATGTGTAACAAGTCGCCTTTGCCTGAGAGACAGTCCACAAACAAATCATATGATTTCAGTTTGCGGACAGGCTCTGAAAGCTATGCATTGTTATTCATCAGGCTGCTCGATAGAGCCAATTACTGCAACCAAATCATACGATTTCAATTCTTGGACAGGCTCTAATACCGCAAGTATCTCAAAAGTTAGGCTTTCTCTTTGTCAAAACCAACTTTTGAGACACTTAAGGTATATATAGAATTGAATTCAAAATCTGCCTAAGAGCCGGCTTTTTAAGCAAGCAACTTGCACCTGCCGCACCAAAAATTCAAAACAGTTTGAGATACTTTCGGTATACAGAGACTGCCCCCAAACGAAACCGTATGATGAGCCTTCGGAATTTTTCGATCCCTGCGATTCAATTCAGCGACGAACCGGCGTTAAGGCTTGCGGCCCCCTGCCAAACCCTCGAAAACTTTATTGAGTTTATACTTGTTTTTTTATGTAAAAAAAAGTTATGTATCCAAACTTAAATGTTGCGCGTCATCATTTTAGCTATTGCAGCCGGTTAAAGACTGTCTGTGGGTCAACTTCATGAGTTGTACATCCGCAAAGTTGTGGCTAAATCGGATCAGAAGTGCGTATTGTCAACGCCTTAGCTTTAAACGGCGCAATAAAAATGGTTGATAACAAAGAACCTTAATTTGAATTAAGCACTCATTGATAAAGAAAGCTTAATCGGCAGCTTACTGGAATTTAAAATTCGCCTTCAGGAGTAGGTATACCGAAAATGTCTCGAAATTTAGTTTTTGGCAAAGAGAAAACTCTCAAAATTGAAGGATTGCAAGTCATCTCATATTTCCAATGATAGATGACTTACACTCTTTCAATCCCGAAGCATTCTCAAGACCCCATCTGCCAAATTTCGAGACACTTTCGACATAACTATACCGAAAGTGTCTCAAAATTTGGTTTTTGGCAAAGAGAAAGCTCTCGCGATTGAATGATCGCAAGCCACCTAATATTAGAAATATAAGGTGGCTTACGATCATTCAATCCCGAGGCTTTCTCAAAGCCAAAATCCCAAGTTTTGAGATACTTTCGGTATAAAGGAAGCAGTAGAAAAATGCTGCGGAAGTCCTGAAGACCAATTTTAAGTCACCTGTGAAAACGTTCTCGTATGAGACAGAAACAATCTAGAGGAAGGTTCAGAGTTCATGGATAGTCACAAGCAATCTCCGCGCGCAATTTTCAGGAACATATTTTCCCAAAAACGCATCAATGTTCTCAAAGCAAGCTGCAAAAGCTCGATAAGGATCATAACCACACTTGCAGCATCCATGATCGCAGCACTCACTCTTTCCCCCTTCTTCAAGCCAAACCTCTTTTCAATGGAAACGCAGGAAAAAAGTTTGACAATACTGCACAGCACAGATGTCGCTTCCCTGAACAATAGTGACGAAGATGAAGATGAGGCATCTTTAGTCACTCTCCTGAAGAAGGAGAGAATTGAGCAGGCAAAAAAAATCCAGATCCTGAAGGCAGAACTGAAATCGACACGTGACAGGCTCGAACAACTGAAAGCCGATTTGATGGTGCGTGGCTACTCTAGCGAACGAGTCTTGAAACAGAAAGTAGCCTCCCTGGAGACGGCACTCGAAAACGCGCAGCTGGAAGTTAAGGCTCTCAGTCAAGAGCTCGAGATGAAAGACGAAGCCTTAAGCTCAAAAAGAAAAGAACTTGAAAATGCGACCTCGGTATTTCTCGACAACCTGAGAAGGCAAAGCGAAGAGATCGAAGCGAAAAATGAACTCCTGCACCGAGAGGAGTCGAGATCGAGAGCACTGGCAGAAGAGGCTTCCTCGCTTAAAAGCGCTCTCGAACAAAAAGAGAGCAACTTAAGACGCCTCGGAAAAGTGGAAGAGGATTTGAGAGATGCATCTGTTAAAATTGGCAGCCTCGAAGACGCCCTGAAAGAAGCCCAGGAAAAATTACTCACAGAAGCGAGTGCAAAAGAGCAACTTACAGATGAAGCGGCCCAATACGCTCAGGAAAGAGAAGAGCTGCTGCGAACGATCGAGCATCTCAAAGAAAGGCTCAAGCTAGAAAACAACTACGCTGCAGACCTCGTTAATACGCTGGAGAATCTCTCTTCCCAGAAAAAAGACAAGAGCACCCTATTGGAAAGTGCTCTGTTTGATATGAGCGTACGCCTCTACCAAGAAGAACTGAACGCATCGCGACTCAAAGAGAAAATTGAAGAGCAGGAGTTCACGCTAACACAAGCACGCGAACTGCATGATGAAAAAGATCAAAAGCTGCAAGAACTTCAGACCAAAGTACAAGAAATCAACCCGGAAAAAATCGCAAGCTATCAGGCGTCGATCAACGAGCTTCAGGATGAGCTGAAGGAAGCAAAACAGCGCGTAGCCGAACTGGAAATATTGAAAAAAGAGCTGATAGCGCCTTCTCATTTCGCTGCAACCGTCGAAGATAAAGACAGCAAAATCCATGAACTTGCAGCGAGAATTGCTGAAGCGGAAAGAGAAGCGGCCGATTATGAGGAACGCCTGAAAGAAAACCACTCGCGTACCTCCGAAGAGCGCGCCGCTTTGCTGGAAGAGCTGAACGATCACCAAGACGCCCTGCAAAAAGCAAGAGCGGAAATCGAGAGACTGTCAAAAGAGTTATCGGATGAGATTGATTCGTCGAAAGAAAAAACAGAAGCCCTAAACCAGTATCAGGAAAGCACAAGCATCCTCCAGCAAAAACTGAAGGAGGCGGAAGAGGGTGTCGTCAGCCTCTATACCTATCTTGCGCATAAGGATGACCTAAGCGAGCACCAAAGCAAAATCGCAATGGACCAAGAGTCTAGGCTCCACGAAAGAATAGAAGCCCTGTCAAAGCAGCTTGCCGATGAAACTGAAGAGAAAGAGTCTCTGAAGCAGACATTGGAAGAGGTTAAGGCGGACCGCGAGGCCCAAGAACAAAAGGCAAACGCTCTTGAAGACCAACTTGACAGAGCCCTTCATAATCAAGAAATAGAGAAAGGGCAGTCCAAGGATCTGGAAGAGCGCCTGAAAGAAGCAGAGAAAAAAGCCGAATCGCTGGAGAAGGAACACGCCCAGATCCAGGAGAAGCTCGCCGAAGCCCAATCGATGCTCGACGCCGAGACCAAAATTAAAGACTCCCTTGAAGAGATGCTCGGTCGTCTCACAGATGCCAAAGAAGAGCTGTCGCAGCGAGAGGCGGCTCTTAGCGTTGAGCTAAGAGAAGCGTTGGCCCAGCAACAAGAGCAGCAAGCCAAAGCAAGACAGGCAGTAGAAGAGCTGCAGGCTGCGCTGACTGAGCAAGATTCCGAGCGGGGAAGAGCAGAAGAGCTCCACCTTAGAATTAAGGAGTCTTATCAAGAGCAGGAAAAAGAAAGAGCCAGGGCAGATGAGCTTGTCGAGGAGCTGACAAAAACGAAAGCTCTGCATCAGCAAGAGAAAGCAAAAACAGAAACTCTGTCAGCCCTTCTTGAGGAAGCTATTCAAGCCCAAGAACAGATCAAACAGGGAAAAGAGTCTCTTGTTGCCGATTCCGAGCAGATCAAAGCCAACATGGATGAGATGAGAAAGGATCTCGACCATTCGGTAATGGAAAAAGAAAAGTTGCAGGAGCGCCTTGATGCCCTCACCCAGCAACTTGAAGAGGAGAGAAAGAATAATGAGCAGCTCTCTTCCAAAATTGATCAGCTGAACCAAGACCTGCAAGATAAAGACAGCGCCATCAAAGAAGCTGAAGAAAAAATACAGCTTCTTCTTGAAGATTCCAAAGAAGCTTCAGGAGAGTAAGTCTAAAGCGCTCTCAACCGACCTCCGGAACTCATCCACTGAAATTCCGGAGGTCTTTTCATTTCAAAGATCCCTCTTACAAAAACCTTATGGATTGGACAACTTAGAATTTATCAAAGAGAGCACTCAAGTCTAAACCACAGATTTTAAGATGCTTGGAGCACCTACACAGGTTCGATTCCTGCGAGATAGATCGAAGAGAGGTTTTCCTCTGAGGCGTAATAACAGACAAGCAGTCTTTCCTCATTCCACACCATGCCTGGATAGCCAAGATCGCCCGTTCCGGGAAGAAAGAGCGGCACCCCAACTTTGCCATGTGAAAGTAAAGAAATGCCCATCCTCTCAAAAATGCCATAAGGATTGATGCTGACAAACCGGCCGGCGACAATCCACTGCCCCTTCACTTCCAAGAAATTAGGCCCCCCCAGATAGCTGTTTAGCGGGAGATGGTGAAATTCCCGGTAGGGCGGTCTTCCTCTTAAAAGCACCGCCTTGCTCTTCCAATTTTTATCTCTTCTAATCAAAATCCACATACTACCTTCATCGTCGAAACGAACAGTAGCTTCATTGGGATGCCCCTTCACATTCAGGGAAGCGATCTTATGAAAGGAGACACCATCGTCCGTTTGATGAAGATCAACGATCCACTCCAACTCTTTTTTCAACGGATCAAAAAAACGGTAACTGACTCCGTAACCCTTTCCCTGGTGCCATGTGATACGCCACAGCCACATTCCCGTTTCAAGGATCGAATGGGGTGATGTCCATGTAAAGCCCGTTTTGCTGAAGGAGACAAACGAACCCAGGGCTCCTTTCGAATTGATGTCCAAAGAGCCCATATTGAGCATCAACCTGCCGTCCGGCACGATGGAAAGCTTGGGATCCCTAAGATCATGCCCAGGGAGAGCCATTTCGGCAGCCTGAGCCCATTGGACGAGATCGGTGGAGGTGAGGATGAGGATTTTACTCTTGGCACTGAAGTGCGTCTCAGCTTGGCGCAGTGAGACAAAATATCTCCCCTGGAAGTAGATCAAATCTGGAAAGGCGTGATGAAAAGGCCCTTTCCATATCTGCCTGACGAAGGCGATTCGCATGCTTGAAAACATAAGTTGTGTGAGGGGTCGCTGTTTAGAGACTGTTAACGAATTGGCCTCCTGTTGATGTACCGAAAGTGCCTAAAAATTTGGTTTTTGGCAAAGAGAAAGCTGTCGCAGCAAATGCCGTCGCGCCGAGATCTGCCATCGATCGATGAAAGGTAAAAAAAAAGCTAATCGCCAGCGACTTATGAGTGCCAGCGATTAGCTTTTTTTATTAGAGGGACTTATCTTGCGAGTTTATGAAATGAGTTGAATTTCTCTATTCTTTTGTTCGTTGCCAAGATCCGAATTCACCTCTGGATGAGTATCCTCCGTTTCATCGCAGGAAAACTGCCGGCCGCAGTCAAGGCACCTGTGGTTCTGCTTTCCATGCCTAGTATAACCGTTCTTTTTGAACGCTTCTGAACCACATTCTGGACACTGCATACGCAAATCCTTATTTTTTAAATTAATATTATTGAACTCCTTAGAGACTGCCCACGCACTCAAATCAGTATGCTTTGAATTTTAAGACGGGCTCTAAGAGAGCTGTTAACGAATTTGGATTTTGAGGATTATTTCAACCAATTTTTAATTCATTTTTTGGAGTCAATATACGCGGGCTGCTATCGACCCCAAAAGAGGAATCAAAACGTTTGTTCCAAAGAAACCTAAAATGGACAAAAACCAAACCTTTTTTGCCATTTTTTTTACAAACAGATAATGATTGCCAAATCGTATACAGTTACGGGAAAAAATTCACAAGTCTTTTTTCCCGACTGAGATCTTCCCTAATAGCGCATCTCGCTGAAATTTTCCCCACGGACTGGCAGCCGCTCACCAAGCTGCAAAACCTGCATAAAATAGTGTCAGGAGAGGTTTTATTTCTTTGGTCATTAATTTTTTTATAAAGCAGTGAACTCAAAAATTTGAGATTATGGGTTTGCTTTCGGTATATACCGAAAGCTTCTCTAAACCAAAGCCCTGATGCTTGAGATGCTCCCGGCATAGCACAGACTTTCAGAGAGCGTTAACGGTAAAAGGGTTAGGCCAAACACACAACAAGATAGGCTTACAGAATGAAAGAAGAGAGTACCACAGTATCCCATCTCATGACCGAAACTCGCGTCTTTCCGCCCAATTCTTCCTATAAAAAAGGAGACGGCATCTCATCCGCTCAGGAGTTTGAAAAACTCTATCAGGCTTCCATCGAGAATCAAAATACCTTTTGGCTTAGCCAGGCAGAGTCGCTCGCTTGGTTTCAAAAACCCACGAAAGGGATGGAATACGCATGGGATCCCGATAAAAATAATGTGTGGCACCGCTTTTTTGATGATGGGCTAATCAACGTCTCATTCAACTGCCTTGACAGGCATATGGGAACAGAAAGAGAGAACAAGCTGGCCCTCATATGGCAAGGAGAGAAAGAAGAGGAGTTTCGCACCTTCACCTATAAGGAGCTTTTGCTCGAAGTCGAGCGCTTTGCAGCCCTTTTGAAATCCCGCGGAATCGAAAAAAGCGACCGTGTCGCGTTTTACATGCCTTGCGTTCCTGAACTTGCCATCGGCATGCTTGCAGCGGCAAGGATCGGCGCTGTTCACTCCGTAATTTTCGGCGGATTCAGTGCTGAATCACTCTCTCATCGCATTCAGGATGCCGGTTGCAAGCTTGCCGTCACATCGAATGTCGCCCTCCGCGGCGGGAAAACAATTCACCTGAAAGAAATTTTAGATGAAGCCCTGTTGAAAACAGAGACGATTGAAAGGGTAATCGTCCACAGAAGGACGAATGATCGATGCCCTATGAAAGAGGGTAGAGACCACTTTTTAGATGACGAACTCCGTTCCATCAAAGAAGGCGCTCCGGCGGAAGCACTTCGCAGCGAAGACCCTCTTTTCATTCTGTACACATCAGGTTCAACAGGAAAGCCCAAAGGAGTCGTCCACACGCAGGCAGGGTACCTCCTGCAAGCTTCCATGACCCACAAGCTTGTGTTTGATTTAAAGGAGGATGACATCTACTGGTGCACGGCTGACCTGGGATGGATTACAGGACACAGCTATGTCGTTTACGGTCCTCTCTCCAACGGGGCCACTTCGGTAATGTTTGAAGGCATCCCCACCTACCCCTCCCCTGCCCGGTTTTTCGAAGTCATCGATAAATGGCGTGTCTCCATTTTCTACACAGCTCCCACAGCGATTCGTGCCCTGATGCGAGAGGGTGAGAAGTGGCCAAACTCCTGCCGTCTTGACTCTCTCAGGGTGTTGGGATCTGTCGGTGAACCCATTAATCCCGAGGCCTGGATGTGGTACCACCAAGTCATCGGAAAAGGTAAATGCCCCGTGGTGGACACCTGGTGGCAAACAGAGACTGGGTCGATTATGCTTTCACCTATTCCTGGTATCAGCACTCTAAAACCCGGCAGCGCCAGCAAGCCATTCTTAGGTGTTGAACCTAAAATCATCGACGACAGCGGAGAGGAGTGCCGAATCGACGAAGGAGGCAATCTTTGCATCATGAGGCCATGGCCAGGAATCATGCGCACAACCTGGGGCGATCATCAACGCTTTATCGATACGTACTTCAAGCAGGTGAAGGGGGCCTATTTTACAGGCGACGGATGTCGGAAAGATGGGGACGGGGATTTTTGGCTTCTCGGACGTATAGATGATGTCGTTAACGTCTCGGGTCATCGCATAGGCACTGCTGAAGTGGAATCGGCCATGGTGAGCCATGAAGCCGTCGCTGAAGCGGCCGTGGTTTCCTATCCTCACGATATCAAGGGAGAGGCGCTATGCGCATTTGTGACCTTGGTGGCGGACGCGAAACCGAGCAAAGAATTGGAGGGCGAACTCAAAGAACACATCCGCCGGGAGATCGGACCCATCGCCATTCCTGACAAAATTCACTTTACTTCAAAACTTCCTAAAACAAGATCCGGTAAAATCATGCGCCGCATCCTTCGGAAAATTATAAGAAAGGAGCTCGATTCGATAGGCGACATCAGCACGCTGGCAGACCCCACGGCCATCGAAGACCTGGCCTCTTTTGAGTAGTAGGCCGCGGTGAAATCAACTAGGTGACTCGTCAATAAACAATCACCTATACCGAAACAACTTGAAGAATTGGAAATTTGGCCAGGAGGGCCTTAAGAATTTTTGTTCAGAGCGAGCGACCATTGCCGAGAGGCAAGGCGCGAGTGAGAACGAAAATTCTTAAGTATACCGAAAGTGTCTCAAAATTCGGGACACTTTCGGTATGGTTTTTACTTTCCCTGATTATCAATGCAGCACGAGAAGCAGGCTCTTCAGGTAGTCGCTCTCTTCGTGGTAAAGATTAACCGGATGGTCAGGTGCCTGAATATGCCGACCGACAATACGGACATCACGTCCGGCATCCAGCGCCGCCTGCAGCACTGTCTGCTCGAACAGCGGGGCGTTGACATAGTACGAACAGCTGGCAGTGAGCAAGAGCGACCCGTCCGGCATTTTGCGCATCGCTTCCCTGTTAATCTCACGATAGCCCCGGAGAGCTCCTTTGACCTCGCCGCGGCTCTTGGCAAACGCGGGTGGATCTAAGATGACAAGATCGTAGTCAAGCGGATCCAACTTGAGAAAATCAAAAGCGTCGGCTTTAAGAAAACGCGACCCCTCCGCCTTCAATCCATTCAGGTTCACATTGCGCTCAGCTGTCGCGACAGCCATTTTCGAGGCGTCGACAGAGTCGGCAAGACAGGCTCCCCCTGCAAGGGCAGACACCGTAAACCCGCCTGTATAGGAAAAACAGTTCAACACGCGGCGGTTTTTGCTGAGCGAGCGCACCTTAAGCCGCATCTCCCGGTGGTCGAGGAAAAATCCTGTCTTCTGCCCCTCCCTGATATTGACGATGTAAGAGAGGCCGTTTTCGAGAATTTCACACTCCTTGGGGAGCTCTCCGAAAAGAGCCTCTTCCTTGGGTGTCAAGCCCTCTTTTTTCCTGGCCGGCGCTGTCGATTTCTCAAAAACGCAGGTGATGGGAAATATCTCTTTTAACTGTTCAATGAGGCTGTCTTTCAACTTTTCCATGCCAAGCGTTCCCACCTGGACAACCAAAATCGAGCCGTAGAGATCGGCTACAAAGCCGGGAAGTCCGTCGCCTTCCCCGTTGATGACACGGAAAGCATTCGTCTGCTTGGTATCGAAGAGTGTCTTGCGTAAATCCGCCGCTTCTCGCACCTTTTTCATGATAGCTTCGAGCGGATCGGCATCTTTAAAAGAGACCATCCTGCCCGTGATATCGGAGCGGGTGTTGAAGTAGGCGTGACCTAAGAGGGCGCCGTGGCTGTCCAAGACTTTGGCGATGCCTCCCTCCTCGTCGAGATCTATCGATTCAATAGCACCGGAAAAAATCCATTGATGGCGCATTAAGATCGGCCTTTCACGGCCCGGTTTTAAAACAACTGTCATTTCAACTTAAGGGGGTGTATACCGAAAGCGCCTCAAAAAAATTGGTTCTTGGCAAAGAGAATGCTCTCATGCCAATTTTTGAGATACTTTCGGTATTATTTTTCAAGAAATCATAACCGCCCAGAGGATAAAGATCCATCCCAAGATCAAGATGGAGCCTCCAACGGGAGTTACGTAGCGCAAGGCGGTTCCCCTAATCCTTGTGACGATAAAAAGGCTCCCTGAAAAAAGAAAAATCCCAAGTGATATCAAGCTTAAGCCGGCAAGGCCGATCCATCCCTGCAGGGCGGGTTCGGACGCCCCAAAAAAAATAGCGACGGAATGCACCATCAGATAACGCAAACCTGTCTGCAGCGCTTCGTAGTCTTTGGGATCTGTAGTGCTGTGGCGATGAGCGAACGATGCCCCCAGAATCACCGAAGCCAAGGCGAAAAGGACACCTTCGATCTGAAAAAATTTATTCATCATCATTCTCTTTTCTGTTACGATTTCTTCATGCTGCACGATCCTCTAGAAAATTCAAAGACTGTTTTTCACGGCCTCCGTTTTGATGTCCGCGCTCTCGATGTCGAGACTGCCAGCGGCAAAACATTCAAAAAGCAGTATATCGCCCATCCCGGCGCGGTGGTGATTCTTCCTCTATTTGATAACGGCGATGTCCTTCTGATCCGCAACCAGCGCTTTGCCGTCGGTCAAAGACTTCTGGAACTTCCGGCGGGAACTAAAGAGAAGGGCGAGGAGGCGGCTACGACGGCTGCAAGAGAGTTGGAAGAAGAGACGGGCTACACCGCAAAAAAGCTCACGCTGCTAACCTCCTTTTTCACAAGTCCCGGCATCACAAACGAAAATATGGATGCCTATCTGGCGCAAGGTCTAATCAAAACAGCGCAAAAGCTGGATGAGTCGGAGGAGATCGAAGTGGAGATCCATCCCCTTCAAAAAGCACTCGAGATGGTAAGAACCGGAGAGATCAAAGACGGAAAGAGCATCAATGCTCTTCTTTTCTATCAGGCCTTCTACTTGCGCCTGTAAGTTCCCATCAGCTCCGCCTTCTCAAGAATATGCCCTTCCATAGCCTCTTCTACCTCCTCTCTATTGCTTCCCTCTCTAAGAGGCAGCATCGTATCAAGGGCGTAGAGGCGAAAGAAATACCGATGAGGTGAACCGCGCGGTGGACAAGGCCCCCGCCAGCCTACGGTTCCAAATCCGTTCTCCCCTTCGTGAGGAAGGGACACTCCTTCGGCCAAATCATTAGTCTTCGGATGCAGATTCCATACGATCCAGTGATCGAACGTCCCGACAGGAGCATCCGGATCGTCAACAAACATAGCCAGGCTTTTACACCCCTTCGGCACATCGCTGATCTGCAGGGGTGGCGACACATCCTCCCCATCGCAAGTGTAGCGCTCAGGAATCGGCTGGCCGCCATTAAAGGCAGAGCTTTCCAGTCTCACTCTTATCCCCCCTGCTTTCCCGAACCCGAATTATCGATCCGCTCCACGCGTCTCCCCCTTTTCAGGCGTTCGTCCTGCAAATTTTCAAGCAGCGTCTGAAAGCCAAAAAGCTTCTCCCAAAAAAGGGTTCCCTGTAACACGCGCATCTTCTCCTCCCGCCTTTTAATCTTGGAAGGGCTCTCGAAAAAGGAGAGGGCGCTTGCGATTTTTTCTCTCATCTCTTCATCGATCACTCGGGATGCCTTTCCCTTAATCGCCTTGCTGTCTTGCAGGGCATTTCGAAGCTCCATCAGATTATTAAGCAGGCTATCGAATTTTTTTTCCGTTTCCTCATCGCTTTTGAAAATTCCCTTATGGGAACGGATCTCTTCGTGGCGTTTTGAAAAATTATTCACCTCTTTCAGGGCTGCCATCATGCCGGATTCAAGCGGATTTTTAGGGATGCTTGTCATGGGGTATTGTCCCTTTGGGGTTAATTATACCGAAAGTGTCTCAAAATTTGGGATTTTGAGACAATTTCGGTATAGAGCCTAGCTTGATAATCTGTCAACCCGGCCTTCCTCCTCGACTTTTATCGCCAGTCCTTGCATGATTATGGGAAAAATGGAACTCATCATGCTTAAAAAGGATACATCCTGGGAAAATTCAAGCGATTGGTACAAGAAAGCGGTCGGTGAAAAAGGCCACTACTACCACAGTCATATCATCCTTCCCAAGGGGATTCCGCTGCTGGATTTTTCCCGATTTGAAAACCCGAAGCTACTGGATATCGGCTGCGGTCAGGGCATCCTGTCGCGCGCCATCCCCCACTCTGTGGGCTACTGCGGCCTCGATCTTTCCAAAAGCCTGATCAGCGAAGCGAGAAAACTGGCAAAAGACAGAGAGCACCAATTTATTCACCACGACGCCACCAAACCTTACCCCATCCCGCGGGAAAGTTTCACACATGCCGCATCTGTTTTGGCTATCCAGAACATGGAAGATCAAGCATCGGTGCTAAAGCACGCCTCCCTCTCTCTAGTCAAAGGCGGTCTTCTGCTCTTAGTGCTCAATCACCCCTGTTTTCGTGTGCCCAGAAAAAGCTCCTGGGGCTATGACGAAAAGGCTAAAATCCAGTACCGCCGGATCGATGCCTATATGGGCGATTTGAAAATCCCGGTCGAGACACATCCGAGCAAAAAAGAGAAATCCCCGGTGACCTTCACCTTCCATCACTCCCTCTCTTACTTCTCGTCCATTTTATTGAAAAATGGATTTATCATCGAAAAAATCGAGGAGTGGTGCTCGGACAAAAAAAGCGAAGGCGGACGGGCTAAAGCAGAAGATAAGGCACGGGATGAAATCCCTCTTTTCCTCGCTTTACTCGCCAAAAAGGAAAGGGAGTAAAGAATTTCTTTATCTTTCTTTTACTATTGAACTTATACCGAAAGTGTCTCAAAATTTGGGATTTTGAGACAATTTCGGTATACTTTGAGAAAGCCTCGGGATTGAATGATCACAAGCCACCTTATATTTCTAATATTAGGTGGCTTGTGATCATTCAATCGCGAGAGCTTTCTCTTTGCCAAAAAACAAATTTTGAGACAATTTCGGTATAAAGCTTAATCTATCTACATTTCACCGCATTTGGGCACAGGCTGGACTGCACAGCGATGATACCGAAAGTGTCTCATAATTTGGCAAACAAATCATACGGTTTCGGCTGGTAGACAGTCTCTAGTAGCACGTACTAAAACTCAACCCTGTACGCTTCGCTTCTGAATTTGCCTATACACCGAAATTTTCCCAAATTCCGAGACAGTGTCGGTATGTCACCAGTAAAAACCAGGATATGAAGAGGACTTCATGAATGCCATCCACCCTATCGCCAAAATGACAGAGATAGATAGTCTTTCCGAGGAACAACTGCGCCGCATCTCTTCAAGACCACTCGCGACAACGCACGGAGAGTTTGCCGAATTTGGCTCGTTCAGAGGAAGGGGTGTAATTCTGCTCCAGTTCTGCCACACCCTCATCCGGGAACCCTATCGGTTTTTAAAAAATCTATTTATTATCGCCGAACGCATTATCCTTCTCATCCGCAGGTCGATCGAATGTCTGTTTAAAGAACATCCTTTTGAATCTGCCAAAAAAGCCGGGCGCAATCTGCTTTCGGGCATTGGGGCTCTCCCCCTTCGCCTCCTCACGTATGCTCTGGATATCATCAAACTTTTTGTCGGTCTGTTAATTCCGGCGGCTGCCATCCGCTTCGATTCGGCGCCCAAATAATTTTAACCGAAGGTTCCTAGCAATTTGTTTTTAACAAAGAGAAAGACCGCATGCCAAATTTCGAGATACTTTCGCTATAATTAGAATATCTCGCTTTTATTTTAGAGAGAACCCGAGAGACTGAGAAAACTAAATTGACCACATAACTCTTTTTTGGTAAAATGTTGCATCTTAATTAAAACTATAAACTAGCAACATGATTGAGAAAACAAAATACTGGGATGCGGATCTGGAGAAGAGTCCTGGATTCGAGCATGACATCCAAGACAGCTTCAGCCAATTCTACAGGGTGTTTTCAAAGCCCCTCGTCACTGATGATCTGGTCAAAGATGCCTCCTTTACAAGCTGGAGAGGGCGCTTTGTTTGCTTATATCACCTGACTTTTTCCATTATCTCTGAAGTTTTTCAGACCGTAAAAAACATCATTGCGTTAGTATACCTCTCAGCATTGACGGCGCTTGACGCGCTCAATTTTGCTTTTTCTGTAGAAGCACGAGAAGAATTTTTTATTAAAGTCAGCGCTCTTATCGGCATCGGGCTGGGCCTTGGAATCAGGCCGCTCGCATTCGCGTTAGACAGCCTGCGCCTCCTTGGCGGCTTTGCGATCAATCCCTCACTCGCGATCGGAGCCAAGCCCGCATTGGGATAAAGAGGTATTTACCTCCATAACATATTAATTTAATAAGATGTAGGAACAGTATGATTCAAGAAAACTCTTTGTGGTTAGCTAAAGAGGAACAGAGTGACAGGTTCGACTTCGACATCTGGGATAGCTTAAGCCAGGGAACAAGAATTATCTCAAGGCCGCTCCGAACAGATGATGAAGCATTGCGCTCTTTTACCAGTTTCAGGGGAAGAGGCGTTTCGATCGTCCATTTGGGAATCTCGGTTATGCGCGAACCCTTCCGCCTCGTCAAACATATCATCGTCCTGATTGCGCAGGTCTTCAAAACGACGCTCGACATCTTGAATTTTGCCTTCTCCGAGCGTGTCCGGGCAAACTTCATCTCCCGGATCAAAGACACCTTCGGCTCCGCCTTCGGGCTTGCCTTGAGGCCTTTCGCGTTTGCGCTGGAGATTGTACGCTATCTTGGATCGATACTTGTCCACCCATGGATAGGCATTCGCTTCGAGCCGACAGAAATTTAACCATTAATATCTAAAAGGAGAACACAAAATGACTATTAATGCCCCCGTATTAAAAAATTTTGAAGCAGTCAGAAGCATCAGCGAAAATTTCGAGCAGTTGATCCAGAAACCCATGGTAACTACTAAACCAGACTGGAACAATTTCTTCTCCTTCTCCGGAAGAGCTGTCACTTTAGTGCGCGTTGCCGAATACGCAATCACTCTCCCTTTCAGAATCGTAGAAATCGCTCTGAACATCATCTACAGCGTTGTCAACATCTTCAAGTCCCTTGCAACGCTTCCTTTCAATCTTGAGGCGAACTGGAACAACCTGAAAAACAGCATCTATGGCTCTGTGACCTCCATCACGCACGCTGCCATCTTGCCTCTTTCCGTTTCTCTGGATATCGTTAAACTGGCTCTTGGCGTTGTCGTCCACCCGACTATCGCAATCCAAGGTCCAGCAACCATCTAACAAGACTTAATCACAGGCATCTGTGAGACATTAAGCTTGAAAAACGGGTTCCGCGAGGAGCCCGTTTTTTTTCTTGCACTTTACACCCGCTCCCCTATCATGCTCGAAAAACCATCAACGGGTTTCAGCATGCCAAAAAAAGCAATTCTTCTTTCAGGCTCCGCTTTAACGCTTAACGACCTCATTCCTCTCGCTGAAGGGGCGCCTTTCTCCCTTTGCGAACAGGCTTTGGAGAAAGTCAATTCCGCCCGAGTTCTCGTTGAAAAAATCGCTAAAAAGGGAAAGCCCTGCTACGGCGTCAATACCGGCTTTGGCCTGCTTGCCAAAGAAGCAATACCTCCCTCCCAACAAAAGAAATTGCAACTGAACATCATCCGCAGCCATGCCGCCGGATTTGGCGAGCCATTAAGCAGGCAAGAGTGTCGCCTTGCAGCGATCCTGCGTCTAAACGTGCTGCTCAAAGGCCGCACCGGCTCAACCCCTTCTCTTTGTCAAGCGTTTGCCACCCTGATTCAGAGGGATGTGATTCCATGCATTCCATCGAGAGGCTCCGTCGGAGCCAGCGGAGACTTGGCGCCCCTCTCGCACCTAGCCCTTCCGCTGATTGGGGAAGGCGAGGCCTATTACAGGGGAAAGATTGTTCCGGCCGGGGAAGCCCTTAAAAAAGCAGGGCTGAAGCCTGTCGTCTTACAGGAAAAAGAGGGACTGGGTTTGATCAACGGCACGCAGGTGATGATCGCGGTCGGGGGAATGGCCGCAATTCTTGCTAAGTCCCTTGCCCATGTCGCAAGCAAAATTGCCGCGCTGACTTTTGAGGGTTTCGAAGGCAACGTCGAAGCGCTGCATCCTTTTATCCACAAGGAAAGAAATCAGCCGGGTCAAATCAGCGCCGCCCAAGCGATCCTTGAGGAGTTGCGCGGCTCGTATCTAATGGACAAATCCATCAAACATCGCTTTGTCCAAGACCCCTACTCCCTCCGCTGCGCTCCCCAGGTACATGGCGCCTCCCTCGATTTTCTGTCGTTTGCTCTCAAGGTCGTTGAAAGAGAGCTCTCGGCAGCAACGGACAACCCCCTTGTCTTTGCCGAAGAGGAAAGAGTGCTGAGCGGAGGGAATTTCCACGGTGAACCCCTTGCCCTCGCTTTCGATACGGCAGCCCTTGCCATCGCGGAAATCGCCAATATCTCCGAGAGGCGGCTGGACCTGCTCTTGAACCCTCAGATGAGCGGCCTTAACGCCTTTTTGGCCAAAAACCCCGGACTTGAGTCTGGCTATATGGCGGCTCAATATCTTGCAGCCAGTTTAGTTGCTGAAAACAAAGTACTTGCACACCCAGCGTCTGTCGACTCCATCCCCGGAAATGCCGGCATCGAAGACCACGTCTCAATGGGAATGACAGCAGCTCTGAAACTGAAAAATATCGTCAAAAATGTCAAAGCGGTTCTGGCAGTGGAACTAATCGCGGCAGCACAAGCGGCAGATCTCCGCGGCATTTCGAAAAAGCTCGGCAAAGGAACGTCGGCAACGTACAAGCGGCTCAGGCAAAAGGTCCCCCCGCTAAATGAAGACCGTATCGTTTCTCTTGATATTAACGAATCCAACTGCATCATCGAAGAGATGACCAAGGAGTTTGTATGAAAGAAAAACACTGCCCGCTCCATGAAAAAAAATGCGTTCCCTGCCAGGGCGGCGTCCCACCGCTGGAGGGACATAGAGTCCACGAGCTGATCAAAGAGCTTTCCCCCGGATGGAAAGCGGACACAGAACAGCATCTCCACAAGGAGTGGCATTTCCGCGACTTTAAAGAAGCCTGGCGTTTTGTCGACCGCATCAGTGAAATTGCCGAAGGGGAAGGCCACCATCCCGATATCTATTTATCTTGGGGAAAAGTAGCCGTCACACTGTGGACACATAAAATCAACGGTCTCACCGAAAGCGACTTCATCTTAGCTGCCAAATACGACAAAGCCTTCGATAACTCCTCCAAAGGTAGTTAGTGCTCTGCTTGATAAGTTTTATCCCATTGGAGCGGCATCGAAGCTTCGATGTTGAAATATAACGCACGTGTTTCAAAAATTTGACATGGGAGCCTTTTCTTTGCCAAAAACTAAATTTTGAAACACTTTCGGTATAGCATCCAACTTTGAGCTCAATAAGGATCACAATGTCAAATCACATCCAAGCCTTCTTGCGTGAGTACGCCAGCCACCCCCGATACCGTGCTCCCACCGGCAGCAAACTCAATGCCCTGAGCTGGCAGACCGAAGCGCCCCTGCGCATGCTCCTGAATAATCTCGATGCCGATGTCGCTGAAGATCCAGACAAACTGATTGTCTATGGCGGCTTAGGACAGGCAGCCCGAAGCGAGGAGGCCTTGAGAGTCATCATCACGAACCTTCTGACGCTACGGGAAGACGAAAGCCTCCTCATCCAGTCGGGAAAAGCAGTAGCAAGACTTAAGACGCATCCGGAAGCTCCCAGGGTTTTGATTGCCAATAGCAACTTAGTTCCCAAATGGGCGAATTGGGACCATTTCTTCCATCTGAAAGAAAAAGGGCTCATGATGTATGGACAGATGACTGCGGGAAGCTGGATATACATTGGGACTCAAGGAATACTGCAAGGAACCTATGAAACTTTCGCCTCTTTGGCAAGAAAGCATTTCGGCGGGAGCCTTGCCGGTAAGATCGTCGTGACCGCAGGTCTTGGCGGCATGGGCGGCGCGCAGCCGCTGGCAGTCACCATGAACCAAGGGGTTATCCTCGCGGCGGATGTAGACCCCCAAAGGATTGAAAAGAGGATCAATACCAGATACCTCGACATCCATGCCGGCAGCTATGAGGAGGCCAAAGCACTTGCTTTCAAAGCAAAGGAGGAGAGACGCCCCCTCTCCATTGGAATCACGATGGATATCGGCGAGCTGCTGGAGAAAATCACCAATGATCATTGGATTCCCGATGCCGCGACCGACCAGACGTCGGCGCACGACCCTCTGAATGGATATATTCCGCGCGGTTTGACTCTGGAGGCTGCATCGCGCCTTCGCAAAGAAAACCCGGCCCTCTACCGGGAACGTTCTATACAAAGCATGGCCGCGCATGTCGGCTTCCTCCTTGAGCTAAAGAGACGAGGGACTCACGTTTTCGACTATGGCAACAACTTGCGCGCGTTTGCTGAGGAAGGAGGCGAAAAGAAGGCCTTTTCCATACCAGGCTTTGTTCCTGAATACATTCGCCCCCTCTTTTGCGAAGGCAAAGGCCCCTTCCGCTGGGCGGCCCTCTCCGGGGATCCGGAAGATATCCGCATCTGCGAAGAGGCCATTTTACAGGCATTTGAAGGCAATCAACACATCAGCGCCTGGATTCGAGGAGCAAGAGAAAAGGTCGCCTTTCAGGGCTTGCCAGCCCGCATCCTATGGCTTGGGCTCGGCGAAAGAGTGAAAGCGGGTCTTTTATTCAACGATTTAGTCAGGCAAGGCAAGTTGAAAGCACCCGTCGTGATAGGCCGCGACCATCTTGATGCCGGCTCTGTTGCCTCTCCTAACCGGGAAACGGAAGGAATGCTCGACGGATCAGATGCCGTATCGGATTGGCCCCTACTTAATTTGATGGCAAATACAGCAGGAGGCGCTACCTGGGTCTCTTTTCACCACGGCGGAGGTGTAGGCATGGGCTACTCCCAGCACGCAGGCATGGTCGTCTTGGCCGACGGTACAGAAAGACAAGAAAATTGCCTCAGAAGAGTGCTGCATGCCGATCCGGCGCTTGGCGTCATCCGCCATGCGGATGCCGGATATCAAGAGGCACAAAAAATCGCTCAATCTTCCGGGCTCAACCTAAGCTGATCATATCATCATGACAAACAAGCAAAATTCTCCCGTTCTCTTTGGACCGTTTGAAGAGCTTCTCACCATGGATGGGCTCCCCGCATCCGGCCCTATCAAAGACAGCAACCTTCCCATCATCAAAGAGGGCGGTCTACTCGTCAGCAATGGAAAGGTGGTCAAAGCAGGGCTCTACAGCGACTTGGCACTCCATGCGGCATCCTCCTACTCTTTCAAGAGCAAAACGGTCGCCTTGCCCGCCTATATCGATGCCCACACCCACATGTGCTTTGCCGGCAGCAGGTCTCAGGATTTTATGATGCGTCTGCAGGGGAAAACCTATTCTGAAATCGCCAGGGAAGGCGGAGGCATCCTGAGGAGTGTTAAAGCCACGCGTCAGGCTTCCAAAGAGGAACTGATGAAACTTCTGCTGGAGCGGCTTCAGCAAAAGCTGAGAGATGGCATCGGCACAGCGGAGATCAAGAGCGGGTACGGACTGGACGAGGCAACGGAGCTGAAAATGCTCTCTGTCATCAACGAGGCAAAATCGCTGCAACCCATAAAGCTGATACCCACACTTCTCGCCGCCCATACGCTGCCGCCCGAATTCGACTTAAGAGGAGCCTATCTTGAATGGATCGTGGATGAGCTCTTCCCGAAGGTCAAGGACGGCAACCTCACCGAAAGGGTGGACATCTTTTGCGATGACTGCGCCTTTACCGTTAAAGAAGCGTCCTATTTTCTTTTTGAGGCAAAAGCTCAAGGGTTTACCCTCACCTGTCACGCCGACCAATTCTCAAGGGGGGGAGCCCTCGTTGCTGCCAATCTGCGAGCCCTTTCCGCCGATCATTTGGAAGCAAGCGAAGAAGAAGACTTGCTGGCTCTAAAGAGAAGCGGCACTTACCCCATCGTTCTTCCCGGAGCCTCACTTGGCCTCGGCATGCCCTTTGCGAGAGCAAGGAAAATGCTGGATCTGGATCTCCCTCTGGTTATAGCCTCGGACTGGAACCCGGGTTCCGCTCCTTCTGGCGACCTTGTAACGCAGGCGTCGATCTTGGCTGTCTTTGAAAAACTGACCGTGGCCGAAACTTTAGCCGCCATCACCTACAGGGCAGCTTCAGCACTCAAGGTCGCCAAGAGAGGCATCCTGAAGCCTACATGGGCGGCCGATTTTGTTGTCTATCAGGCAAATGACCACCGCGACATCATCTACCGGCAAGGCGCCCTCAAGCCCTCCGCTACCGTCATCGGCGGCGTCCCCTACCTCTTCTCCGATCCATAAAGACGAAGGCGCGAAAAGCCGATGGATCCACAGGTCACCTTAAAAAGCCCCATCATTTTCATCGACGACTACAAGATCCCCGCCCTTAAGGAAATTGTGCGCACCACGCAAGTTCTCAAAGGCCCGGTTCACATCCTGATTCAAACCAACGAATATAAAGAAAAGATCGAAGAAGCACTCACGATCGGCGAATTGGCAGTACAGCGCTTTTCACACCTGCCCGATGAGGCAAAATTCATCCTGTTTGAGATGAAAGTCATCATCGAAGAAAAATCGCGGGACCAGGAGTTCATGAGCCGAATCACTGAGAACCCCCTTTCCAGAAAGCTGCATGACAGAATGGTTGAAATATTTGTGGGACGCCTCTATGGCAAGAGTTTGCCCGGAAAAGTATTCGACGAACCCCTGACAATCAAAACGCTCTCTTCCGACGACAAAATGCGGGAGGCCGCCCTAAAAGCTGCCACCTATGAAGAAGAGGCTCTTTTTGAAAAGATCGACCAGGAGTTCGACCTGATTAAATCCACACTTTCCCAAGATCCCATTACAGCAAGAGCGATCGAAAGAAAACGAAAAATCGTGGCGGTCATTTCGGGGTTCTTCACCCGGTTTATCAAAGAATACTACCCCTATTTTTTCCCTAAAGGAGACAACGATCAGGGTGTCGATCTCTCCAAGTACCTTCTCAAGAATTTCGAAAGCCTGTTTCCGGAAGTGATCCCCCACCTTTTCTTTTCGTGGCCGGCAGCCTTCGGAAAAGACGAGATGGCAATCGTTATAGGCCTGTTTAAGGAAGCGGTCCTTTTTCTGCACGACTACAACGATGCCCTCTCCCATTACCAGGGCTTAAGTGCTGAATTTGAAAAAGCTATGCCTCAAGAAAAAGAGCTCCTCCTCCTCAACTGGCTGAAAGAAAATCGACTGAAAGAAGAGATGTTTCAGAAACTGGAGTCGTCCAAAACAGGATTGATGCATCTGATCGGCACTTTATTGGAAGACACCCTATTTTTGTCCCTGCCAAAGGAGACTAAGCAATCTTCCAATCCAGCCATCCTGCGCCTAATCATTTCCATGACGGCCGGCCACCTTCTTCCTGTTTTGAACCGTTTTCTCTCCGAGGATGTATTCACTTTCGCGATCAAGCGCTTTTTAACCGGCGACAGCCTGCAGATTGATCCTGAACTCGAGGGTGTAAACGAAAAAGCGTTCGGCAAAGGCAATGATGAGTTCGATAAACGGCTAGCCGTCGAAATTGAAAACTTTTCAAACGAAATCATGAGGCTGGGACACGCCTCCAAAGGCTTAAGCGCCGTCCAGAAAATCGCCATGTCGTTCAAAGAGCGGATCGCCGCCATGATTCAATTGAAGATCCGTGTTATTTACAGCAGCGATGCGATGATTCTTCCCATCCTTGTTTTAAACCATCTCTTGTTCGACAAAGAGAAGCCCATTTGCCTGCACTACTTCAGGCAGGAGATAAAGGAGCAAAAGATTGAAGAGGAGAAACTGCGTGAGGAGCTTGGCCTTCTAATTCGGGCTAAAATCAAGGAGATGACGGAAGGGCCTGCCTTTTCGATTGCCATGGCCCTTACCTCGATTGAGAGTTTCACCGATGAATTGGGGAGAGCTGTGGTGGACTTAGTCCACAGACCCCTTCTCGTCCGCCTTCTGATTGTCTATTTACTAAGGGGACTCAACCAAGGCCTGCGTCTTAGAGCTGAAACCGTATGATTTGAGTTTTAAGACAGGCTCTTATACCGAAAGTATCTCAAAAATTGGCATGAGAGCTTTCTCTTTGCCAAAAACCAATTTTTGAGACACTTTCGGTAGATAAAGGAAAAAAAGTTATGAAACACACGTTCTTTCAAAAAAAGGACTGGACCGGACGCGACGACGGAGCGCCTCTTCGGGTCCATCAGTTCACGGAAACGCAAAATCCTGAAACACCGCTTAACCCATCGGGAGCCTATGCTCTTTTGGGGTTTGCCGTCGATGAAGGCGTTAGGCGCAATCAGGGTAGAATAGGAGCGGCAAAAGGGCCTCCCGCCTTCAGAAAAGCTCTTGCCAATCTCCCGGTTTTAAAAGAGGGGTTTTCATTACTCGATTGCGGGGATATCTCCTGTCCGGAACAAGACCTGGAGGCGGCGCAGACCTATTTTCAAAAGCAATGCGAACAGCTTTTCAAAGACGACTGCTTTCCCTTCGCTGTCGGCGGCGGCCACGAAATTGCCCTGCCCCACTATAGAGCTCTTGCCAACACCCACAAAGAGAGCGCCATCGGCATCATCAATTTCGATGCCCATCTCGATATCCGTGCGCCTCTCGACGGCAAGCTCGCAACGTCAGGCAGCTCTTTTTATCAGATCTACCACGAGCGCACCAAAAATAAACTGCCGTTTCACTACCTCTGCCTTGGAGCGCAACGCTTCGGCAATACCGTCGATTTGTGGAGGAGACTCAAAGAGTTTGGCGGCGAGGCTGTATTGGCAGAAGAGATCACCTGGAACTTTCCGGAAGCCCAGCAACGACTGACAGCGTTCATGAGTGAGTGTGATCTCATTTACCTCACGATCTGCCTTGATGTCTTTTCGCCTGCATACGCCCCGGGAGTGAGCGCTCCTTCCCCTCTCGGAATTGCCCCATTGGAGGCTGTGCGCCTGCTCAGGAGCATCGCGCGGAGCGGAAAAGTCAAGACGTTCAATATCGCCGAGCTAAACCCTCAATACGATGTCGATGACAAGACGGCCAAGCTGGCGGCGTTAATCACGATGGAACTGCTAACTTCATTGCACCCTTGACAAAGCAACCTTTGAGCACGAGGTTGTCATCGAAAAGAGCGATGTCGGCAATGGCCCCCTCTTCAAGAGAGCCCCTTCTGGGGAATTCGCCGATGATTCGGGCTGGCTTTTCTGTGGCTGCCAGCAAGGCCTCTTCGCGAGAGCAACCGCTGGCTCCCCACAGCCTTTGAACAGCCCCCGAGAGCCCCAAGGCTCCACTGGCGAGTCTTCCATCGGGCCGTGCCGGCACTCCCCCTTTCCTCAGCACCGGCTCCCCGCCGAGAGTCGCCTCGTCACTATCCGTACCCAAAAGCGCACAGGCATCCGAAACTAAAAAAAGACCCTCGGGATTTAAACTCCAGGCCAAGGAGAGCGCTTCTTCAGAGAGATGTTTGCCATCGGCAATCAAAGAGTAGTAGAAGTGTCTTTTAAGGAGACAGAGCCCTATCAGCCCCCCTTCGCGGTGATGGAAGGAAGGCATGGCGTTGAAGAGGTGGGTGATGCCCACCGCCCCCCTCTTTCTGGCCTCGAGCGCTAAATGAGCTGCCGATTCGGTGTGGCCCAAGAAGACACGGACATTAGCCTTTGTAAATAGTTCCACAAGCTCAATCCCATGACCGACTTCGGGAGCCAATGTCGCCATCTTAATGGAAGACAAGCTTCCAAAATATCCTTCAAGCCCTCTTTCCCTGTCAAAGGAGGTGATCACGTTTTCTTCGGCGTGAGCTCCCCTTTTCCCGGGATTGAAAAAGGGGCCCTCCAGATGAATTCCAAGCGGCTCTGCACCGAGAAATCTCCTGTTCTTGAGCACTTCATCGTAATCGGAAAGCAAAGAGGGGTACTTCGCGATTGGCAAGGTAATCACGGTCGGCATGAACGCGGTAACCCCTTCAAGCGGCAGGTAATCAGAGGCTTTCAATAACCCGGCCGGATCCACCGAAAAATCCACCCCCCTCACACCATTGAGCTGCAGGTCGATCAGCCCTGGAGAGAGGAAAAGCCCGCGGGCATCGATCTCCTCTTCTACCCTTACTGCCTTGGGAATAATGACTCCTCTGCCTTGATCGACATAGAGATCTTCTTTCCTAAACTTCTTATCCTTCAGCAGATATCCATTTTTTATCCGTAAAATGCCCGGCACAGTGAACCCCTGCTTTGCAATTTTCCATTTTCCGATTATAAATGGGGAGTCAATGGTGTCAAAGGAGAACGTGTTTTAGATGAGCGGCATCGCCGGGATCGCCTACCCTGATATTTTTCAGACTGAGAAATTGATTGTTCCGATGCTCGAAATCATGGGCAGGGAAAAGGCTTGTCATAGCCTCACCTTCTCCAACATCCAGCTCGGAAGTTTAGGCAACCCTCCTTGCACAAACTCCAAAAGAACGATCTACCTGACGCTTGACGGCATCCTCTATAACCCCAAGCACCTGTTCAAAGAACTGGCGCATCACGGTTTTACCTCCCCTTACTCTTTGGGATCCGCCCTACTTGAGGCCTATGAACTTTGGGGTATCGACTTTTTAAAGAAAATCGACGGAGATTTCGCGCTCTCCATCCTCGACCTGGAAAAAAAGAAGCTGATTCTGGCAAGGGACCGCATCGGGAAAAAGTCGCTCTACTGGTATTATGGCAACCGCCATTTTATTTTTGCCTCCAGAATAAAGAGCCTTCTCGCCACGGGATTGATCCCTCTGACACCTGCCCTTGACTCGATAGCTTCCTATCTGCAATTCGGCTATTTCCCGCAGGATTTAACACCCATCCAGGAAATCACCAAACTTCTGCCCAGCCACTACCTCGTCTACCACTTTAACAACTCCCTCTCGATAGATTCTTACTGGTCCTACAGCTCATTTTTTGAAAAAACAACACCTAAACACCCGAACCTGATTGTTCAGGATATCAAGAGTGAACTTGAGAGGGCTGTGGCCAAAAGAATACCCGATGACAAAAGCCCTCTCACCTGCTATCTGGCGGGGGGATTTGGTTCGGCTCTCACCACTGTCGCCGTATCAGAGGAGGCAAAAGAGCGCCTTATTTCGTGCAGCGTAGGCTTTAGCGGAGAAAATGAAGAGGACATTCAAGCGGCAAAGCTGGCTGCTGACGAACTTGGAATCGAACACAAAGTGGAGATGATCTCGAAAGATGAGATTCTAAACGGGTTCGCTGAGCTGATCTGGGAACTTGACGAGCCTATCGCCGATCCCAATGCGATCGCGACAAAGCGCCTCGCTCTCCTTGTTTCGAAATACTCCTCCATTCTCTTTACAGGGATGGGAAGCGACGAACTTTTTGCGGGACACACGCGGTATTCTTTAGAAAAATCCAAACCAAGCGCCCTCAAACGCTTCATTCATGCACCTATTCCTTATGTATCTAGAGCTTTGGCCCCAACGCTCGCCAACATCTCACGCCCGCTGGCCCTTTGGCTTGTCAAAGAGTCGCGCAGCGATCCCTGGCAGTATGAATACCTGAAACAAAACGCCCTCTTCGGAGAAGAGGCACTCAAAAAAGCCGCTCCCCGTATCGCCGGACTATTCGACGTGGAGGTCTTTTTACATAAATTCCATCATTTAGGCCGCATCAAATCGATGGTCTCCTCCTTTCTGTACTTCGACGTCAAGACACGGCTTGCCGACTGCTATATCCTGCAGTACGAGCACCTGCTCACAGAAAGGGGCGTCCGCTTCGAAACGCCGTTCCTGGATCAGTCTTTAGTCGAGTTTGCAGCGTCGATACCCGAACCGGAAGAGTTCAAAGAGTCCGATGCCGCCTTTTTCTTAAAGCAGCTTCTGAAAGGGACACTGCCTCCGGCTTATTATAACCGCCCCAAAAAAGTGCGCAGATCCTTCTTGGCCGGGTGCACAAACACCTCTGCCATGGGCGGGGCGTTCCTTTTACTCGAAAATGGCGCTCTTATCGAAAATGGCATCATAGACAAGGAGTGGCTCGCCGAAACACTGAGCACGCCTCTGTCGCGAGAGCAAAATTTCCCAAAACTCTACGCTCTATTAGTGCTGGAGGTGTGGTTTCAGCTATTTATCAACAATCCCCTGGACAGGGAAAATTCCAAGCATGAGCTGCGAGAGCTTATCGGAGAGACGAAATGAAGCTGAACGTAATCGAAACCTCCGCACCAAAGGAAAAGGCCGGCAGAGAGAGGGAGAACCCCAGGGATAAGGCACGGGCAATCCACGAGAGACGATGGATGCAAAAGGAGGAGTGCACAGACGTCGCCATGGAAAAGGAGCGCATCCGCAGAAGTGGAGAACTTATGCTGCTTTCCATCAATCCGTCAGGAAAAAAAGCGTGTGACCTCGGTGCCGGCGCCGGCCTGTTTTCTCTTTGGCTTGAAGAGAGGGGCGCAATAGTTGACGCGGTCGATATTGCCATGAATGCCCTGCAGAAGATTAAACCGCTTCATCAAAACATTCGGCTTGTTCAAGATTTTGTGCCGGCTACCCTCCTCGATGACAGCTCCTATGAGATTGTCGCAGCGCTCGACCTAATCGCCGAGATGCCGGAGAAGGACTACCGCCTGTTCTTCATGGAAGTCGCCCGCCTCCTGAAAAAAGAGGGTGTAGCCCTCATTTCAACCCCAATTGACTTCCGCTCTGAAAATGCTCTGGATCTCTTTTTCAGCCTGGCTAAGACAGAGCTCGAACTGACGGGATGTGCATTAAGCTATCACTATTTTTCCATCAAGCTTGCCGATTTTTTAAAAGCTCCCGCCCGCTTTCACAGGGCAAGCCACGATCCTGTCTTGTTAGCCCGTATGCTGGAAGAGAGAAGCGGCCTGCGCAAAGCCTGGTTTCGCCTCTGCAGCAAAAGAGTTTCCGGCGCTCTATTCGGCTATATCGCCCCCCTCACCTCGTGGCTTCAAACAAAGACAGGCAATAGCCTCACCATTCTTCAACTGCTAGAGAGGATATCGAAATCTTTGAAAGGCGACTCTGCCATCACCCACGTCATCGTGAGCGGTATCAGAAAATCATTAGTACCTGATTTACAAGGGAAAGCACCACTTCCTGAGCGCAAGACTAAAAAGCAGATTTGGGAGTGATTTAAAAAGAAAAGAGCCGGAGATGTTCTCATAACACCGGGCTCTGACCTTAAGGCTGCTACATTCCTGTCCTGACCTAGTTCGGACCGCCCGGTTTTATGAGGTCCCCGACTCATGGGTAGTATTGTACCTTTTTTTTTAGTTACCTTCAATCTTTTTACTGGCTAACATGGCAACTTTTATGCCGAAAATGTCTCAAAATTTATCAAAATGGGATCACAGTATGAAGCGCCAGTTTGTCGCCAGTGCCTACGTCGTCGAGAATCAAAAGGTTCTCCTTTTAATGCATAAAAAGCTGAAAAAATGGCTGCCGCCCGGAGGCCACCTTGATGAAAACGAGCTGCCTCATGAGGGAGCGCAACGAGAGACTCTTGAAGAAACAGGAATTGAGATCGAAATTATCTCCGATGATCTTTCGATCAGGGAAAGGAACGCACGGATAGTGCCGAAACCACGGCATATTCTGCTCGAGGAGATCCCCGCCCACCACGAGGAGCCGCAGCATCAGCATATTGATTTCATCTTCCTTGCCAGACCCATTGGCGGCACGCTAACCGTCAACCGTCAAGAATCGGACGCTCTCCGCTGGTTCTCAGAAGATGAACTAGATCAAATTCCTGAAAATGAGATTTTTAATGAAACAAAAACGATCGCCAAAAATCTGATCGCCACTTTACTTGCCACTTAAGAGACTCTCCGGTCGTATGGCCGGGCTGTCAAATTTTGATAAGCTTTAGGTATATACCGAAAATGTCTCAAAAATTGGTTTTTGGCAAAGAGAAAGCTCTCGCGATTGAAAGATTACAAGTCACCTCATATTTCTAATATTAGGTGACTTGTAATCTTTCAATCCCGAGGCTTTCTCTCAAAGCCAAAATCCCAATTTTTGAGACACTTTCGGTATAAGTGTTTGTTTCAGACAGGCCGGCAACATCTTCTCTTCTAAAGCTTTTTTAAGGCACTTGCATTTTCTTGTAGCTTAAGCTATCGTCCGGTTATTGACCGATCTTGTATGAAACTGAAGGAAAACCATATGAAGAACTATAAGCTCGCCGCCTTATCACTTATTTCCTCAACGTTGTTTTTGACATCATGCAGCTCCTCATCCTGCTACAATCCGTGCAACTGGAAACCGTTCTGGAAAAAGTCATGCCACCCTGTCTGCTACGAAGAAACCACCTGCTACGAAGAGCCGGCTTGCAATCCGGAACCGGTTTGCTGCCCAGCGCCCTCTTGCAACAGCTCTCCCTATCCGGACACAAGCATCGAAGATGTGCCCACACCGAGATATCTGAGACAAGAGCCTATCAACTCGAAAGACGTGCCCTACTATGAGGACACATACCCCGATCATCAGGCCCCCAGCCCTGCATCCTCTCAAACACCGGCGTCCGAAGGCCAACCTGCCTCGGGAAAAGTCACACCCACAGCGCCTTCTCAGCAGGCTCCTGTGAAAGAAAATCTTGACAAGGTCAAGCAAGAGCACCAAAAGGTACTCAGCCGTTACAAAAAGACTCAGCAAGACGATGATCCCATCTCTGCTGAAGATACTGAATATTTTGACCGGATAGTACAAAGAGTGATGTCGAAAGACAAACAAAGCAACTAAATGAAAAAGGCCCGCTGAAAAGCGGGCCTTTTTTTTGGCTTATTTTTTTGCCATCTCAATTGTGTGAGTGATTTTTGCCAGCGTGTCCTTCAACAGAGGCTTTAGATCCTCAAGTGGTTTTTGTGACAGCTCGGCATCAGAGGCATCGGACAGTCTTTGCGAAAGGTGATGGATAAGCTGCACCAGTGTCGGAAGATCCGTTACAAAGCGCGACTCAGTGCCGTCGACGGCGCGCATATAGTGATTAAACACAATTCTGTCTTCGTAGCTGATCTGATCGGATGTGACGAAGTTAAGGAAATCGCCGCGGTCATGCACATCTTTGGCAAGACGCACTTGCGGGGAGAATTCCTCGACCAAATTGCGTAAGTGCTCTTTCGCCTGAAGGTCGACAGGAAGAGTTCCCGAGAGGAAAGCTTCCATCATCGCTTTCAACATCTTTTCATCGCCCTGGACGAATCGGGCCAGGTTGGAGTGGAACTCGCGGATGGTTGTTCTCTGAACCGGCAATCCGAAGAGCCTTTTCAGATAGTTTCTAAAATGGGCCGTCTGCTCTCTAGAGAGGGCCGCCTGGGGTCCTTTGCTTGCTTCGCTCATGATTTATCCTTTTGTAGTCGATCCTTGGATCGTATTTGACAGGTTTATCCACGATAGACCTTCCTTCCTATCCGATCAAGATGAAAAAGAGGGGAACTTTTAAGCCCGCAAAAGGGTAAAGTGATCCCACAGAGTGGGTGGTTTATCCGGAGAAAATCCCGCCGTTAGCAGCTGATTGATAAATTCCTCTCTAGTGTTCACTGCTTTGGCTTCCCCACTCACCAACAAGACGACATTACCTCTGTCTTCAGGATGACTTTCTAGATATTCTAGCCCTTTTTTACTCTCGTCAATCCCTGTGATCATGTCTTTTACAAAGAACGCCAAGTTGCCAATCAGCGGCAATGCCTCTCCAACTCCACGAAAAACATTTGATACAGCCAGCCTCGCCTGTGTGAAATGGTATGCCGAGGATGCGCTAAATAGGGCGCAGGCAAGGTGTGCGATCATGTGGACAATACCGAGCAAGGCCCGGGCAATGCCGGTGATAGTGCTGATGACAGGGCACCAGCCCAGACGGTTCCATGTCGTTGGTTGGGTATCTACAGTTACACCTAAACCGACCGGATTGACAACAGTAATAAATTCGGGATAGGCATCCGATCCAGGTAGTGTAGTAAAAATTGCAAAAGACATAAAAACATCAAAAAAATTAAAACATTAAAAAATTAAACCATTAAATATTTACAATAGCACTCGTTAATGTCAATGAAGTTATCTCAGCAATTTTTTTCATCGGGTTTGAGATTGTCCTGACCGCATTTCGACGCAAATTTTCGGCAAGAGGTTGCCTGCGAAGTTAAAAAAAACATGTTGAGATTGGTCCAATTTATCCGTTATCTTGGGCATTTAAAAAATATATGTTTTCAAATCTATCCTCATAAAATTTCCGGTAATTAAAGGATCTTGGATGAAGCACGAAGCACTATTTATCGGAGCCACAGGCCAGCATGTAGGGAAAACGACTATCTCGCTGGGGCTGAACGCTGCCCTCCGCAAGCGCTTCAACAGCGTCGGATTCATAAAGCCTGTCGGGCAACAACACGTGCCTGTGGAAGGGGTTTCGGTAGACAAAGATGTCTATCTTTTCCGGGAGCTTTTCCACATGAGCTCCGATTGGAAAGATATGAGCCCTGTTATCATCCCTCAAGGGTTCACCAAGGACTACCTCGATGGTAAGATTTCCAACAAAAAGCTGATGGAATCGATCATCAAAAGCTTCAACACCATCTCCGGAGAACATGAATTCACCTTGGTTGAAGGGACCGGTCATATCGGCGTTGGGTCGATTATCGAACTGTCGAACGCCCGGGTTGCAAAAGAGCTCAACCTCGACATCGTCATCATCGCCTCGGGAGGGCTTGGCTCTTCGTTCGATGAACTCAGCTTGAATATCGCTCTTTGCAAAGAGGCAGGCCTCCGCATCCATGGCGTCATTCTCAACAAGGTCATCCAAGAGAAGATGGAGAAGATCAGAAACTACTTTGAGAAAGCTTTAAAGCGCCACAATATCCCCTTGATAGGCTGCATTCCTTTCGAGCCGCTTCTGACAAAGCCAACGATTCAAGATTTTGAATCCCTCTTCAAGACAACTCTCCTCTCCGGTCAAGAACACCGGATGCGCCACTTCGCCAGCGTGCGATTGATGGCAGGCTCCGCCGACACCTACCGCGAAGAGATGATTGAAAACGAGCTGATCATCACTCCGGCAAGCAGGGAAGACATCATCACCATCACTCTGATGCGCCACAAGGCGGAACTGAAAGAGCATAAAACAGATTTCCAGGGCGGAATGATACTGACGGGTAGACACGCACCCTCCAAACACATCATTGAAGAAATAAAAAAATGCTCGATCCCCATTCTCTACGCCCCTCTTTGCAGCTACGATGCGATGCAACTGATCACTTCCTATACCGCCAAACTTCTCTTGGAAGATAAGGAAAAAATCGAAAAGGTGATCGGCCTTGTGGAGAAGCATGTCGATATCGAGCGCCTGGTCAGACGCAGCTTGTCGCCGGTGTAGACGAAGGCAAGCTATTTCAGTGCTGGTACATCTCCCCAAAGAGACTCTAGCGCAAGGCTCCAATACAAGGCGTCATGGCACTCTCCTTGCACAGGATGGAGCATGTGCAAAAGGATCCTTTCAAATCCCTCTTCAAACGAGAGGGATCGGAGAGCATAAGCTTCATCCAGCCAAGACTTTCTCTCAGTCAGCTCATGGGAGATTTCTCCCAAAAGCAAGCTACCTGAAGGCATAGCCTCACCGACTTGCTCGCCCAGTTTCTTGAACATGGCAAGCTTCTGCTGAAAAATTCCGAGGGGTATCGTAGGGTTTAAAAGACTACAGAACACAACTGCCGCTGAATAGAGATCTGACTGTACGTCGTAGGAGTTATTCTCGTTAATCACTCTAGCTATTCCCCAGTCGATCAAGATGAGCCTCCGCTGCTCGCCCTCTCTTTTTTCTAGCAGCAGATTGCCGGGGTGGATATCCAGATGCACCACTCCACTTTGATGCACCCCCTTAAGCACCCCTAATAAGTCCTTGGCAAAAAGCGCTATCTCCCTAGCGGAGAGATGTATTTTTCTGCCCGCCTCCGCGAGGGTCCCCCCTTCGTACAAAGTCGTGATCATTTTATGCCGGCCGCCCATTGGATCGCTAATCAGGCGCAATACTCCGTCGACGGACTGGACGCGTCTCAAGATCGCAACCTCTTCATTCATCGCTATTCCTTCTCTTGGAACAGTCATTGCCACCATCTCAGGAAATTTGACACCATAAAGGATGGAGAGAGTGACAATTTTACAACACCCCTGCCCCACGAGATAGTCTAAATGAATAAAATAGTAGCCTGTAGCAGGATCATACTCGAGACCTCCCATCAGTCCAGTCACTTCCTTAGGACAATAATAATTGCCTGAAGAGACGGAAAGACAAAACTCCTCTTCAATAAACCGCACTGCCTGCATAACCTGATGCTTTCGCAGGGAGTACTTGGCAGACACCTTCATGATGTTGCTTACAGCAGTCTCTGTACGCACCTGGAGGCTTTGTCTGGAAGGCAGATCGACCGACTGAGCCGCTCTTGTCTTGCCATTCTCGAGCAAAACATTGACCTGACTCGGAACCAATGAGAGCCCTTCCCTGGGCTGTAATATGCCTTCCAGCTCACGCCGTGTGAGGTGAAGGAGAAGGCCTTCCTTCTTCCTGGATAGCTGCCTGGCGCTTTGTTTTGTCCTAAGCGACTCTTCGCTAAGATTCCAGTTATTCAGCCCGTTTCTGATAAAATAGTCGCTAACGAAAAAGGGGATCCTTTGCCACTCTTCCGCCTCGCATAAAACGATTCCTAAGAGAGCACCGAGCAGCAATAATAGGTTTAATCCCTTACCAGTTGAACGCATTCTTCCATTCAGCCAAAGAGCTGTCGCCAGTGGGATCGACAAACCTTGAAGCGGCTTGTCTTTCAATCAAAGGAGTTGTTTGATAGCGCAGGTGCGGCTTTTCAGACTCAATGATCTCCATCACAAGACGTGCGATTTCCATTGGCTGCTGGACGATGGGAGAAACAGGATCTAAAAGCCCAGCCCCTTCAAACATGGGGTAAAAAGGATCGTTGTCCCTTGCAAGACGCGACCCGTAGGGCGAGAGGAAGTCCAAGTCGGTATTGACCGGGCCCGGCTCTACAAGAGAGACATGAATATTCCAAGGTGCCAGCGTTGCCGCCATCGTCTCTGAAAGACCCTCTAAGGCAAATTTTGAAGCAGCGTAGACACTCAGTGACGGGAGCGGGCGGAAACCGCTACGCGAGCTGATCTGGATGATTTTCCCACTTTTCTGCCCTCGCATGATCGGGAGAACTGCCTGCGCCATGCGGATAGGACCCAAGAAATTAACATCGAAGACCTTTTCCACCTCTTCGACGGTAACGTTCTCCAATGAACCGTAGACCATAATCCCGGCATTGTTAACCAATACGTCGAGCCGACCTTCTTTCATAAAAACGTGTTCTATAGCCTTTGCGACGCTATTTTCATCCTGTACGTCAAGTTCGATGGGGAAATAGTTCGACGAATGCTTTTGCAGGGCTGCTTCTGCCAAATGGGTGGGCGAAGCTTTGCGCACGCCCGCATAAACCCTATAACCCTCTTCAGCTAGATATTCGGCGATGGCATGCCCGATTCCTCTAGAGGCGCCGGTAACTAAAACAACCTCTTTTGCAGCGAGATCGAACGACAGGACGGAAATTAAGAGACTTAGCAGAATTTTGGGCATAAACAGCTCCTCAGAACATGTCTTAAGATGTCTTACATAGACCGAAAGCGGCTCAAAATTCAAAATTTTGAGCCGCTTTCGATATAAAACGTTCGTGGTTATGTTCTAAGGTAATTTCTTAAAATAATTTATTTCAGGAATGAATCCCCTGCCACCAATTGGAGAACTTGGAAGCCAGGAAGTCTCCCTTCAATTTTTTGATGCAATCGCCGGTCTTGCAAGTTCTGAGCTTAGGACACCGTTTGACGAACTTTTCATTATAAGGACATGGGCCCTGAATAAACGTCTTATTGGCGCCGCGGGGGGCGTATTTGAACCCGTGCGACGGGCCGAAGAGCGAGAATACGGGAGTCTCCGTCGTTCCGGCAAGGTGAAGAGGAAACGAGTCCATGGAGATCACCGCCTCCACTCTCCTGAATAGATATTGAAGCGCTTCCGGACTTAAACGATCCACAAGGATTGATGCCCCAGGAAATTGAAACGACATCTCCAGTGCTCTGAGGCGCTCCTCCTCGTTGCCCTGAAGGAAAAGAAAATTAAAGGCAAATTGACCCTGAATTTTACGAAGGAAGGCGATCAACTCTTTGCTATCGGCTTCCTTGTTTTTCCAGTTCGAAAAGGGAGAGACTAAAAGGCGCGGGCCGTCTGCGGGAAGCGTCTTCAGCATCTCTTCGATCCTATCAACCTCGGCTTTAGACACTTTGAGGGACAACCCCTGAAGGGAGAAGGGTCTTTTGTCATTAAAGTAGCTTTTGATGAGCGACAACATATCCTCACGCACATTCTGTCCCTGAGGCGGGTCGGTGTGGAAATTGGTAAAAAAAGTATTCACCCTCTCAGGAACGCTCTTTTTGCCAAACCCGACTTTGTATTTGGTCTTGCAAAAGAAGGTAATCAGGCCTGACTTGATATTGCCCTGCAAATCGAAGAGGGCATCATAGCTCTCATGGGTTAACTGCTCTAAAAAAGCCCTGACTTCGGCGCGGTTTGTCCGGCAAAAGATATTTTTGCGCCACTTTTTGGAGTCGAAAGCGATCACCCGGTCGATGATGGGACAAGCGCGGAGCACATCGGCAAAACGCTCCTCCACAACCCAATGAATGGATGCACCGGGGGCTCTTGCCTTGAGGTAGTAGGCTGCATCAAACGCCTGGACGATATCGCCGAGGGATGATGTCTTGACGATCAGATACCTCTTTCTTCCTTCCATACTTTTCCAAAAAATGTATTGAGGGCATTTGCGAAATCTTGAGGGATTGGGGATTTGATATGGATTGGCGGGGCCCCTTCCTCCATCAGGAAACTTACAGACCTGGCGTGCAGCAAAAAGCGCTTAGGGCATAGCCCCTCCGGCCTTTTCCATCCATACTGGACGTCTCCGATCAGCGGATGGCCAAGGGAGGCCATATGGCTTCTGATCTGGTGGGTCCTGCCCGTTTTTGGCTCCAGCAGCAGCAAAGAGACCCCTTTTCCCACTTTAAGCACCTGCCAGGCCGTTTCGGCATGCTGGCCTTTTCCTTTTGAAACAGATCCCATGATTGTCTGCCCATGGTAGGAGCTAACTTTACCGAGATTGGAGGAGACTGTCCCCCGCTCTTTCTTAAGAGTGCCTCGTACAAGAGCCAGATAGCGCTTGCGGATGCGTCTTTTACGAAATGCATCCAATAGAAGCTCTTCAGCAGCTTTTGTCTTGGCAAAGAGTAAAACTCCGGTCGTGTCCTTATCCAGACGATGCAGGGGGTAGAGGTCGCCCTTCACCTCTTTGATCAGCTCAAAAAGACCATGATCTATCGAAGAAAGGCCTGCCGGCTTATCATAGGCGATAAGCTGCGCGTCTTCATAAAGGACGCGGTTAGAATCAAACTGATGGCGTATCGGTGAGACATCATCTTTTTTGAAAGGGATGATGGTAACGGTGTCCCCGCTGGCAAGCTTTCTCGAACCAAACCTCTCGACTTCGCCATTGACTGTACAGCGATTGAGCTCTAAGGCGGCTTTGATTTCACGGACGCTGAAAGCACCCTGAAAGTGCTTTTGCAAGTAGTTCTGCAGCGTTGCGGGCAACTGCTGCTCGGACACTTTCAACGATTCCATCAAAGGGACGAATACTGGTTTAAAAAGCGCTGGTCGTTTTCAGAAAAAATTCGGATATCGCGAATGCCGTATTTCAGCATAACAAGCCGCTCAATACCCATACCCCAGGCAAAACCGCTGTACTCTTCAGGGTCGATTCCCCCATTGATGAGCACCTCGGGATGTACCATTCCGGCGCCTGCAATTTCAAGCCATCCGGTGTGCTTGCAGATGGGGCATCCCGCTCCATTGCAGGCAAGGCAGTGAATATCGAGCTCCAAGCCTGGTTCCACAAACGGGAAGTAGCTTGGGCGGAAGCGCATTTTGATCTCTTTGTGAAAGAGGCGCTGAATAAAAAGCTCTAAAGTGGCGATCAGGTCACTGAAGGAGACATTTTTGTCGATGTAAATCGCTTCAACCTGATGGAAAAAGACGTGGGACCTTGCGGTGACGGATTCGTTGCGGTAGCATTTCCCTGGCGCGATAATGCGGATGGGCGGCTTTCTCTTCTCCATGACCCGTGCCTGGATATTGCTCGTGTGGGTTCTTAAGAGAACGTCGGAGGATATATAAAATGTATCCTGCAGATCCCTCGCAGGATGTTCCGGCGGAAAGTTCAAAGCTTCAAAATTGTAATAGTCGGTGTCAATCTCCGGGCCGCCTTCGACAGAAAATCCCATGGAGATCAAGATGTCTAAAATTTCTTCAAGGGCATGCGAGATGACGTGGCGTCTGCCGAGTGTTTTAGCCCTTCCGGGCAACGTGACATCGATCGCTTCCGCCTTCAGCGCTCTATCCTCTTCAATCTCAATTAGATTGTCTATAGCTTCGCTCAGAGTTTTCTCAAGCTGACCTTTGAGATCGTTGATGAGCTTGCCCATGGCAGGCCTGTGCTCTTGCGAGACATCCTTCAGCTCTTTCATCAGATCTTGAAGCGGTCCTTTCTTCCCCAGGTACTTAACTTTGATAGCTTCCAGGTCCTGAGTAGTTGCCGCGTGGCTGATGTCCTGGTGAAATTTCAGTTCTATCTCTTTGATCGATTCCAGCACTTGAGACTCCCTGTAAACGGGCGGATATAGATGAAAAAAAAGGGAGTCCGGATGGGACTCCCTAAAGAGTATTAAATTCGCACTTTAAGCAAGCGCTTTCTTCGACATGTCGACAACCTTGGCAAATCCTTCCGGATCGCGGATCGCCATGTCAGCAAGCACTTTCCTATCAAGTTCGCACTTTGCCACTTTCAGGCCGTGGATGAACTTGCTGTAGGAGACGCCGTGAATTTTCGCTGCAGCGGAAAGACGCGTGATCCACAGGCTGCGGAAATTGCGTTTCTTCTGCTTACGATGCGTCCAGCTGTAGGCCAAAGCCCTCATTACAGCTTCTTTTGTGATCCTGAGGTGGTTTTTTCGGTCTCCCCAAAATCCTTTTGCTTGCTTGAGAATGCGTTTTTTTCGGCGATGTGCTGCAACAGCATTGGTAACTCTAACCATCGCATTCCTCCATGATCTTTAACTGATACATTACGTTCTTATTTTACGCACAATGCGCGCTTATACATCTTGAGCTGGGCGTCACTGACTAGCCCTGGCCTGCGAAGTTGTCTTTTGCGCTTTGCCGTCTTCTTTGTTAAAATATGACGCTTTCCTGGGCGCGCCCTTTTGAGTTTCCCGGTACCGGTCACTCTGAACCTGGCTGCAACAGCCTTTTTAGTCTTCATTTTTGGCACGATAACCTCTCTTCATCTTGAGTCGTTGCTGCCCAACGTTTTACTACTTTGATTCCTGAAGACTACTTCTTTTTAGCCTTCGGCGACAAAACAGTACTTAGTATTCGGCCCATCATGGAAGGAGGAGCTTCAGCAATCGAGATTTCCGCAAGTTCATCGCACACCTTGGTCATCAGGGCTCTCCCGACTTCAGGGTGCATCATTTCCCTACCTCTGAAGGCCAATGTAATTTTGACCTTATTGCCTTTAAGCAAAAAATCCTTTGCCTGCCTCAGCTTTGTCTCCAAATCATGATCATCGATATTTGGTTTGAATTTAACTTCTTTAACCTTGATCTGATGTTGGGCTTTTTTGTTTTCTTTTTCCCGTTTAGTCTGATCATATCGGAACTTACCGAAGTTCATGATCTTGCATACGGGAGGCGTTGATGTTGGGACGATCTCTACGAGATCCAGTCCGACCTCTTCGGCCATTCTGATTGCCTCTTGAATTAAGACAACTCCAACTTGTTCGCCTTTATCATCAATCAACCGCACTTTTGGCGTGCGAATTTCATTGTTAATTCTCAAACTTTTTTTTCTCTCCCTGTTTCAAGCAGGATCTTTGGATAGAATAACCTATCTTATTTTCGAGCTCGTCAAAAAACCCTGCCTGTCCATCGGCCGGTTTTCTTTAACCATAACCCAATCTAAGAGAAAAAGAACCTCTCTCTTCCTCTTCAATCGATGCGACCATAAAAAGAACTGCCTAATGCACTATCCTTTCGGACGCTTGAGCGTGCCTCTCATCATCGATCGACAGGCGAAGACCGTGGCCGGCAACTTCCTACCAAAACTCTTTCTCTACTGCTGTGCGGGTCAACTGTTTGACCTGCTCTGCAGCTTCTTTTAAAGAGACAGAGGAAGTGCTCCTGTCTTTTCAAGACAGAATGCAATCAGTCTTTCGAACGAGCCACTTAGCGTTGCCTTAACCAGGACCATATCGCTTTTTTCGTGGGATTCATTACGAATCTTCACCGAAAGCGGTTCGGGGATTGATGCCACCTCTAACGAGGGACCTTCCCAAAACTCTTGGCGCGCGTCCTGGTAAAACAGAGCAAAACGCTTTGCAACCGTTTTTTTTCCTTGAGAGCGGTTTGTTGAGAGGGTCTCTTTTTGGATCAATGCCTCTAAGGACACCCACTCAGCAGAAACATCGCTTTTCTCCAGACCGAAATTCTCAGAATGGAGAGAAAGCCAGCGACTCTCAACTCCGGATATATTAGCGTTTTTTTCGATGAATTGCAAGGAGGAAATAACCGTCTTAACGCTTAAGTGCGACGGAACAAAAAAATAGGCCGTATCCGCCCAAAATTGGTCGGTATACCAGAGTCCTCGGCGCTGATGAGGATCTAGGGCGCGCACTTTAAGACCGATTTCCGCCGAACCGCGATACTCTCTTCCCCTCTTTTGACACTGAAGGTAATACTCGGCATGCCAAGACAACCTCTCACTTTCAAGATCTGAAGAGGGGTTTGCAGGAGTTCGAATGACGCTAATCCCCTCGCTTTCATAGGCTTTGGCTGTTAAATCCTCTAACTTCCGAAGAGCTGCGACTCCTTTTGTCAAAAAAACTGGCCTACTCCCGATGAACTCAAACAGTTGCAGGTCCTTCCCAAGCTTTTCATGTGATTTTTCGTCCGCGCTCTTGAGGGATTTTACTTTAGATTTCAAAGAAGCCTGATCTTCGGCCGCCACACCTGAGAGGCGGCAGCGGTATGAGGGCTTACCCCCGATGAGTGTTTTTTCCTGATGAACCGCCAGGATTTTGACGGCGCCCGCCTCCTTGGAACGCGCTTCACCGCGAAGATCGCCGGGCACCACCAGATTGTCGATCCGCACCAGCGACGCCAAAGCATTTTTCTCAAGCCGCTTCAGGTCATGCATGATCTCCCATTCGCCATGGGACTTGAACATCGAAACCGCTACATCTCTAAGCATTTCGTGATGAATCAGGGGGATATTGGCCGATATGAGGTCGCGGATACGATCGTTGACAAACTGCACAGCAGAAGCGTCCAGCTCAAATTCAGTTAAAAAATCGCGGGAAAAACAGTTATTTTCTGCAAAACTCCCCGACATTTGAATTTTGGGAAATAGATCTTTTACTGCTTTAGCAAGAAGGAAGGAGGCGATGGTTGCGGGGGTGTTGGTTTGCATTACCTGCAAAGCGCTAAGGCTTAATTTGAATTGGGATATAGCTGACTCGAACAGCTGACCTCCACGATGTCAACGTGGCGCTCTAACCAACTGAGCTAATATCCCGTTTTGGTTAAATGAAGTGACATATTAGCCAATAACACTTCATTTTTTCAACTGAAAAATACAGGACGCAAAATAAAGACCTATCCTCCTCTTGGTTTAGCTCTCACTAACAGGGGCTTGCGCCCCCTCGGCCCGGGCGAATCCATCTTTGTCTCGTACATCCTTTATAAACGCTCTCCTCCCTCCTCTTTGAACAACAGGAAACTTGAGATAAGCAATTCACCATTAACCAGCCTATCGGTCAATAAATTGCACTGCTAATAACACGATAAATTTTCACATCGTTCCTCCGAGCAGAAACAGGGTAATTGCAATCGAATAGCCCTACGAGGTTTTGTCGCAGAATCCTTCTAGGGCATTTCGCAAAAACGAGATTTTCACCGTATCCAGTTCAAAATTAATAGATTATATTACACAACCAAGCAACCGTTAATTGTTTTTGATTCGCTCGTCATCCTCTTTGACAATCCTAACGGCATTTTCAAATGTTTCTTGGTGTACTTTTTGAAGAGGCGCAATCTCATCACCTGTGTGGATGCAGTATTGAATTGTCCCATAATATAATCCAATTAAAGCGATCTGCTCATCATTCTTACGGTCCACTTGTTTGATCCAAAACCCTCCTTGAGGATTGATGTATGAGACCTTAAATACAAAATTATTTTCATCAAAAGGATAGTTCAAAAGATAGGGACGAATTTGTTCGCTGTTATTATACCTCGCGATCAATTCACTAACCAAATTTACTATCAGACGTCTCCCCTCTTTGATTGTGCCGGGACCTTTTTTGTTAACCCCAAGCGTAATAGAATTAATTCCTTTATCAGAACTTCCCCCCATCACATAAATTGGCAAGTCATTAGGTTTCAAAACTTCCTTAGAGTATTTTTTTATTATCTCCTTTGACATTGTTTCATAAACAGGTTCTTGAGAAAAAAAATTTAAAAAAAGAAGAAATGTAAAACCAATCATAATCCAACCCTATTTCTTTTATTTGAAATATCAAAACCGATGTCTTCTATAACTCTTTGATAGCCTTTAGAA
>NZ_CWGJ01000016.1 GCF_900000175.1 Estrella lausannensis
GGTTCAGCGGGTCATAGCGATAAAAGGTGACTCAAGCACCCTCGTCTGATACCGATTCGATCTTCTTGAAATTTGTGGTGAGCTGTCGTGGGTAAACCCCGTCTTGATACTCCCCCTTTGTTCGCTGATTTTTCTACCGTCGGCGTTATGACGATAGACTTTCCAACTCTCTCTTCGCCCGTCTCTTCTGTTAAACGGAATTTACTGCACCGGCAAAATACCTCTTTAGCAAGATAACCGTCCCGTTAAAAATACTCTTTTGATCACCCGTCCGAAAGCGTCTCTAACCTTATTAAAGTAAAACAATCGAACTAAAATTAAAAAAAACAAATCAATCAACATCCTCTGTAAACACTAGTGAAAATAGAATTCTCTCATCTAGATAAATAGGGTATTTATTAATATACTCTAAGGCCCTTGTTTTACTTCTAAAATTAAAATCTTTACTCACCTCTTTTGAATCAGGATTGCAGGACCAATTGTCATACATTGGCATAAAATTATTTGAATCAATTTTATAAACACTTCCCCCTAAGATACCAATATCGTCATTCATCAATGAATTAATTAATGTCACTGCTGCGTCTTTTTCCCAAGCCAAATCGTTCATGCCAAATTTCTCTAAAGAGACAGCTTTTTCTAATATTTTTTTCTTAATACAACTCTGAATCATCTTTTCCTTATAGCTTATTAATGAGGAACAAAAAGTCTATGATTGATGGTCTTATCAGCTTCTATAATCCATTCAAAACATCCTTCTCTACCCTGATATCCACCAGGTAACGATACTCTTGTTCTTATTTTACCATCTCTACCAATAAGTAAATCAGCACGCCCAAATTTAGCATAGTTATCCACAATTCTCGGGAAACCGTGAAAATCAGGTAGTGCAGTTTTTCCATTTAGTCTCATATCTTTAATGACCTTTGGAGTGTAGCTTGTGCCTTTTAATGGATTAGGTTGTAAAATCTCCTTCGAAGACTTCGAAACTTTGCTAGCTGTTTGATTTACGCTCTGCTTTGTTAGTGCTACTTTAGTGGTCTTTTGAACGG
>NZ_CWGJ01000017.1 GCF_900000175.1 Estrella lausannensis
AAGGCTGTCATGCGGTAAGAGGCAACAACACCTCCATCTTTGTCGAGAAGCAGCGCGATGCTGCCGGAGGAGTTATGCAAGGGAATTAATATCTTCCCATCGATTTCGAAAGAGATTGATGAGCCGATATCTTCGGCAATCCCCTCGCCAAGTAGGCGCAGCTCGCAGAGGGCTCCGTTTTGGAAGGCCGCGATCTCGTTGTCTTGTAGATATAGGTACTGTTCGGAAGCTCTATCAAAAATCTTGTTGATTTTGTGTTAAAAAATCCTCATAGCTATAAAAGAGACTGAATGTCACAACTTAACAAGATAAAACTGCAAATCCTTTACTGGAACCGTATACAACTTTTTTTCTGAATCAACGACTAATTCAGCGTAATCAAATGGTGGGTACAAACCATAAGCATTATCTTTGTATGTGGAAAAGCAATACAATCTTGTACCTTTATCAAAAGGAATAATCATTCCCGTTCTTGCATCAATTAATTGTTTTTCTGATTTAGCCAAAACTGTGTAATTCGCAATTGCCTCGGGTTTTGTAATACGACCACTCAAGTATGATACGGAAAATTGTGTAAGAAAACCCTTCTCTTCTAGTAACTCTCTTTCTACAAAAAACTCCCAATTTACCTGTAACCAATCACCAATAAAATAACCATCATCATCCCAATTATGATCTTCCATGAGTTTGTCTAAAAACGGCCAAGTAGTATTTAAAAAATCACGAAATGTGTTAATGTGGTTTGTTATATCACAAGGAAGTTCATCAAAGTTAATCATCTAAATAACCAAATCTTTTTTTACCTAAATTACCGGAATACGCTTTTGCTCTTCCCACATCCACATGATTGGGTTCAGCGTAACGACCAACATGTTTTGGATCAATGTGATACTGACGTCCATTTTTCCGGTTAATATAATTTCCTAAACCATTTAAAGCATCAGGACCTTCGGGATCAAATCCCTTCTTGCGGAACATTGCGTCAAGTTCTTTAGCAGATTTATTCCTAAAGGGTGAAGCTCTTATCCATATATGATCATCGGCTACTTCCTTTGCGATTCCTTTAGTCGCAGTTTTAGAAACGGCCTGATTTGCGACGCCATTCTGTACCGCCACTTTAGTGGTCTTTTGAACGGTTTTGGCGGTAGTTTCCTGAGCAACTGCACGGGCTGTGCCTTTTGCAAACCAGCTAGTAACCTGTCTGGTAGCAGCTCCTGTCACAGCTCCCGTAGCAACGTTTGAGATCATGCCACCCAGCTTAGTAATGCTGGTGTGAGAACGGATCACTCCAATCGCCAGTCCCGCCTTCTCCGCTGCCCCAAGCTTTGAGCCTGTTCCAAGGGCCGACCATTCAAACTCCCCGGTAAACCCATGCACGGCGCCGCTCAAAAACGATGCCGAAGTGGTGGCGCCATACGCTTCCAATGCCGTCACCGCATAGGGAAGAGCCATCTCCATAGCGTAGCAGACACCGATCTGAACCGCAAAAGGAATCAAAAACGCAAACTGGCCATCCGGATCGACATGGATCAGCGGGTTGTTGTGGACATAGGCGTAGAGGTTCAGTCCATCTTCAAAGCCCGCAGGATCGGGCGTGATGAAGCGGCCAAGGCATGGAGAGTAGTAGCGCCTTCCAAAATAGTAAAAACCGGACTCTGGATCGAAGCGCTTGCTGGAGA
>NZ_CWGJ01000018.1:0-8912 GCF_900000175.1 Estrella lausannensis
CCCGCTTTATTTGCGCAAGCCCTAATCGAAAGTTTTTGTAAATTCTTCAAATTCAGATCTTTTTACGAAGATTGGCACTGTACGCCTTCCTTTCCTTCATCAGCAGCCACCCCTGTGAATTCACCCGTATTTTTTTCCATATTTTGAATAACAAAAAGACAACCAATTGTTTTAATCTTAAATAAACATTAACACATATTTGATACGATATATTACAAATCAACAAACTTGAGGTGTTATGCATCTGATTTACCTTTTCATTTTCTCGATGTTTTTGGCAACGGGCATCGAAGCGGAAATCGTCAGACGCGCCGCCATCGATATTGGTTCAGGTTCGACAAAAGTAGCGATCGCCGAAGTAGATACCGAGACCAATCAGATCACAGAGGTTCTACTCGACGCTTCCTATCCAGTTCCTTATCAAGCAGCGTTAGACCACTCAGCCGATAGCACCTTTGATGAGGAGACTAAATTTGAAGGCCTCAGAGTGTTTAAAGAGATCAAGACGATTGCCGATCAGTTTGAAGTCAGGCAAGTTGTCGCCGTCGCCACTTCCGCCTTCAGAAAAGCCAACAATGTGCGCCCCTTCCTCAGTCAAATCAAAAATGAGACCGGAATCGAAGTATTGATTATTCCCCAGAGGGAAGAAGGGGAAATCGCCTTCTTCAGCGCCCTCGCTTCCGGCGATCTGAACTCACAGGAGGTATTGGTCTGGGATATCGGTACGGGAAGCCAGCAAATGACCGTCATGAACGAAAAGGGCGAGCTGGTTGTATATATGGGAGAAAACATGGGTTCGGTCGAGTTTAAACACTATATCATGGATGTAATCCAAAGTGATGAGACCGACATCTCACCCAACCCCATCAGTGATGAGGAATACAAAATAGCAGACAGCTACGGCCGGGCCTTCGGCAGAAGAGCAACCCCTCTTATTAAGCAAAAAATCCAAGAGAACATCTCCGTTGTCGGTATCGGTCGCCTCTTCTACAACAGCATCCGTCCGATCGCCGCCAAAGACGGCGTCATTAATCGCAAAGGGCTGAGAACATTCATCGCCGCGTCGTTGAACAAGACCGATCAGGAGCTGAACAATCCCTTCGCCCACGTCGATGTGTCCAATGCCATTTTAGTGCTGGCCATCATGAAAGCGCTGCATATCCAGACAATCCGACCCTTAGAAACCACATCGACGCGAGGTCTTCTCATTAACCCCGCCTGCTGGGAAAGCTCAGCCAGACTAGAATCCTCGGCACCAGCCGCTTAAGACATCTGCCTGGCAAAAGGGCAGAACAAAGCGTAATCGATGAGGGATTGGCAGAACCAGCCAATGCCCTCATCTACCTTATTAGTCGTCTTTTTTACTCCGCGCGTTGCTGTCTGCTCTCTCTCTAATCCTTTCCCGAATCCTCGGCGCCAATTCCGGCAATTCCCTTTTCGGTCTTGGAGCGGCTTGCTGCACATCCGGAATTCCCTGAGAGGGAGGGGGTGCATTGCTTCCTTTACTCTGCTGACGAGACGGGAAATTTACACGAACAGGCCTATCGACTTGCGGCGGCGCCTGCTTGATCACCGTTCTCTGCTGAGGCGGGGGCCCAACTTCCCTAGGAGCATTGTCTTGAGGGGGCGGAGGCGTTGTGAAGCGGGTGGGTTTCCCGGATTGGGACGGTGCATTTTTGATCACCGCATCTCCCTGTTCATTAGAAGGATTTTCGCTTTGAGGCACAGTTTGCCTAGACGGCCGCTTCCATTGCGGAGTCTTTCCCTCTTGAGGCTTTGTCGGACGGGAAGGCCTTCTCCACTGCGGGGATTCAGACCCGTCCGATGGGGTATATCCCGGGGGCGTCTTACCCCCACCACTTGCTCTATCTGGCCGATCGCCATCGTCATCGCGGCCCGGTCTTCTCCCTTTGGGAGGAATCCAAACCTTGGGACGCACATTAGCCGGCGCTGTTTCCCATCTGGGATTGACCCGATCAGGATTCACCTGCTGCCCGGGGAGCGTCCCTTCTCGCTGTCCTTTTCCTTTGGGGCGCAGGCTATCTTGAGGAAGTACGAACCTGCCGGGACGGGAAGGAGGTTTAATGTAGCCGCCTGGTTTGATGATGTCAGGAATTTTGGGCCGAGGTATAGGCTTCTGCCCTTTCGGTTCCCTTAATAGGCTCTTAGGTCCTTTAGGTAAAAGATCCTTTCCACCCTTGTTGATTGGGAAGGAGGGTTTGTGGGCCTTTTGAAAGAGAGGCAATAGGTGCGCGGGGGGTGGCGCAAGCAACATGCTCAACTCGGGAGTCATCCACAATGGAGCCGCAGATCCAGGATGGCCCCACCACCACCACAGGCCCCAGGAATCTCCCCAGGGAAGTGTCCACCAATCATTCCAACCCCACCAAGGAGGTAAGCAGCCGCAACCATCCCACCAGCCTGGGTGATAGACCCCCCAATGCCAATAAATGTTGATATAGTCGGGGTAGTAAAAAAAGAGTTGCTCAATGATCTGAGGCGCTTCGATCGCTATCGGCTGTCCACCTTGACTGTCAGCGCAAGAGTACGCCTCTCCCCGCTCTTCCAAAGTATAGTCCCACAGCAGAGGAACAAAAACAAATCCCGACTGCCTCCAGACATAGATGGAAGGAGACAGAATCCAGTGCGGGTCTATCTGTTCCCAGCTTCCCGAAAGCCAGCTGTAGCTGTCGGATTGAGGTTGGTACTCCCAATATCCTTTGACCCAAAAGTAGTTTTCGCCAGGAGCCGCTGGAATCTGTTCATTAGGCTGAGGCGGCGGTGTTTTTTGAATGTAGGCAAGTTGATCTTCGGGAACGAGACTCCAGAGCCCGCTCTGCCAGGCAAAACCGCCCTGTGCAGGAACCCAACTACCCGGAATCCAGATGCGTTCAGGGGGAGGACGCCTCCACACGCCGCAAATCCAAATAAAGTCATTTTTGGCATCACTCCAAGCCCAATAGCCCGGGATCCAAAGAACATCATCATATGGTCTCTCAGGAATCTGCTCGTAAAGAGGGGCGGGGGGAGAGCTGGCCACAATCGGGATCTGTCCCGGATCCTTGACAGGAGTGATAAAAGCTTCGTGGATGGGATTGGCGTCCACGATTGGCTGCGGAACACCTTCTAGAGAAAGGGATCCCATCACCAAGGCAAATAACAGTAGAACTCTGCTCATAGACTCACCGTTAAAAAATCATTAGCTCATCTATAAGTGACTCGGTTATTTTAGCCAACAAGCAATAAAATTATTATTTTGCATCAGCAATCAAGAAGATAAGGAAGATACCGAAAGCCTCTCAAAAATTGGGCTTTCTCACAGGCAAAACTCTAAATTTTGAGACACTTTCGGTAAATATAGACAAACAATTTTTGATATATTAAAATCAACGAAATCATTTATTAAGCAAGCCATCTTCATGTTTACTGTCTAAGTAATCACATCTTTTTTGTTCCGGATAAAGCCCAGAGCGGCCGGTTCTTCCTAAACATCTGCCGTTGATCACAACCACTGCCGTTTAAAAGTTTCAGAGACAAAAAGCGTGTTTACGCACCAACCCATTGAATTTCAGGAGCACCCCTTTGTTTAACAAAGAAACCAAATACCTATTTCTCATCATCTCGATTTTCATTGCTGCATGCATTGAAACGGATATATTTCTGCCGGCGATGACCGACATGATGATTTACTTCTCTGTCGGTGAAGATATGATCCAGAGCCTGTTGACCTGGAATTTCGTGGGCATTTGCATCTCATGCCCACTCTACGGACCACTATCCGATGCGTTCGGAAGAAAAAGACCTCTTCTGATAGCTCTCGGACTGTTTTTAGTGGGAAGCATCCTGACGACTACCGCCACCGGATTCAACATGATGTTATTCGGCAGGGTACTGCAAGGGTTGGGAAGCGGTGGATGCTTCACATTGGGAACGGCGATCATTTTCGACTCCTTTCAGGAAGAAAAAGCGATCCTGGCAATTAACCGCATCAACTCGATCGTACCATTCATCATGGCGGGGGCTCCTATGCTTGGAGGATACTTGAATTACACCTTTGGGTTCAGATCCAACTTCGTTGCCATCGCGATCGTTGTAATGGGAAGCTTATCGACATCTCTGTTCCTGTTTAAAGAGACTCTCCCTGAAAATGCACGGAAGCCCTTTAACATGCGGAAGGTGGCCAGCGATTTCAAGACGCTTTCTCTAAGCATTCCCTTTTGGCAGGCAATCCTTGTCGTCTGCCTGACCTTTGCCGGCTACTTAGCGTTTCTCTCCACCGTATCGGTCCTCTATGTCATAGAGCTTGGCGTCAGCAAAGACTCTATCCCCGCCTTTCAGGCGGCGCTGCTTGGCACTTGGCTGATTGCCAACTTAGCGTGCGGCAGAGCCATTGCCAAATGGGGAGCAGGTACGGTTAAAAAGACAGGAACCGCTCTCTTTACAGCGGGAGGAGTCGGACTTTTAACAGCCGCTTGGGCTGCACCGAAAGACCCCTATCTGCTCACGGGAGCAATGACTTTCTACTCCTTCGGAGCTAACTGGATCAATTCGACATATTTCCCTGAGGGCATGTCTCTGTTCCCTGACATCAAAGGGACAGCAGCCAGCTTTCTGACCAGCGCCAGATTGCTGATTGCCGCGCTCGTCGTGGGACTCGCCAGTACGCTCTACGATGGATCCATCTATCCGATCGCCTTGATTGTCTTTACTATTTCGGCAGTCAATTTTTTGATCATCTGCATGTATGAGAGCAGGAAAAACGAGGGGTTGGCTGAGGCGTGATTTGCCGAAAGGTAAACCGATAGCCGGTAGCGAGATTCCGGGGGCGCTTCTAAAATTTCATATTTTGAGGAAACGCCACCGGTCAGCAAACTTCAAATAATTTTAATCGGGTTAAAATCGATGAAATCGGCACAGGCAAAGTGGTAACGGACGCCGTTTTTTTCTCCATAGAAGGGATTAAGCCCCTTCTTCATGCTGTGGACGTGCCCAAAAACACACGCTTCAACACCATACTTCTCAAGCAGCTTTGAAGCCCTGGAGTCCTTAAGATCAATGCCAACGGGAGGATAATGAGTCATGCAGATGCGGTGCTTGGCAGAGAGCGACAGCGCTTTAAGGCTCATCTCAAGCCGCTGCAACTCCCGGGTAAAGATTTTTTCCCGCTCTACCGGATCTTCATTCTTTTCCATCAAGGGTCTGACGGTTTTGTTGTCATGGTAGTCGATACAGCCATCGAAATTATACTCGTCGGTATCCCAAAGGCGCGATCCAGCGACGCTGATATCGTTAAAGTCGAAGGAATCATTTTGAACAAAGTGGAGGCTCTCAGGAGCGATCTCCTTCACTTTGGAGATGGCCGACCACCAGTAATCGTGATTGCCCTTGATCATCACTTTGGTGCCAGGAAGTGAATCGATGAAAACGAGGTCCGGAAGGGCCTCTGTCAAGTGTTTAGCCCACGAAATGTCGCCCGGTATCAGCACAAGGTCATCAGGTCCGATTACCCGGGTCCACTTTTCTTCAATTTTTTTAGGATGGTCGCGCCAGATCTCTCCAAAGACGTCCATATTTTTACCGGACACGCCAAAGGAGAGATGCAGGTCCGCGATAGCGAAGACAGACACTATATTTTCAGCCTCGCCTCATAAGCTTGCCAACCGGCGGTGCGGTAGAGCTCAGCTTCTTTTTTCCTGTCCTGGGCCTCAAGGATACCTCTTCCCACGACAATCACGTCGTTTTGTAAATCCTGAATGGCTTGCTTTGGCGTCAACGTCCTCAAGCCTGAGTGGACATGAGCTTCCTTGATATCGACTCCGGCTGCAAAATGGATAAATGCCGGTTCCTCACTGATCCGCCTTTTTCCGATAAATCCGATAACAAAATCCCTATAATCTTTAGCGATATGTACAGTTTTTTTCATAGTCAGGTCATCTTCTAGCGAACCGGGTGTTCCCATCTCAGAAACGAGCAAGAGACCTCTTCCCAAATCCAGTCCGGCTTTCCTCAGCTTTTCGACAACTCCCGGCCCCGCGATAGGATGAGCACTCACGAGATGAGCCCAATTGGCAATCTTATACATGCCCTGCTCATACTGCCTTGCCACAATGTGACCGGTGTCCGCGAACTTCCTGTCTTCAAATATCAAGAACCTGCCTCTCTTGGCCATATCCTGAAGTTCTAGCAGGAGGTGGATATCAAAATCGTTCACCATATCGATGTGTGTCTTCAAAACGGCGATGTGAGGAGCCAGTTCTTTGACGGTCTTGAGAATATCTTGTTTGGATTGCAAATCTATTGCCAGGGCAAGATTGCTCTTTTTCTCTTCCATGATGAGAAAAAGCTCTCTTGCGGAAGGATTGGCGCTCATCATGGCCCGCTTAATGTAGGGTATTTCTTTCGTCTTCGGCTTTGTTAATGTCAGCATATTCCTCTACCACACAAATTTTTGTTAAAGCAGTAACACAATCCTCAAAGACTGTCCACAAACTGAAATCTTACGATTTGCCTGCCGAATTTTGAGATACCTTCGGTATAAGTTTCGAAACAATTTTCAGCATATTATTCCAATATTATGATTTTTTTTTCGAAGCTTATAACCAAATTCAGCGACAAATCTCACGGATGGGGCATATAGGCAGTCTCTTATCTCAGGCGAAATACCCTTCCTTGCACTATTGTATAAACCGGCCAACCTTTCAAAGTCCAATTCGCATAGGGCGACCATTTGCTTTTGGTCTTCAAAGAGGCCTCATCCACTTTCTGTTCAAGCTCCAGATCAACTAAGACACAGTCGAAATTTCTACCTAAGCTGAAAATATCTTCGAGGTTCAGATGGGTCAATTGAACTATTTTCTCCAGACTGATCTTTTTTTGGTGATAAGCGTTCAAAAGCAGGGGAAGCATCGTCTCAAGGGCAGGAACCCCGGAAGAGGCCTCATGATAGCTTCTTGATTTCTCTTCGATAGTATGCGGGGAGTGAGCCGATCCGATAAAATCCACCGTTCCATCTTTAATGCCTTCCCACAAAGCATCCTGATCTTCCTGACTTCTCAGCGGCGGCACAACTTTCAAACGCGTGCCCTCTTTAAGATAATCCTTTTCCGTAAGAAAAAGATGCTGCGGAGTCACTTCACAATACACGGAAAGCTGGGCTTTTTTAGCCTTTCTGATTAAGTCTATCTCTTCTTTGGTGCTTGTCTGCAAAAAAAGAACGTTTGTATTGTACTTTTCCGCAAGATCAAGCGATCTCTCAAGCGCCTTGATCGACACTTCCTTTGAATAGATTTTCCCGTGGATTTCGGGTTTTTCGTCGGCTTGGTACTTCTTTCTATTCTCCTCAAGCAATGTGTGATCTTCAAGGTGGATTGCCAAAATCATGTTGTCTTGCGCCGCCAGTCGGAATGCCTCTTCGATATCCTTATCGCCATTTAACGCCAGATCTCCAAAAGATCCTCCCAGGTAAGCTTTAAGAGCGACAGCTTTCTTTTTGAGCTTGCCAATGCTGCCAGCGTGCTGCGGGCTGAAGCCAAGATAGAGATGATAACGCAGCGGGATCTCTTTGCTTTTGAGCTCTCGGTCAATCATTTCCTTTTTTTGCTCATAGGTCTCTACCGAGCAGCAAGGAGGGTTATTGTTCGGCATATCAAATACTGTCGTTATCCCACCCTGCAACGCAGCCTCGGCGCCTGTGATCCAGTCCTCTTTGTAGTCGAACCCTGGCACCCGAAAATGCACATGAGGATCTATCAGAGCAGGCAACATCAGAAGTTTTCCGCCGGCTTCGATCACCTCTTCCGATTCCGATTCGATCTTGACATCGTGGATCGTTCCGTCCAGTCTCTTCACATTTTTGATCAGAATCATTATGACACTCCCCGGTTCCGGATGAACTTATCTCCACTCTTTGAAAAGACGCGGTCCATTAAAACGGCAATCTCTAAAGCTCCCTTTAAAAAAGGGCGTGGCTGAATGACGTTGTGTATAAACGACACTCTTGCCTTTTGTCAAACGACAACTCCCTTCCATACTATTTTTCTTAATAATCGCATTTTTATTTCAGAATGAGGGAATTAGACGTGAAGAGATATTGATTTTAATTTTAATTTACAAAGCAAACTATTCCTCTTCAGAATTCGGGGCTTGTGGCGGGCACTTGCGCCTTAACGCGAACTGTTTGAGGAAAAAGATCCAATGGATTGACCTCGATAAAGACGTGCCCTTTCTCTCTTAAGAATAAAAGTATCCGGCGCCAGAGTCTGCCGAGGCTCTCATAACACTCTTTTCAGAAAACTCAAAGCGCAGTTTCATCATGTGACACCTTCAGGGAAAAGCACTAAAATCAAATAAGTGGATCCATGCCAGACGTGCGCCCTTTCTCCATGGGCGCCTAAATTTTTAATAGAGGCTATCCGCAGGTCTGATTATTGCGCTATTTTGCCTTGGCGCTTCAGAAAAACTGTTTTTTTACTTTGATGGAAGGTAATTTTGATTGTATAAAAAACTCGGGAAAAGTACGATAGACCCTTAAAGAATTTTCGCATAAGGAAAGATGGCTGAGTGGCCGAAAGCGCGTCCCTGCTAAGGACGTATACCCCTAAAGGGTATCGAGGGTTCGAATCCCTCTCTTTCCGAGCATACTAAGGCAGCCTTTAGAGGCTGCCTTTTTTTTTGGCACTAAACCCTGCGCATTTCAAGCCGCGGGTAAGACGATTAGATCTTTTTCCCCGAATAGATTAATGCCGCCACATAGCTGATTCCTGAAATCAAAGCGATCGTAGCGCCGACGGGCCAATCGAGATAAAAGGCTGCCATCATCCCGAAAAAGCAATAAAGAGAGGAGATGACCGAAGCTAAGATCATCATACTGGAGAGGCGATTGGTGAACAGATTGGCAATGGCAGGCGGCACCG
>NZ_CWGJ01000018.1:8919-21496 GCF_900000175.1 Estrella lausannensis
CAGGCGGCACCGCCAGCATCATCATCACGAGAATAATCCCTACGACCTGAATCAGAAGGACCACGCAGATCCCTGTCAGAATGAGAAGAATCATGTAGAGCAGTTTAACGTTTTGTCCTTGTAGAAAGGCCTGATCCTCATCGAAGCATATAGCCAGAAAGCGCTTATGCAAAAGCAGCACCGTGCCAATGACAACGCCATCCAAAACAGTCAGCACTACCAGGTCTTCCTGAGTGACCCACAAAATATTGCCCACCAAAAAGTTCGCCAGCTCAACGTTAAACCCTGGAGTGATCGAAATAAATACGACTCCAATCGCCATGCCGACCGCCCAAAGGGCAGCGATCACGGAGTCTTCCCTCTCCCTGCGATAAAGGTGGATCCAACCGATGAGAAGACTGGATAAAACCGCCGATGAAAGAGCTCCAAGAAGGGGGCTTGCCCACATAAGGCCGTGCACCCTTTCCAGCCAAAGGCAAAACCCAATTCCCGACAGGACGGAATGGGATATGCCGCCGCTGATAAAGGATATTCTTTTGACAACAACGTAAGATCCAACAATTCCCCCAGCAAGGGATGCCAAGACTCCCGCAAAAAGAGCGGAGATGAACAAGGGATTTGTAAAAAGTAGCTCCAAAAAGGCCATATCAAGCGTCCGGTTTTATAATCTGCAGGCGGCAGTTGTCTTTTTTCATCTCTTTGGTGAGCAGAGGAGCGTGATAGAGCCCCAGGGCAAAGTGTTCGCACACTTCGCTCGCCTTGAAGCAAGAGACCTCTCTTTCAACGCACACTACCCTGTCCACCATCTCAACTGCTGTCTTCAAATCGTGCGTTACAAGCACCACGGTGATGCGGCGGCTTAAACTCTTTAAAAGGGAAAAAATTTGCGCTTCTGCTTCTTTGTCCACACTCGCCGTGGGCTCGTCGAGTAGGAGCAGCTGAGGATTTGAGGCGAGGGCTCTTGCAATTAAAGCTCTTTGCATCTGGCCTCCCGACAATGTACCCAATGACCGTCCTGCCAGATCAAGCAAGCCCACCTGCTCAAGGGACTCTTCAGCAGCCTGAATATCTTTCTTAGAAAAAACACCCCACCAGGGGAGCCACTTCAGCCTACCCTCCAAAACCAGTTCAAGAACGCTGATAGGGAATGATTTGTCAAAACCGGGATGCTGAGGGACATATCCAAAAAAGTTGAGAGCTTCCTTAGGCGCGTGTCCAAAAATCTCCACCTTGCCGCATCGGATATCCAAAAGCCCCATCACGATTTTAAGCAGCGTCGACTTGCCTCCGCCATTCGGCCCGATAATTCCGATGAATTCCCCTTCTTCAATTTGGAAATTCACATCTTTTAAAACAATGCTGTCGGAGTAGCCGAAAGTGAGATTTTCTACCTTGATGGCCGGTTTCATTTACTTGCTCTCCGGCCTTGACTTAGCAAACAGCTCAGCCATCTTCTTGAGGTTTTCGAAGTAGTTGTCGCTGTAAGGATTGACTTCAACAAGAGACGCTCCCAGATACTCGGCAATTACTTTGGCACCTTTAGAAGGATGCTGAGGCTGGGTGAAGATCGTGTTGATATGAGCGCTCTTTGCTGTTTGAACAACCGCCAAAATCTGCTTCTGCGTCGGCTCCCTTCCTTCAAATTCGATGGTAACCTGGCTTAGCCCAAAGTCGCGCGCGAGGTAGCCGAAAGAGGGGTGAGAGACTAAGATCGTGAGCGGATCGCTTTTGGGCAAGATGAGATTTAACTGCTGTTCAACAGCATCAAGTTTATGTTGCAACTCCTGAGTGTTTCTCTCAAACTCTTCTCTTTTTTCCGGATGCATTTCAATAAGCGAATCCCTGATGGTGTTGACCTGAACTTTCATTTCTCTCGGGCTTAGCCATACGTGAGGATCAAATCCCTGAGAAAGGCACAGTCCGCCTTTATGGCAGTGGCCATCATGACAGTGCCCCTCATGAAGGTGGCTTTCATCTCCGCGGATAAGATCGACACCCTTCCTCAGATCAACGATTTTAATCGATGGGTTCATACCTCTGATTGTTTTGACGACTCTTGGTTCAAAACTCTCTCCCATGACAAACCATAATTTGGCTTGAGCTGCCTCCACCATCTGCCGCGGATTCGGCTCAAAAGAGTGCGCCGAAGCGCCCTGAGGCACCATCACCTCAACATCAAAAAGATCTCCCCCGATGGCATGAACAAAATAGCTGTAGGGAGTTATGGTCACTAACACCTTCTCTTTGACACTTCTCTCTTCAGCCGCGAGAGAAAAAATAAAGAGCAGTCCCAGGGAAAGTAATCTGATCAGCATGAAAAACCTATAGTGTATATACCGAAGGCGATTCAAAATTTAGTTTTTGGCATTAGGAAGGCCACAATCACAAATTCTGAGGCGTCTTCGATATAGAAGAGGTCGAGACACTTAAAAAGCCCATAAAGGCTTGAAATGATAAATTATTCCTCTATATTTTCCATTAAAAAAGGAATATACGCAAGGAAGAGCGTCACCCACAAAAGATCGTTAAATTCGAGAAAAGCAAAAATTCGTCGAAATAACCCTCAACAGATCCTTGCCTTTTTATTGAAGAAGCTATATGATCAAGCCTCATTTCCTTTGGAGGAGTGTCCGAGTGGCCGAAGGAGCACGCCTGGAAAGTGTGTATACGCTAAACACGTATCGTGGGTTCGAATCCCACCTCCTCCGAAATGCTTAACGAACCAAATTAAAGCTTGGTTCAACGTCTTCCCCCCCGTTAGGGTAGTTGCTTAGACAAAAAAGCGCTCTATTTCATGTCATTCCCCACCAATAAATTAGCCTGGATCGTCACTCAATCCACCGCGCTATTGATGTTGACAATCCTCTTGATTCATCCAGGCTCATGGCCTGAAATTATCACCTATTCCGGATATTTTGCTGTCGGTTACTTAGTTCTGACTCTTTCATTGAATCCCCTCCGCTTCCTATTCCCCAGATTTCAGTGGATAAAAAACATCAATCGCTACAGGAAAGAGCTGGGAGTGGCGTGCTTTTCCCACGCGGCCGTCCACCTGACTTCATTTCTCGTGAAAAGAGGAGGGCTATCGAACGCGCTCCCTTATCTGGCCCACCCCGCGATCATTCCAGCAATCTGGATTGCCTTTCCCCTCTTGTTTGCTTTAGCACTCACCAGCAATCAAAAAAGCGTTCAAATACTCTCATACCCTAGATGGAAAAGATTGCACCGCAAGGTTTATTGGGCCGAAGCAGCTGTTTTTATCCATATGGTTCTTGTGGGCAAGTGGATCTTAGCCCTGATGCTCTTTATCCCTTTGCTCTTAGTTCAGTGGCTCCGAAAAAAAGGCGAGAAGAGCGGCAGGTAGCCAAAGCGCTCTCTAGTCCGGTTCATTCCACCGCATTAGACTCTTGTCGGAAAGTAGCGCTTCATGCGCTAATGCCAGTATACAAGAAGACAGTACAGCGCACATGGTCAAGCAAGATATCTCACCCCGTCCGACATCATGGAAGCATCAAAAACCATTTCGTGATACAGGCGTCATCACCGGTGGAGACAGGCAAATTGAATATTTAATTCCCTGGTGGTTAGATTGCTTTAAAAAACACTCCCGTCTGCCTGTTCTCTTTTGCGATCTAGGACTGTCCCCGAAAGCAAGAGAGTGGGTTTCCCAATTCTTTGAACTGCTTCCACTGGATATCTCCCAGGATCTTTTCAAAAAACGGTTCCAAGAAAAGGAACCCTCCTTTGAGAACCTGGATGAAAATGCGCGTCTATACAGGGAGAAAATGCGGATAGCCTGGTTTAAAAAGCCGTTCATCCTTCTTCAGACCCCTTTTAAGCGCTCACTTTGGCTGGATATTGATTGCGAAGTGCAAAATGACATCAATCCGCTGTTTGCTTTTGCGGAAAAATCCACCGCCATGGCGGCCCTGACACCTGCTGCCGAGCACATCAGCACATCTAAAAAAGCATATGGTCTTATCGCTCATGAAGGAGTCGACTACAATGCCGGTGTCATCCCTTTTCTCCACGGGTCTCCCCTGATCCCCTCTTGGGCAGAGGACACTCTGGATTGCGATCGCTATTTCCCCGGGGATCAAGAGATCCTCGCTCACACAATCTTAGAAAGGAAGCATCAGGTCGCTCTTCTGCCAAGGATCTACAACTGGCAAATACCTGACTGGGGAACCAATAGGGCAGCTACCATTCAGCATTGGAAAGGAGGAAATGCTAAGCATTTTCTTATCAACCACGTCATTTTGAAGAAGAAGGAATATCAGGCGCTAATCTAAGAGCCTGTTATGAAACTGAAATCGTATGATTTGTTTGCCGAATTTTGAGTTCATTTCGGTATAAATCCTCCCGATGGTATACAGGCGGCTAAAAATTCGGTACTCTCATGCTTGCTGATTGCCCCCCTTCCCACTATGAGATTCAAATCGAAAAAAAATACCATTCGATGGAGATAAGAGCGCAATTTGTCGCAAAAGCCTTTAAAACCGATCAAGGTCTCGATAGCGTCTCTTTGATGCCCCTTGGCGGGGGAGCGAGCCAAAGCACCTACCTGCTTAAATCCGGACAACACTCCTTCGTAATCAAACTTTTCGATGATTCAGCCCCTCTCTCCGATATTCTCCTCATCTTCCACTCATACCAGAAAGCGGCGGAGATGGAGATCGGCCCTTCAATCCGGTGGCTTGATGTCAGACAAAAAGCTCTTATCATGGATTATATTGAGCCGAGGTACACCCCTGCTAATATCAAAGAGGCCTTAGCTGCCCTAAAAATTTTTCATCGCCCGCTTAGAAACGAACCCTTTTTAACAATTAACCAAAGAATTGAGGAGATACTCCTCAGAGATCCTGATTCTCACACGCTGTTTCATGAAGCCTATAAACGAATGATTCAGATAGAAAAAGCGGTCGGCCCCCCAAACGCCTTCTGTCATTTCGATTTTCACCGGAATAATATGATACAGGGCCATGCGGGAGTATTCCTGATTGATTTTGATGATGCAGGCCCTGGTCACCCATTCTATGATCTTGCTAAATTGACCTTGTATGGCTCAAAGGAGAGCAAAGAAAACATCCTTGAAAGTTACCTTGAGCGAAAGCCGCATCCGGAGGAGTGCGCCCTCTTTTTTCTTATGGAACAAACGGCCTATCTTTCCTCTGCTTCCAACCGTTACCTCAAATGGATCATTGGAAGTAAGACCTCCGATCCTCTTCATTGTGAAGCTATTACAGCTCTTTCTCTATTCTTAGAAAACACTAGCAAAGAGGGCTTTGAGTCTATTTTAAAACTTTGTTTTGAACAGCGTTTACATTAATTGTTTTACTGAGCATAATCGCCCCAATATTTTACTATTTCACCCTCAGGATGGCTCATGAGTAAACATTCACTACTTACAAAATTCGTTCTCTCCTGCCTTCTCCTCATCACTACCGCTTATGGAAAAGAGAGTACAAACGTGCTCGGTGTCGGAGCTGCTATTGTCGACTATCTTATCGAAGTGGAAGATGACTACCTTTTCACGATCTCAGGCTCCAAGGGTGGCTGTGAGCTTATCGATTACAAAAATTTTAAAAAGATTCTGCATGACAATCAGGACCGGCCGATCAGAACAGCCACAGGAGGCAGTGGTGCCAACACAGTCAAAGGACTTGCCAGGCTGAATATTCAAAGCGCCCTCTTAGGAAAAATCGGCCATGATGAAGAGGGGATGTTCTTTCTGAATCGTGTCGTTCAGATGGGAGTAATCCCTATGCTCATCCCATGCAATCTCCAAACTCAGCAGGTCATCTGCCTGATCACCCCCGACAAGCAAAGAACGATGCGCTGCTATCTAGGAGCCGGAGGACAATTTAAGGAGGCGGACCTCAACAAGGGCTTCTTTCTTGGCTTCAACCATGTCCACATTGAAGGATACGCACTACGTAACGGGAAGCTTGTTGAAGAGTCACTGAAGATGGCCAAAGAGTGTGGATGCACCACTTCCTTTGACCTTGGGTGCTATGAACTGGCCGAGGAATTTAAAGAGAGGATTCTCGAAAGAGTGCTTCCTCTTGTTGATATCGTGTTTGCCAATAAGGATGAATCCTTTCATCTGACGGGCAAATTTCCCAAAGCTGCCTGTGAAGATCTTCTCGCTATCTGCCCTACGGCGGTGGTCTTAGTGGGAAAAGATGGCTGTTATGTCGGTGAAAAAGGGATCGTCAAGCATTGCCCGACTAATGCCGTATCAATGCTCGATTCCACGGGCGCCGGCGATCTGTTTGCCAGCGGCTTTTTATATGGCTATCTGAAAGGGTATGAAGGAACTCTTTCTGCCCGCATCGGAAATTTCTTAGGAGGAAGCGTCGTCCAGGTCATCGGTGCAGAAATCCCCGATGAGAGATGGCCGGGGATTATTCGCGAGATAAACCGTATTGAATCAGAGGGCCATTCTCTTTTCCGATAAGCCGTTTTGAGAGCTTTCAATCAGAGCAGCAGGGTGCTCCGGGGTAGAAGTTGTCTCGGAGTGCTCATCCTCTTGCAATCGGGATAAACCGCTAATACCTGCCTGGCCCACCATACCGGCAATCAGCAGATCATGCGCATTGTCGATCTCCGCCTCTATTTTGACCGTTCCGGAAACTGCTTCAATAATGGGCGATATCCTAGTGATATTCGCCTCGATATCCTTTGGAAGTCCATCGATTTTCATCACGAGCGCACTACCATTTTTCAAGGTCGATAGCGCTGCTGAGGGGACTAAAAACCTCGCATAAAGCTTGCTGTCATCGACAATTTCCACCAACTCTTTTCCCGGCTGGCTTAGCTCGTACTCATCCAGATAGACTTTGACAACCTTTCCATTGTATGGCGCGCGAACAAAAGTCGACTCATAGAGTTTTTTTGCCTGCCAGTATTCCGAATTAGCCTGTGCCAGCTGTGCTTCAGCGCTTTTCAGATCAAAGAGGGAGGCGGACTTGTCTTCGAAAAGCCTTCTTGTGATATCCATCTCAACTGTGGCCTTGCTTAAATTGGCCTCGGTTTTTAGGAAGTTCGCATAATAGATTGTATCGTCCAGCTTTAATATCAGCTCACCTTTCTGTACCCTGTCGCCCATTTTTTTATTCACGGCAGTGACCGGAGACATCACTTCCGCCGAAATCAGCGTTTTCATCTTCGGCTCTAAGACAACAAGATACCGACTGCCCCTTTTCCCAGCCTCGTCAGCACTCTCATTTATCTGCTCTTCAGCTGCAGCCGTTAGCGACGAGAGACATAAAAGTGCAAATATATTCAGTGCCCATCTTTGAAAAAAAACCATTTCATTCCTGCCTGGAGTTGCTTTCAACTTTGAAATACCTGGGAAGTCCAATCGCATTATTTAAAAACTCTACGGAATTCTGGAGCTCGGCATACACCTTCATCGTGTTGACTTTCGCGAGCGCCGCATCAATTCTTGCGTTGATGTCGTCCGATTCACTGCGCTTGCCAAGCTTAGCCTGCAAATGGATGCTCTGCATCAACTTCTCTTGCGCTAAGCTATTATGCAACGACAAAAGGTACTGTTCCTTATTTTGCTCATAGAGGATTCTCCCCAAATTAACTTGAACTAAAATTCCCATGGAAAGAACAAGCCGATCCCTTCTGACGAGGCCCACTTCATCTTCCGCCACCTGCTGAAGAGAGTGATAATAGGGGATGCTGAGAAGGTCCCATGCAATGCCTGCACCGGCTGTTAGCCAATCCCTGTGGACTAAGAATCTGTTTTGATTGTAAAACTCCGTATCGAAGAGCCGAGCGGTGGGAAACTGACGCAATATCGCTTTTTTCACTTCATCTTTTGAGATTTTCAACTGCGTGTCGTTCTGATAAAGCTCAGTCCGTTTCATCAAAGCGATGTTTTCCAGATCAGTTTCGCTCGGAATATCCACTTCATAGGCAAAATCATTGTCAAAAACAATCTCAAAAGTCGTTCCAGGCCTCATTCCCATGGCGGAAGCTAAATCAACAAGAGCATTCTCATACTCTTTTTCGTATCCCTGCGTTGGGTCAGAAGAGTCAGTCCGGTCGTTAAAGCCCTTCAGCTGTATCTCTCGTTGATAGTAGCGTGCCAGCTTGCCGTAGGCATCCACGTCGGAGAGATAAATCCCTTCGTCGATTTGCTTTCTCAGCTTTTCTCTTTGCTCCCTCAACTCTCCGATCAAAGGTATCGCCGTGTCAATCGCGAATTTTGCCGAAGCGGCTTTCCAGTAGCTTCTCACCACCCTAAGGATGATATTTTGCTTGGCTCTTTGATACTCAAGATAATCAAGATTTATTCGATTGGCCGACTGCCTTGCTTGATAGTAGGAGAGGCCAAAATCGAGTAAATTCCACAAAACTCCGACACTGGCTTGAAAGTTGGTTTTATCCGATGAAACGCTGGCGGGTGAAAGTCCACCGTTAGTACGTACTGTCCTTGAGGTGGATGCTGCACTATTGCTTCTTTGTGAGATGTCCGCCTCGAGGTTCAACTCGGGTAGCATGCTTAATGTATCCGCCGTGGCAACTTCCCTTTGGATTCGGATTCTTTGGCGCAGCACCTCAAGATCCAAATCATTTTGCAAGGCAATCGCTATGATCTCATCTAAATCAAGCACGCTTCCCGGCGGAAGTTCATTTGCTTCCAGATAGGCTACATCATAAGCGGCATGGCAAAACCGCTCCCGCTCGGTGACTCCACAACCAGACGAAGTGCAACCGGTCAAGTTCAGCAGCAATACAGTTGCAGCACAAATCAGTAACAGAAAACGACAAATCATTTATACCTAATTGTTTACAATTGAATCAGCCAGGCAAATCGATGCGTCAAAAACACAGCCTAAACCATATACAAATTTTTAATTTACTTCCCCTTTTTAAAATCTGCCGCAGCGCATAAGATGCAACAAGATAAGAGAGGAGGATTCGTCACCGATGCCTGTTGCCACTGAAGATAAAAAGGATGCAATTAAGAAGGCGGTCATCCCCAATCTTAGAACAGATATTCAGCTGATCCCCGGTCCCAAGGACGAGAAGGGCCAGCCCATGTTTCAACTGTATGATCCGATCAGAAGGAAATATTTTCTGATCGGCTGGGAAGAGAAGCAGATCCTTAACCAGATTCGCCCGGGCATGACATATGAAGAATTGGTCCAAGCCATACACAACAACACCACTTTGAATATCAACGAAGAGGGGTTGAAAAGTTTCTTCGTTCAGGCGTCTGCCCTTAAGCTTTTAGAAGAGAAGCAATCAGCCCAGGCAGTTTTAAAAGAGTATGAGTCCAAAAACACTTTTAGCATCACCCAAGTCTTCACTCAGTACCTCTTCTTTAAACTTCCGCTTTTCAATCCTGATTCCTTTTTACAAAGGACGCTTCCCTACGTCTCATTCCTTGCCTCCCGGGGGGCGTTCGGATGCTATGGAGTGGTCGGCATTATCGGCCTTTTTTTCCTTTTAACCCGCTTTGATCAGTTCGTCCACACACTGACCTTTTTTTTCAACGCGAAAGGCTTTTTTGCCTATGCCCTCACTTTATTTGCAGTTAAGATCATCCATGAGATGTCTCATGCATATACTGCAGCTGCTTTAGGTGTTCGGGTGCCGACGATGGGTGTCGCGTTCTTAGTGCTTTGGCCCGTTTTGTACACCGATGTGACAGACAGCTGGAGGCTCACGGACCGCACGAAGCGGATCTGGATTTCATCAGCCGGAATCATTGCAGAAATGGCTCTTGCCGGTTTTGCGATGTGTCTTTGGAGTTTAACGGCTCCCGGCATTCTGAACAGCGCATGCTTTTTGGTTGCCTCTTCGAGCTTGATCAATACAATATTCGTTAATGCCAACCCGGCCATGCGCTATGACGGGTACTACATATTGATCGATTTTTGGGGGATTGACCATCTGCAGCAAAAAGCCTTCTCTATAACCCGATGGCAAGTTCGAGAGTGGCTTTTTGGATTCGGCATGCCCTGCCCTGAAACTTCCGACGCAACACAAAAAAGCTCTCTTATTCTCTTTGCCTTCTACACGATTGTCTACCGACTTGTCGTCTACACGACAGTAGCTGTTTTCGTCTATTACAAGTTTACGAAGGTACTCGGCATCCTTCTATTCTGTGCAGAGATCTATCTCTTCATCGCCAAACCTGTCTATGAAGAGATCGTCGCCCTTTGGAAGCTTAAAGCTCAGATGAAAATCAATTTCAGATCGCTCTCGACTCTTTTTGCCGCCTCCTTTGCCGTCCTCTTTTTCGTGATTCCCCTGCCTCACACAGCTGATTTCGCGGCAATCTCCTTCCCTGAAACCGAGCAGACTCTCTTTGTTCCCACCAGTGGCACGATAGATCACATTTATGTCAAAAAAGGGGAATGGCTAAACCAGGGAGAGACTATCGTCTCTCTAAAATCAAGAGAGATGTCGACCGAACTGAAGTCGCTTGAAGAAGAAACCTCTGCCTTACGCCAAGAACTCAACTCAGCCTATCTTGGAGAGAATAAGCATCTCTTGATTAAGGAGAAGCAGCAGCAGTATGACACAGCGATGCAACGCCTTGCAAAACTTCGGGAAATACAGGGACATCTTGTGATGAAAGCTGATGTGTCGGGATATCTTTATGACTGGGATAACAGCCTAAGACTAGGGCAATCCGTTTCAAAAGACGCCATTCTGGGAAAAATTGCCGATTTTAAAAATGTGACGATTGCCGTATTCATTCCAGAGACAGACATCTCGTTTGTTTCCATAGGAAAAGAGGTTTCATTTACCACCCATGATTTTTCCAAAATACAGGGAAATATCATCAAAATACTGCCCATGCGAGAAGCAAAACTTTCCTTTTTGCAGCTCTCATCCCTTGCCCACGGTGATCTGCCGGTGGTAAAGGATCCCAAAACGGGAGAGTATAACCTGATTGGCAGCTATTACATCGTTTATGTAGCGCCTGCCAATTCTGCCGACTTACCCTGGCTTGGCAAGCTGGGAAGAGTAGAGATGAGCCTCGGCTATCGCTCCTACCTCTACCTACTTCTTGAAAATGTTTACAAGACTCTTTGGCGCGAAAGCAATCTCTAAATAAGTGCACTTCATCCTGTTTAGAGTGGTTTCTCCATGTCTTCCAGAGCCTTCTTCACCACATCCGTGAAGCTGGATTTATCGTTGCTATCCATCTTTAGATGATCTTGTGTTAAGTCTGCCATATCTGAGTCCATAGCAAAAGCGCTTACGGTATAGGCAGCTGAAGAGTCCTGAAGACCTTGTGCTTTGATGTATTTTTCCAGATTGCTACCTTCAGCCGTTGGCAATTGAGTATCTACTCTTGCCTGCTGCAAGGGCCCCCTTGCCTCCCTGATGACATTTCCCTGAACCAAATCTGTCAGATTTTCGCCGACCTCCATGGCGACTGCCGTTGTCAAGAGTGTCGCATCGGAGCCCATTTTTGTGGATGGCTTCGAGGGATCGATCAGAATTTCACTCTTTTTCTCTGCGTCTTCGCTCAGGTTAAGAGTAGTGAAAGCAGAACCTTCGGGATAGAGAATCGAGGAGAACTGGGTATTTTGCATCTTTGCTAATTCGATTGGATCATAACCAACAGATTGCCCAGGGTTGTGCTCTTGGTATCCTCCGTAGTTTTCCAGAGGATCTTTTTGACTGTAGGGACCTTCTATTTTGTCGGACAACAAACTGTTAGAGGCAGTGATAAATCGAGGTTGATCAGAAGATTCCTGCATAATATCGGCACTTTTCAATGCTATCGAAGATTCGTTCGCCGCAAGAGGTGAAGCTGCAATTTCTACCGCCACACTACCATAGACGACAGGTGCTTCATTAGCGCTTTCCATTGTGTTTTCGGCAACGCTGATCGCAATTAGATCCGATCCACTAAAGCCGCTGAATGGAGTGTAGACAAGCCCATCCAATGCATCGTTGATGTCTTTCAAAGATCCTTTGAACACCATTTGAGTATTGTTTGCGCCATTGCCCTCAACAAATGTGAGTCCGCTCAGTTTAGAAAGCGTCATTTGGCCATGCTTTACGCTTAAGGTGACAGTATAGGTTGAATTTTGATCATTGTCGCCGATATGGATGGCGTTTCCATCCTGAGAACTCAATGTTAAATTCTGTCCTGCCTTCAACGATTGATCAACCGGTGCGGTAATTGTCGTTTCGTCATTAACTGCCTCGATATTAAGGGCTATTGTCTTAGCGTGAGACATTTCTTCTTCACCTGTCGTTTTATCGCTCACAAAAAGCGAAATGGAGGCTTCACCATTGTAATTTTCTTTCGGCATAAAGGTAAGTCCCTCGAGAGCTGCATTGACATCCGACAGTTTACCGGTAAAAACCATCACCGAATCTGAAGAGCCCGTGCCTTGTGTGAAAACAATTCCGTCGATCTGAGACAAAGTCAAGAAACCATTTTGCGATGTCAGCACAACTTGCACGACTTCATCACCGATATCGACATCGACGATGCTAATCCCATTGCCGGTTTCTTGACTCAAAACTAAAGCTACGTCTTCGGATGTCGTAATCGAATCTGGTGCACTAATTACCGGGGCAT
>NZ_CWGJ01000019.1 GCF_900000175.1 Estrella lausannensis
CCCGCTTTATTTGCGCAAGCCCCTTTCTCACTTTTTTCGTAATTTCATCAAAATGAGAAGGATAAACCCCATTCTCACAAGGAGGGAGAGCCTCGTAGCCGTGCGATTTCCCGCCAATTGCATATTCCTTGTCACTTTGCAGGCGATCCGCTTATGATCCCCGAAAAGCCCCTATTCAGTTATATACCGAAAGAATCGCAAAATTTACGATACCTTCGGTTCGGTGCTCTATCTGATATGTTTTCGCCATTGAAGCAAAACCCATCATTAAGAGCGCTGGCTTCGCAAACGACACGATCAACAGGCGCCACCATGCTCCCTTTTAAACTTCGCTTCCTTTCGATTATCCAACTTTGTATCGGATTTACCCTCCTGCTCTGGATGCTTCTTTCCCCCACCCTTGGCAAAACCTATGACGATAAGAAGAAGCTGCTCCTGATTGAAAGCGCCCTCGGCGACACACAGGGCGCCGCCTTTAAATTAGCCAATGACAAGGAAAAGCAGATCCTCGAGCGAAACCAGATTCTCTCCCTTTCCCTCACGAGTGATGAGAAGGAGACCTTGACGGCCCTGAAAAGGGCGCTTGTCGAGCGGCAAGAGCAGAGAACTCTCGGAACACTGTTTCATGAAACAGCGACTGCTTTTTTTGCCAATCCCTACACTCTCCTTTATGTCCTCTTCTCGATTACCGTCCCCCTAATGATTTTGCTCAGGAAACAGGCTGCTGCCGGCGCCCTCCTCTTCCTACCGCTTACGGCCGCCCTCTTCGCCTACGACAATCTTCTGTTTTCCCCCGTTAAGCAAAAAACAGAAGAAGAGCGTCTGTTCCCGGAAGAGAGCGATCTCAAAGAAACTTTTTTGGAGGTGATGGGAGGAGAGAGCACCTCCTTTTCCCTGCCGCTGGCTCTTGATCTCTGGATGATACAAAAGCATCTTAACGTGGCCCCTTCTTCAGACCCTGAAATTTTTTCCCTCCAAAAAGAGGAGGCCAACTACCGGTTCCTGACTCTGCGAGCCCTGTCTCAAAAAAACTATCTCCTCAGTGTAAAACCTGTGGAAAGAATGGATAAAGCAACTCTCTCGCTCTATTTTTTCTGGAATGTTTTTTTTGCCGTAACCTGTTATCGTTTAATCCGAAAAAAATCACCAGTAATCCAAATGGACAAAACGACAGTCCCATGAACCCCACAAATCAGAACTCATCGTGGCCTCTCTTCCAAAGTTTTTTTGAAGTGGCGCCAAGAAGAGAGGGCCCCTCTCTTCTTCAGGACATTCCGCCGGAGATGCTGACACCGCTCTCCTCGTGGGCGATAGAGCAAGATCCGTGTACCCTGCTCGCAGGAGAAATTGCCTGCGGCAATTACGAAACCGCTGTGTCGATGATTGAACAAGACACGAGACCTCTCTGGATACTTAAGCAGACAGGAAGCACACCTCTGCATACGCTCGCCGGAGCGCCCCTTACCCCCGAAGAGATCCACACCCTAAACGACCTGCTCCTTCAAAGAGGATACAATCCGCTCATCGTCGATGAGTTGGGCAACACTTATCTTACCCTCCTGATCGAAAGACAGAATATTCCCGCGGCACGCCTATTCCTAATCATCCTTAGAGCCTGGTCAATCAATCGAGATATTTTACTTCCGCGTCTCTTCACCCAAATTTTTCAAAGAATCACGGAGAGCTCCGCCTACTCCTATGAAGAAAAACGCTGCTTGATCGTATCCATCACCGGGCTTCTGACTGAAGAGGAGGGATGCCGTTGTTTCAACGACTGCCTCGTGAAGATCACAAACCGCCATCCGCCCTTCGCCGCTGTTAAATTGCGCATTATCATGAATCTGCTGGAAGCGAGGCAGAGCCTTTGTCATTTCCGGATGAACTGGTATCAAGATGGCGCCGGACGCAACTTGATTCATATCGTACTCCTCGACAGCAGTGCATCAGTCGACGAGATCCACCTGGCTGTCACAGCCCTGGTCAATGCCGGTTGCGACATCAACCATCAAAGCCAAAACAGATGCTATCCCCTTCTTTTAGTTTTGCAATCCCTCCTCCCCTTTGCTCAGAAAAAGTGGCTCGCCGAAAGGTTTATCGAGTTAAATGCAGAAAGACACGCCCTCCACCCTGGAACGACCACGCCGGCCTTCCGGAAGCTTCTGGAAAATAATGTAGAATATAAGTCCACTAACGAGCTCGCGGAATTAACACAGCTCTTGACAGGGCGCTGCTATTATCAGGAGTATTTCTACCTCACCCTCCTTTCCAATCTCTTTTCTATTGAATTTCAATGGAACCAAGACGGATTTTCAATCTCGACCGCCGGACTTCCCAAAAACGAGACACAGATCGAGTCATGGCTCGAAATCGAAGCGTGGGGATTCTACTCTTCTCTCATAACACCCAGTCATCCACACTACAACTTCCTTTGGAAGAAGATGATGGATAAGCTATCTCCGGAATCAGCCAAGGCGCTCACCGAGGTGGGATGGATCTATCTATATCCCGCCCTTTTGAAAGTACAGGGCGCTTTGTCACGGGCTTTCCATAGCGGGCGGGATCGAAGCAATATCCTTCAAATCACGGGCGACGAGAATCCGGTGGCGTTTGTTGCCACTCTAAAGACAAACGACGAAAGCTACCACGATATCGGCATCGCTTTCCAAAACAACACCGCTTATCTTTGCAACAAAGGTTACGGAACTCCGGAGAGCGGAATTTCTGCCCACCCCCTATCCAGGCACGAAATCCAACAAATGAAAAGCGAAATTGACCGCGGAATGAGTGTCATCGCCTTGATCGATAGATATTTTCCAGGCAGATCATTCAGAACTCAGCATAAAACGCATCTCGTCTATTCTCAAAAGCGGCAAAAAGTAGGCAATTGCCCCATCGCCAGCTATACTTCCCTCGAAATGGCAATTCTTCATGCGGCCCTGAAAGATCTTTTCAAGCAAAACGGGCAAGTGGCCGCCGAAATTGTAAAAACAATCAAAGATCTTCATCGCGAGAGCAGAAAAGAGCACGCGCTTGGAATCTATTTAACCTACCACGCGGTGCAAAGAGAAATTCCCATCAACAGCCACATGTTGATCGCAATCGGCAGAGATGCGGTGAAAGACCCCTCCAGATGGCCCATCGCGGATATCATCATCGATAAGACACAAAGTGTCTTCCCAGCGCTATCAGCTTATATAGCCTCTCTGAAGAACAAGGCTCCAGGCACTCAAGAGAACCTCTGGGAAATGAATTAGCGACTGCCCACGACCTTAAAATCAAGACGATTTCAATGTCGGAAGGGGCTAAGAGCCTGTACCCACACACAAATCAGTGTGCTTTGCCGCTGAATTAGCCTTTAAATTCCGAAATATTTTTCATCATATCAATCCGATATTCGGAAAATTTTTCGGAGTGTATAAGCCAGTTCAACGGCAAAGCAGACGATTTCAGTTTTGGTAAAAGCTCTAACCATTATGAATTGAAAATTTTCGGTGTATTAAGATGTGCTATCCCTACTCTTCCCTCATCGCGCCAACTGAAGCGACAGGCAGCATGCCCGTTTGCCCTGTTTTCCGCAGATATCCGCCTTCCGAAGATATTTCCGTCAGACTGACTGCGGCAATAGAATCACGAGACTTTGAATCGGCCCTTGCACTGATCGAAACCGATTCCCATCTAATTTGGCTGCGTAATTTAGGAAGTAAAAACCCTTTACACGCCCTGGCAAATTCACCGTTTTCGGTGGAACAAATCATGGTACTCTCCACCCACTTGCTGAAAATTGGCTACGACCCATTCATAAAAAATCAGGAGGGCTTCGACTATGTCTGCCTGCTTCTAATCCAGGGGACCCTGCCGGTGCACGCCCTCTTTGGAATTATCCGGGAAATACTCGGCTGGCACACCTTGCTTCCGGAAAGTTTTTTACCCATTTATCACCTGCTTGTGGAAAGTCCTGCCTACGCCCAGAGTCAAAAACATGAATTGGCCGCCTTGATTTGCTCTCTCACCTCCGACAAAATAACCTGCGGTTTAATTGATGCGGTATTCCGCTCGCTCTTCTGCACACACAAAAGGAACATCGGGTTCTCCATCCAGATCGCTTTCGATATCCTTTTAAAGAGAAATCTGATCAACCAATTTAAAATCAACGACTATCAAGATCATATCGGTCGAAATCTCATCCATAGGGTTCTGCTCGACGACACATCCGATGCAATATCCAAATATGATGCCATCCGCTCCCTCGTCTTCCACGGCGCAGACATCAACCACACAGACATCAAAGGACGCTTTCCCCTACTCCTCTCGATGAAAATGCCAATTCCTTTCAAAGATAAGAAATATCTGGCCGAGGCCCTTTTGCAAATGGGAGCGAAACAACATGTTGTTTTCCAAGGTACAACAGAACCTGCTTTTTCCGGCCTATTTAAAAAGTCGCTCGCGACAGAATCGAAAGACGAACTCTCCTGCTTATCCGTACTCTTAACCGGCAAAGATTATTATTCGGAATACTTTCATCTCTCTCTTCTTGGAAACCTGTTCGGATGCGACGTTCAATGGGAGCTCGACGGATTTTCGACAACGATCATCGGACTATCCATTTACGAAAGACAAATCAGCGCTTGGTTGGAGAGGGAAGCGAGCGACTTCTATCGGACGCTCCCGGATTCAACCTCTCCTCTCTACGGAGCCTTTTGCGAAGAGGTTCGCTCTTTGGCAGATGATTCATGTCCAATTTCCGAATCAAGTGCCCTTTTCGAGGAAATTAAAGAGGCGCTAATGGAGGCGCAAAGAGTGCTTTCCACCGCTTTTACTTTAGGGCGTCATGGAAGAGGTCCCCTGCTCGAGGCGATCAATTCCCCCTCTACAGTCGGTTTTGTAGCCACTTTAGCTGTCGACAAAGAAAATTATCACGACATCGGGCTTCTGTTCAAAGACAGCACTGTCTATCTTTGCAATAAAGGATTTGGATCCCTCCAGCACGGCATATCCGAGCACCCCTTCCCCAATCCTAACAAAAAAGCGCGCCTCATCTTCGACCTCACCTCGGGAAAAAACCTTCTCGAAATCATAGGCAGACACTTCCCGGAGAGATCGCTCTTCATCAAGAATGACTCCATCATGATTCTATCCCAGCACCAGCAAATAGCAAATAATTGTCCTGTCACAAGCTTCTCGTCTCTTGAGCTCGCGATCCTATATACTGAACTCTGCAAGGCATATCCCGAAAATTTCAAGAAGGCAGAGTATATCGCCAGGGCCATTTCGGCAACACATCGCAATCATAGACAACTGATAGCGCTTAACCAATACTTGTCCCACCACTCTTCGCCAGGGGCTGTTCCAAGCCACAGCGAACTTCTCCTTAATCTGTTTGGCAAAAGCCTGCTTTCAAACAAAAAATGGGCTGTTGCCAAAACGATCGAAGACTGGGCACAAAAACACTCCACCGCGCTCGCAGATTGTATCCATTTTGCAATCGGCACCGTGGCAGCGTCGAAAAGTCCTTAAATGAAGTCGAAAAATGTCTCGAAAATTGCTTTTCGAGCCCCTTTCGGCATGAAGCCAATTTAAGCGGCAAGGTATACCGATTTTAGCTAGCGGCCGACCTCAAAAGTTATTTTCACTCCCGCTTAAAACCCATCTCGCTCATTACCAACAACAAAAGCACTCGCCAACTCTCGAAAAACAAATTTTGAATTCATTTCGGTATCTCGATATTTTAAAAAAATGTATCTCTTAAGAGCCGGCCTCTGCCCAACCATCTGGCATTTATTATGTAACGTAAACGGCAGCTGACCAGACAAAGATTAGTGACGGCCCCTTTATTTAGGAAAAACCCATGCTCATACGATTCGTTCCCACCCTATTCCTGCTTTTTCTTCCGCTGGCAGCCTCTGCAGCCCCCCCCACACTAGAGCAGATCCGTTCTGAAATCGCATCGAAAAAGGGAACCTCCTCCACAAAAAAATCTTTGGAAATTTTGAATGTCTCCTATGACCCGACGCGAGAGTTTTATGAGGAGTACAACAAGCTGTTCGCCGCATGGTGGAAAGAGCGCACTGCGCAAGAGTTAAAGGTCGTTCAATCGCACGGCGGATCTGCCAAACAAGCGCGTTCGGTCATTTCTGGACTGGAGGCGGATGTGGTGTCGCTTGCACTCGCCTTCGACATCGACGCCATCGAAAACATGACCGGCCTTGTCGGAAAAAACTGGCAAACAAGGCTGCCCCATGAGAGTTCGCCCTACTACTCCACTATCGTTTTTCTTGTCAGAAAAGGAAATCCCCAAGGCATCAAGGACTGGGGCGACTTGATCAAACCGGGAATCGCTGTCGTCATGCCCAATCCTAAAACATCGGGCGGTGCCAGATGGACCTACATGGCTGCTTGGGCATACGCGGTGAAAAGCAATTCCGGAAATACGATCCGGGCACTCGACTATATGAAAGACCTTTTTAAAAATGCCCCGGTTCTGGACACAGGAGCACGGGGTGCAACGACCACATTCATCCAAAGAAGGATGGGCGATGTTCTCCTCACTTGGGAAAATGAGGCCTATCTAACCATGGAAAAAGACGGCAAACAGGAATTTGAAATTGTCTACCCATCGATCAGCATCCAGGCAGACCCGCCCGTAGCATGGCTTGAAAAAATTGTTCAGGAGAAAAAGACAGAGGACGCAGCGGAATTCTATTTAAAGTATCTCTATTCAGAAAAGGCACAGGAGCTGATCGCTAAAAACCATTTCCGTCCCATTGACAAAACCGTGATGGATCGCTTCCAGGAGAGATACCCCGCCATCGAAATGATCAGCATCAAAGACTTCGGAGGCTGGGAGAAAGTTCAGCAGATGTTTTTTAAAGATGGAGGACAATTTGACGATGTCCATCTCTCGATGAGCGAGTAGGCAATTTTATGGTATTCTCACCCAGACGACACTCCACACTTCCGGGAAAGAACATCAACCTGATCTTCTCTATCGCCTATCTGTCACTGCTGGTGCTGTTCCCTTTGGGTTTTCTCATCTTGTCCATCCAACATGTCACCTTCGAGGACGCTTACGCCATTTTGTTTTCCAGAAGAACACTGCAGGCGCTCAGAGTCTCATTTACCACCTCTATCGCTGCGGCATTAATTGACCTTTTCATCGGAATCATCATTGCCTGGGTGCTTGTCAAATACCGGTTTTTCGGAAAGCGGTTTTTTGACTCGATTGTCGATCTTCCATTCGCTATGCCAACGGCAGTTTCGGGAATCGCGCTGGCCACAATCTATTCCGACAAGGGATGGATCGGAAGCCTTCTGGAGGCGGTAAACATCAAAGTTTCCTACACTCCGGTCGGCATTTTGATCGCCTTGGTCTTTGTTGGACTCCCCTTTGTGGTCCGGTCGATACAACCTGCCGTGGAAGCGCTGGATCTGGAGATGGAAGAGGCCGCCGCATCCCTGGGAGCTTCGAGAATCGCTATCGTAAGAAGGGTTATCTTTCCCCAGCTGCTGCCTTCCATCATCACCGGCTTTACAATGTCATTGGCAAGGGGGCTTGGAGAGTATGGCTCCGTGATCTTCATCGCAGGAAATATCCCCTTTGTGTCCGAGATTTTGCCATTGCTGATCGTCATCGAGCTGGAAGAGTTCAACTATGATGCCGCTTCTGTTTTGGCCGTCGCCATGCTAAGCCTTTCGTTTATTTTACTGGTAACCCTGGGCTTTCTAGGCAGCGTCATTAGAAGGAGGTACAGGTGACCCCCATGTCCTCAAGAGAATCGAAGAGTATCCAGCGGCTACTGATCGCCTTTACCGTTATCTCCCTGATAGTGATCATTGTCTTACCGATCGCCTACGTTCTCTATCAGGCCCTTGCCAACGGTTTTTCTTCCTACATCAAAGCCGTCACAGATCCCACAACGATCTCGTCGCTTAAATTGACCATTCTGGCAGCGTTTTGCTCGGTTCTGTTCAACCTTATTTTCGGTCTTTCCATCGGATGGGCGCTCGGGAAATTCCATGTTTTCGGCAGCCGCGCCATCATTGGGCTCATAGAGCTGCCCCTCTCGCTCTCGCCCGTGACCGCCGGCCTAATCTTCATCCTGTTCCTTGGAAAATACTCTCTGTTCGGAGGATTCTTAGACCGTCACGGAATCGATATCATCTACGCTGTACCCGGTGTGATCATCGCGACGATGTTTGTCACCCTTCCCTATATAGCCCGGGAGGTTATCCCGCTGATGCAAGAAACGGGAACCGAAGAGGAGGAAGCAGCCCTTTTGCTCGGAGCCGGGGGCCTCTACACATTTTTCCGCGTTACGCTACCCAAAATCAAGTGGGGTGTCATCTATGGTCTTTTGATCACAAACGCGAGGGCGATGGGTGAATTCGGCGCAGTATCGGTCGTTTCAGGGCATCTGCGCGGCAAGACCGATACACTGACGCTCCAAGTCGAAATCCTCTACAACGAGTACAACTTCACCGAAAGTTTTGCGGTCGCCTCCCTCCTGACCCTGCTCGCCATTTTCACACTATTTCTAAAATCCTGGATCGACTGGCAGAAATCATTTAGCACCGAGAAAGAAAAACCATGAGCATCATCATCAAAAATTTAAAAAAAGGGTTCGGGGCATTCAAAGCCTTGAACGACGTCTCACTTCAGGTTCATGAAGGAGAGTTCGTCGCGTTGCTCGGTCCTTCAGGCTCTGGAAAAACAACACTCTTGCGCATCATAGCGGGCCTTGAGTGGCCGGACGAAGGTGAAGTGTACCTGGAGGGTGTCGACGCTGCGGGTAAACCCACACGTGAGAGAAAAATCGGTTTCGTCTTTCAGCACTTCGCCCTCTTCAAGCATATGAGTGTGTTTGAAAATATCGCCTTTGGACTCCGCCTCAAAAGGCCTAAGTACACTGAAGAATTCATCAGGGAGAGGGTCGAAAGCCTGCTGCAGCTGGTGCACCTTTCCGGTTCGGGCAGTAAACACCCCTCGGAGCTCTCAGGCGGCCAAAGACAGAGGGTGGCGCTCGCACGAGTTTTGGCAATAGAGCCGAAATACATGCTTCTCGATGAACCTTTCGGGGCTTTGGATTCAAAAGTACGCAAAGAATTAAGACGCTGGCTGCGGAAATTGCACGATGACACCGGGCTGACAACCATTTTTGTCACGCACGATCAGGAAGAGGCCATGGAGGTCGCAGACAAAGTAGGGATATTGGATAAAGGAAGCCTGGTGCAGATTGGAGCGCCTCTTGATCTTTGGGAAAAGCCGATCAACTCCTTCGTCTTCGACTTCATAGGCAACTACAACACCTTCTATGGCTTTTTAAACAGTGAAAACAAACTGGTGATCAACCCCTCCTTCGCTCCCCCAACCGGGGCAAAACCAATCAAGGCTTTCTCAAGGCCCCACGAAGTGATTTTAGAACGCACTCCATCAACGCCCGCCGAGTCGCTCGCTGCGCGGGTCTCTTTCATCAACCAGGCAGGCCCCTTCATCAAGGTCGAGCTTGAAGGGGATCAGGGGATATTCTACCAAGTCGACATGGAAAAAGGAGCCTTTGAATCCTTCCAATTCACTTATGGGGATACGCTTTGGATTAAACCTCTCCGTTTCAGGTCTTTCGATGATTAAATTTTTTCGCCTGGCCCTCCTCATGATGACCATGACTGTCCCTGCCTTTGCGCAAAAACCGCAGCTTTGGCAAACAATGCAGCAATCGCTTTTCGATTGGAACAGCGTAAAGTTTTCCTTTTTGCAGCAGTACCGCTTTGAAATGAGCGACTTCAAAACTGTAGATGCCCGCTTCGGCATCCTCGCGAAAAAAAGCCTGGACGAGACGTGGGATGCGGAGATCCACTACATGTGGATCAATTCAAGGGCACCTGCTGAAACCCTGTTCCAGCATAGGCACCGGCTTGAGTTGGAACTAAACCCCCGTTTTAAAATCTGTGAAAATATCGAGTTTAAATTCCGTAACCGCTACGAACTGATCAAAGAGGAGAGAGAGGCAAAACTCATTCAAAAATTCAGGCAAAGGCAGGAAATTGCCTATAAGCCGGGTATCAAATGGCTGAAGAGCGTCGCCCTCAGCAACGAAATCTTTTACAACATCACGATCAACAAGGTAGATGAGTATCGCCTCATTCCCCTGGATCTGGCATTTCCTCTGCAAAAGGATCATCGGTATAAGCTCTATACCATGATTCGCTGGAGAGACTCTCCCACAGGCTGGCACCCGCAATTTATCCTGGGGTCCACTCTGGATTGGTAACAGCTCATCGGGGTTATAGCGAAAGCCTATCAAATTTTGGCATGAGAGCGTTCTCTTTGCTAAAAATCAAAGTTTAAGAGACTTTGAGACACTTAGGCGATGAAAAAATCGGCTGTTGCATATTCAAAAAAAATTTGTTACACAAAGGATGCGTTAGAGACAAGGGACAGGATCATCATCCCGCTAAAGGATTTCTACGGGAGCGCAGAAGGAAGCTCTTAGCCACCGGTGATAAACCCCGAAGCGTGCAGTTTCAATGTATTGAACAGCCCCAATCTCCCAGCCCAAAACATTTTAAAAGTCAGCAACCCCCTACAACCGGGAGTGAAAAGATGAGTGAAATCGCAAATTTGAAGATAGGCGACTTGGCTCCCGATTTTAAAGCGGAAACAACTCTGGGCCCCATTCGTTTCCACGACTGGCTCAAAGACTCTTGGTGCGTCTTTTTCTCCCACCCCAAAGATTTCACCCCCGTCTGCACAACGGAACTGGGTGCGGCAGCGAAATTAAAGCCGGAGTTTGACAGGCGCGGCATCAAGATGGTCTCTCTCAGCGTCAATGGGATCCATGAGCACAAAGGGTGGATCAAAGATATCAAAGAGACTCAAAAAGTTGAGCTAAACTTCCCTATGATTGCCGACCCGGAAAAGAGAATCGCCACCCTCTACGGAATGATTCACCTCTCTGCCAGTGATACCGCAACGGTCAGAACCGTCTTCATCATCGATCCGCAAAAAAAAATCCGGCTGACGATGGCCTATCCCACCTCCACCGGAAGAAACTTCATAGAGATCTTGAGAGTTATTGATGCCTTGCAGCTAAGCGATCAAAAAAAAGTTGCCACCCCCGCGGACTGGAGGCCGGGCGATGAGTGCATCATCTTGCCCAGCATCACCGATCCCAAAGAACTTAAAGAACGGTTCCCGAAAGGGTATCGTGAAGTGAAGTCCTATCTTCGGTATGTGCCCTATCAAGACCTGATTGCGCCGAAGTGAACTCTCCCGCCAGAGCGGTTACAAGAATAAATTTTACCAGCAACGAAGAAAACATTTTTAAGTTGTTTCGGTATAAAGATTAAGGTAACCTATCTTTTCAACCTTATTATATAGATACATCGCTATGGACCATAAAATCTTAAGTTCCGTTAAGCAGGCAGTACAAGCCATTGAATTTTTAGAACATCCCGATTCCATCCAATTTATCAAAGATGCCGCACTCATGATCGCGGACACGTTCAGGAAAGGTGGAAAAATTCTGATCGCAGGGAATGGAGGCAGCTTATGCGACGCCAACCATTTCGCTGAAGAGCTGACCGGCTTTTTCCGAAAATTCAGAAAAGCGCTGCCGGCCATCGCGCTCTCCGAAAGCGGGCACCTGACATGCGTCTCGAATGATCTCGGCTTTGAGTGGGTTTTCGCAAGAGGGGTAGAAGCCTTTGGCAAAGAAGGCGACATCTTCATTGGACTGACCACTTCGGGCAACTCGCCCAACATCGTCAAAGCGATCGAAATCGCCAAAAACAATAAGCTCAAAACCATCGCCTTCCTTGGCAAAAGTGGAGGAAAACTCAAAGGTCAGGCCGATCTTGAGCTTATCATCCCGGGCTTTGGGACATCCGATCGCATACAGGAAGCGCACATGGCTGCCATCCATATCCTCATCGAAATGATCGAGCTGGAACTGTTCATGAAAGAAGAGGAAACAGAAACCCGTTCATTCGCTCTCAATTGATGAACCCTCATCAACGACGATCCCTAGAACAGGTTTGGTCCTCTTTTGCCTATCAAAACGATGCTCCGGGCTTGCTGCATAAAACAGCGAAAATCCTGCTCGCCCCCCTGGGATACCTCTATCTCGCCTTCGTTTCCATGAAGAACTTCGCCTACGACAAAAAGATCTTTAAACCCGTAGCTAAACCTGCAGTCCCTCTCATCAGCATAGGAAACATCACTGTCGGTGGAACCGGAAAAACTCCCTTGACGATACTCCTTGCAAAAAAGCTCTCGGCAGTAGGTAAAGGGGCTGTTCTGACCCGGGGGTACCGCTCAAGTGCCGAATCTGCCATGCCCCCGCTCATCCTCACTAAAGAAAACTGCCACCTCTATACGTCGAAAACGAGCGGAGATGAGCCACGGCTAATCGCTAAAGAAGCGGATGCTTTCGTGGTGATCAACAAGAGAAGAGAGAGATCTCTTCTGGTCGCCGAAAGCCTGAATGCCAAATGGGTGATTCTCGATGACGGGATGCAAAGGCGATCCATACCGAGAGATCTGGAAATCATCACGCTTAGCTCGCAGTTTGTCGGCAATCGGCTGGGCTTCCCCGCAGGTCCCCTGCGCGAGGCGATGAGCGGTTTGAAGCGGGCCGACCTGATCGTCATCACAAAAAATCCTAAAAAACCGCTTGCCGAGGAGCAAAAGTCTCAAATCAGACGCTACAGCCAAGCTCCCCTGATTGAAACCGAGTGGATGATCCACGCACTCTGCGATGGCGTAACCGATTTCCCTCTTAAGACCGAAGAGAAAATCGCTGCCTTCTGCGGAATTGGCAACCCTAAACTCTTTTTTGAAACTCTTGAAAATCACGGATTTGACATTGTCCAAACAGCGATCGCAGACGACCACCGCCCCATGAGCGCCAAAGAGCTTGCCGCCTTATCGATACAAGCCGCCCGGCTGGGCGCAAAAAAAATCCTCTGCACCGAAAAAGACTTCGTAAAAATTGCTCATCAGCTCTCTTGTGAACTGCCTGTTTTCTACACGAAAGCAGAGCTTCAGATCACTTCGGGCTCTGAAGCGTTAGAAAGAAGCTTGGCAGCTCTTTTCCCATCCTCTGAATCCTCTTCTTTAAAGCCTTGAGGCATTGCAACTTCTCATTTATTTGCCAATGGAGTAGAATGTTTCTAAATCTATTCCTGTAAAATTTTTCATAGATGACTGCATGAAACTTTTTATAGGGGCGGTTCTTTGGTTGAGATAAATCTAAAAAACAAATTACTCTTTGGTTTTATACTTTCAACCTAGTGCCAATAAAATTCCCCGTTGATTGTCGGGATTGTTTTGGCCGCTTTGCGATGAAAATTTCAGGGGGAAACTCTAGAAGAGTGTATTGCCCCTCAAATTTTCAACGGAAAACGGCCCAAAAGAACCTGAGAATTAGCTGGAACTCTTTACTGGGACGGAGAATTACTTATACCGAAAGTGTCTCAAAATTTGGTTTTTGGCAAAGAGAAAGCTCTCGCGATTGAATGATCGCAAGCCACCTGATATTAGAAATATGAGGTGGCTTGCGATCATTCAAACGCGAGGCTTTCTCAAAGCCAAAATTCCAAATTTTGAGATACTTTCGGTACAACTTACGACGTCATCGCTGAGACAGAGGGTTTTGATTGATCAAAACTCGAAGACAGCCCGTCGTTAAGAGACGATCCGCAAATTCAAATCGGTATGCTTTGCTGCTGAATTTGACTAAGACACTCGTAACAGTCTCTTAGGGCGACAGTCTCTAAATTAATACCCAATAGAATTCAAAAATTGAATTTTTATAGTGCTCATCCCCCAAGGGGGATGCCGGAAGAAGTTTGAAAAACCTTCAGGGCCTCCTTCGCCTCACCGTAGAGCGAAGGCAGATAGGCAAGCTTTAAAAATACCCTTTTTGAGTCCGATTGCTGTGTATACTGTGCTTTGCAAGAAAGCTATTTAGAAAACAGTCAATACGAATGCGGCCTTTTTTGCCGGTTTAGATTCCACGAAAGACGGGTGTCTTTGAAACTCTATCATCTTGAAGAGCCGGAAAATAAGCCGACAGACAAGAAAGAACGCTGCAGGAGTTGTCGGGACAACTTTCGGGTTTCACTTAAAAAATCTTAATTTTTTAGGAAGAGTGTAACCCACCGGAAAGTCGCTTCTCGACCACGCTGTTTTTCGAAATGTTTAAGCAGGGTATTTGCAAAACTACATTCAGGCAAACTTAAACGCGGACAGGAGATCCGATTCATATCGAAATAGATTGAAAGCCGATCGACACCTTGAATGATACGAGGTTAACAGGCGACCCACAAGCTGAGATAGGATGATATATTTACTGGATTTGTGGACAGTCTCCGACAACCGGTTTCATTGTGCCTCGGTATAGACTAAATAAACTCCGCTAAAGAGAGTTTTAGATTTGCCAGACAAGAGCCTTAGCTAAAGCTCTTTAGTTTTTTTAGTTTTGCGAATACCTCATAAGCTAACCGCCCGCGCCTTTGCCTTTGAAGTTAGGCAATAGGTGTTTTTGACGCGAAAATAACCTGAAATCGGGAGAGGTAAATGAAACTTTGGGTTAAAATCCTAATCGCTCTATTCCTGGGCGTGTTAGCCGGGCTTGCGCTGGGCCCCTACGCCGAATATCTGCGCATCTTCGGAGATATCTTCTTACGCCTCATCAACATGATCATCGTGCTCCTAGTTCTCGCATCGATGACAGTGGGGATCACCAGCATCCATGATCCGGAAAAGCTCGGCAGGGTAGGACTCAAGTCCATACTCCTCTTCCTGACAACGACCGGCATCTCGATCCTGATCGGCATTTCAATAGGCTGGCTCACAGGAGTCGGACAAGGGCTTGAGCTTACTGCCATTCAAACCCTAAATATTCAAGAACCTCCGCCAATCTCTCAAATCATACTGGAGACGATACCCGCAAACCCCATCCAATCTCTCGTAGAAGGGAACGTCTTACAGATCATCGTATTCGCGGTATTTCTCGGTATGTCCATTAATTTTGCCGGCGAAAGAGGCAGGCCACTCAAAGAGTTTTTAGAGTCTCTTGCCGACGTCATGTACCGCCTGACATCGATCGTCATGGAGTTCTCTCCAATAGGAGTGTTCGCCATCATGGCCTGGGTGACCGGATCGTTTGGACTGAAAACAATCCTGCAACTATCCAAATTTCTGACGGCCTACTACATTGCCTGCGCTATCCACATCGTTGTTGTTTTTTGCGGCATCCTGCGCTTTTTAGTTAAAGTAAGCCCGTGGCCATTCTTCAGGGGAATGGGCGATGCGATCATGATGGCCTTCTCCACCTGTTCAAGCTCAGCGACCCTGCCTGTATCCATGCACTGCGTTCAGGAAAACCTGGGAGTTTCCAAAAATATCGCTAGCTTTGTGCTGCCGCTTGGATCGACTGTGAATATGAATGGAGCCGCCCTCTTTCAGGGGATGGCCGTCATCTTCATTGCCAATGCCTACGGCATCGACCTCACGCTGATTCAATTGCTCACAATCATCGTCACAGCCACACTATCAGCGATAGGAGCTGCCGGGATACCCGGAACGGGATTCATCATGCTCTCGGCAGTAATTGCCTCAGCTGGCCTTCCCATCGAGGGACTTGCCATCTTAGCGGGCATCGACAGACTGCGTGAGATGATGTCGGCAATCCTTAACGTCACCGGAGATGCCGTCTGCTCTGTCTACATCGCCAAGCAAGAGGATGAGTTCGACGAAAGGCAATACTACCATGAAGATTTAGTCGAAATGGATAAAATGATCGGCGAAGAGAAGTAGTCCCTCCTCCCACAGCCTCCAGGCCTGCTTGAGAAAAGCTCAAGTAGGCTGGCACACTCTTTCAAAGTGAGGCAAATATTTGGTAAATAAATTCTGCTATCAATACCATCTGCTGTTTTAAGCCAACAGTTTGAGGTAATCATGGCAACGATAGTGTGTTTCGATTCCGGCTCTTTAATCCAGCAAGAGGCTTCGGCCCCCTCTCAACCCTTAACATATCCACACTATCAGGCGGTTGCAGGCGTCACCTCCGATGTCGGGGAACAAATTTTGGACAATACCGCCTCAGAGGGAGGCGACAGGAACTCCATTATAAAAGCCGTTGTTATAATCGGAGGCACCATCGCCATCGCTGCCGCGTTTTTTGCCGTGAGAGCACTATTGCCCGATTCGCCCGTCTACCCTTATGTGTTTGCCGCTTCATTGCTTCTTAGCGGTGCACTGCTATGTGCACCGGTTTCACCCTACGAGCACATGTCACGCATGGCCCTGCAGTAAAAGGCGTCTCTTCCACAGAAAGGATGAACGGATGGCTACTGCTCATCTTGTGAGACAGTGTAGCCCGGAAGTCCTTCAAACGTGCAGAGGTTTTCCGTCTGCACGAAATCGATTTCTGCATCCGCAAGTTTCTGGATAAGACCCGAAATCTCGCGCCGCGACACCGATCCTCCTCTGGCAAGCGCCATGAAACGGAGGCGGTAGTTGTCAACGCAGCTCGTCTCAGGATGCTTATCAGGCCACACTTTGACCCCTCTGTTGGCGATCATCGTGAGCTTAAGGCCACCCAGACTAAGCCTCATCAACTTTTCGTGCAGCTTATCGACATCTCCATGATGGTCGACAAACACATCGACACCCACAATCTCTTTTGAATCCATTTTTTTCTCTGCGGTCTCTTGACGTCCTTGCAGCACATGCTTTGACGTTCCGGAGTACTTGACGGCTTTAAGCTGATCCGGCTCCTTGCCAAGGCGTTCGATGACAGCTTTTGCAAATTCGGACGTACCGACTTTGACCTTGCTGATGGCATCGGTGTAGATGTCGTAGGTATGGATGCCCTCCTCTATCGTTTTGAGCCATGCGTTATGCACAAGCGAGGCCGCTTTCGAATCTCCGATGTGCACAAGCATCATCACCGCGGAGAGGAGCAGACCCGACGGATTGGCCAGGTTCTGCCCCGCCCTTCTTGGCGCTGACCCGTGGATAGCCTCGAACATCGCGTGCTTCTCGCCGATATTGGCCGAGCCGGCAAGCCCGACGGATCCGGCAATCTGCGCCGCCACATCCGAGAGGATATCGCCGTAGAGATTCGGCATCACGATCACATCAAACGCGTTCGGGGTGTCTGCCAGTTTAGCGGCGCCGATATCGATGATCCAATGTTCATTTTCTATCTCAGGATACTCTTTGGCTATCTCATCGAACACTTTGTGGAAAAGACCATCGCTCAGCTTGAGGATATTGTCTTTGGTGAAACAGGTCACTTTCTTGCGTTGGTTGGCTTTCGCAAAATCGAACGCGTAGCGGATAATTTTCTCACAACCCGGCCTTGAGATGATTTTCAAGGCATGATAGGTGTCTTGACTCTGCCTGTACTCGATTCCCGTATAGAGATCTTCTTCGTTTTCTCTGACTACAACCACATCCATGCCGGGATGCTTTGTTTTTACGAAAGGTGCGTAGGCAACACAGGGGCGGACGTTGGCAAAGAGGCCCAAAGTGGTGCGAATGGTGACATTCAAACTTTTAAAACCACCGCCCTGAGGTGTGGTGATCGGCGCTTTCAAAAAGGCCCGGCTCTTTCTGATGATATCCCAGGAAGAGGGATCAATCCCCGCCGAGAAGCCCTTCATGTATTCCTTTTCTCCGATTTCAATCCGGTTGATCTCCAACGCAGCTCCCGAAGCTTCTAATATAGCTAGCGTCGCTTCCATGATTTCCGGTCCGATTCCATCTCCATACGCGACCGCTATTGGCACTTTCTTCATAATCACCTCGCTATTTTAGCCGGGCAGGCACTTCCTTCAACAATACCGGAAACATCTCAAAAATTGAGATTTTGAAATACTTGCGGTATAAAGCGTCCGTTCCCCGTAAAGCTTTACCTTAAAGGATCGACTGAATTAAAATCACCTTTACTATCGACACTTCAAACTGGTTGAAACATATGATCCAGAAATTATTAGACGAAGAGCGTAAGCAGCTTGAGTTTTTTTTCCGGAATCTTGATATCCACTCGTTTGAAAAACTCTACCACGAGATTGCCGCCTGCAAAGGCATGGTCATCTGCACAGGTGTTGGAAAAAGCGGTTTCATCGCCAAAAAAATCGCCGCGACCATGATCTCCACTAACACCAGGGCATTTTTTCTCTCTCCGGTCGATGCGCTCCATGGCGACATCGGAATTGCCGCCCAAGGCGACATCTGCCTGCTTTTCTCTAAAAGCGGAGAATCCGAGGAGCTTCTGTCGCTGATGCCCTCCTTGCGCAACAAAGGTGTTAAAACGATCGCCATCGTCTCCAATCCCGCCTCGCGCCTCGCAAAAGCAGCCGATGCCTTCATGCACCTGCCCCTCGAACGGGAGCTTTGCCCGTTTGACTTAGCCCCCACCACCTCCTGCCTGATTCAACTGATTTTTGGAGATGTCCTCGCCATCGCGCTGATGAACCTCAAGAAATTTTCAATCGAAGACATGGCGATGAACCATCCCGCCGGGCGCATCGGCAAACGCACCTCCTTCAGAGTAAAAGATTTGATGATCAAAGGCGATAACCTACCGGTGGCTACGCAGGATAAAAAAATCGTCGATATTTTAGTGGAGCTGTCCGATAAGCGCTGCGGCTGTATCCTCGTCACAAGCCAACAAGGGAAACTGCTCGGTATCTTCACCGACGGAGACCTGCGCCGCTCGCTTCAAAAAGAGGGGTCAAAGGCGCTTGAAAATACACTGCAGAACCTGATGACGCGCTCCCCAAGAAAAATTGGCCCCAACGCCATGGCTGTTGAAGCCATCAAGATCATGGAAGGAAGCGGCAACAACGAAGTCTCTGTCCTTCCTGTGCTGGAAGAAGATGGGACTCTTGTCGGCCTCATCAAGCTGCACGACTTGATCCAGACCGGCATATAACCCCACCTTTTTTAAAAGCGGCGAGATAGCCGGTCCTATACTTTAGAACCGAAAACAGACTCCGCAGGAGCAGCACGTCCCCCATAATAAGGAAGCACGCCACCCACAAGAGCCTGTACTAAAACTAAAATCGTATGATTTGAGTTTGTGGACACTCACTCAATGAGGTGCTCTGTAGGTAAGTAACTGGCAAGAAGAGTGTTAAATTAAAAGGTTATTTGGATTAAGTCAAAAAAAAATGTAAGCTCCATGGCCGGTCACGTCAAACAGAGATTACAGTGTCCCAGTACAAAGTACCAACTGGTCATAGTAGAGCCAATTACTTAAAAGTCGCATTAATCTTTGTCATTGGATCAACGAAGTCACTATTAAAATGGAAGGCGCAAAGGCCATCTAACCCTCTTGGTACACCTCTGAATTGCCGGCAAGTCCATTGATCGTTTGAGCATGAAAATTCAGAGCAAATTGTATTGGAGGTCAGTGCAGAATTCGACCACAAAGCACGTTACGGATTTTGATATTACCCATCTTATCAAGGAAAATTCTACACGACCAACGTCATAGAAACATAGTTTCTAAATTATTATATAACATATCATCAATCCATTTTAATATTTAAACTTGATTCAAATCACAAACACATCTAACATTGCTTGATTAAATATGAGGTTATTATGATTACACCTGTTTCGATAAACACAGTTTGGATTTCTCCTGACATTGACGATGATCGCTGCACTATTGGTTACAAAAAAACTTTAAATTGCGAAAATGATATAAAAAAGGCACAAACTTGCCTTGAAAACACCTTTAATGGCGATTGCGTTGATAAAACAACAGCTCCCATCAATCATTGCGTTGATAAAACAGCTTCATGCTCAAAAAAATCATTTTGTAATTTCACCTCAACTAATTCGAGTGTGGATAAGATGGCTAGCGTTTCTAAGAAAGTCAGCCACGCATCTGTACTCACATCAGCAGCGAGTCTAAATTGTACAGGTATGCTCGCCGTAGAATCTTTTAAATTCGCTATGAGATGTGAAACCAAACAAAATCCTGATGGAACTACAACTTTAGTACGTGTTCATAATAGACCGTATTTCCCCGATTCCGATTCCGACTCCGATTAAGATCGGCTTGCTATTTGAAAAACATAGGTCATAATTTTGAATATAAATAGCCCAATGCATCAAGTAAATGCTCCTTTAAATGATTTCATTGAAATTCCCTCCTATAGCTGGGTGGTCAACAACAAGGAAATAAAATTATTCTTAAGGGTCGAATCTTACTTTACAGTTTATGAAAACAATAATTTAATTAAACGTGTAGATTTAACTAACGACGAGGCTCGAAGAATCCGTGCAACTAGTCAAATATATATTCACACCTTGAATAACCATGAAAATTTTGACTTTTGCGCGGTTTTGTTTAAAAAAAAATTTAAACAATTAAAAGTAAGTATCTTGTACTCTCGATTTGGCCCGCTTTGGCAATTGTACGATAGAAATACCAGAGAAACTAGATGGCAAAGATTTTCAGCCACATTTGTTTCAGATGCTTGTCATCGCAAAACATGGGATATGTTCGAAAAATACAAGAATGAGGTGCAAGAAGATATCAGAGCCCTTAAGTATTTTGAGGATGATTTCCTGATAAAGGATATCGTTCTTTTTGAAAAAGTAGAAACGCCCCAGCCCCTCCCATTTGATATTGATTTAGAATCACTAGCCAAAGGAGAAGAAAAAAAAGCGTACGATCTAAAAAAAGCAAGGGCCTGGGAGAAAGCGAGTACAGAGACCCGCATAGACCATGTACAAAAATATTCAGATGGATTTATTCCACTGCCATTGCGCGTGAATAACATTCAATCCTATCCCGATGAGATAATAAGTGATGAAGATCCCGGTTATCTCTTTGTTTTTGGAGGAACTCAAAAACGCGCTCGTTTTGAGGAAAATGAAAGTAGATTTGCTATTTACAACACGATAGTTAGGCACAATTCAATAATTAGTGATTCGCGCTCCCAGGTTTTGGGGTATAGACAAAAAAGTCTAATACCAAGTGCTATTCCTGCACTTGAAATTATCTCTATGTTATTTTCTTCGTTCTTTTCATCTTTGGTTCCCCAAAAAAATCTGATTGTTTCAGAAAAAATCAAACCTATAGTAGAAACATTCTTTCCCTTCTATATTATCATAGAACCAAAAACACTTCCATGCACGTTAGATGAAAATGTTCGCGTTAGTAAGCTTAGGTGGGCTATTTCGTTAATTTGCGATGACACGAACGCTTCTTCAGGACAACACGCTTTAGTCTTTATTCAAGGAATCAATGATGGGTCTTTAAGTCTTATGATTAATCATAAACCTATAAACATAGGAGAGAGATTCACGATTATCTCCCATCTAAAATCAGAAAACGAAATAGAGATCAAACCTATCGAAGAAAGTAAATTGAGATTCATTGAAAGAACCCAAATATGGTTGCTAACAAGTAGAAAAATAAAAAAGATGCTTAGCGCGATGGAAAAAGAAAGAGATGAAAAAAATACCCCATTTAGCATTTTAGGATCTGACTCAGCATTCAGTGGAGGTGGCCATAATTGCTTTACATGGGCTCACTCATACTTTAAGGAAGTTGGGATTGATTTAGGAAGGGCTGTCTTTGGCTTCTTTTTTACTCAAACAAAATCATATACTCAAAATCCTGAATATTACCTGCTACATCCTGAGTATCCAAAAATATAAGGCAAAATTTTACCATGGCCATAGATCTACAAACAGCTCTAAACAACGCAACTAACTTTATAGAGATAGCTTCTATTGTAAGGAATTCCAAAGAAGATATTTCATTCTTCGGAGGCAGATACATATATGCTGAAGGATATGAAGGATCTGTAGAAATAGATGCAATAGCTGAGCGTTTTATGACCCTACAAAAAACACATTTCGAACCTGATGAAGAAGAGCGGAAGATTGGAAGAAAAACCATTCCTCTAATTAGTAAACTATATGATAGTAATTACTCCAGAGACACAAATTTTTTAACAAAAATTTTTTGTGTTTTTAGAGATTTCTTACGTAATATCTATATCTTTTTCTCTGGTCAAGGGTATGGAACACGAGGCTCATGGGGCATTAACGATGGCGGCATGGATTTTTTTAATTCCTATACATCCTCGCAATACCAAGAGTTATTTGGTGAAAAACCTGAAGGAAGGCTTTTTAAAATTGTAAGACCAGGATGTCCTGATAGATGGTCAGCAACAGGTGTCAAGGTACTTTAAAAACTTGATTTTAACCAAGATACTTAGAGTCCTCCCCATTTAGACCGAACCACCTAACTTGCTCTTAAGACATAGTAGTAAGACTTAAGCGTTTGACTGAATTTAAACTTATTACCTCGGTAGAAAGAAGAAGGCGATGGGCTCTCGATGAGAAGCGTCAAATCATCCGGGAAACCTAGCAATACGATAACTGAAGTTCCCCAAGTCGCTAGGAAATATGATATAATTCACGGTCAGCTATTTCATTCACACCTAAGAAGTAAAAAAATCCAACGTCTCTTCAGCTTGCAGCAGAAGTGTCGAAAAATTCAGAGACTTCAAACACTTTCGTGTAAAAATCAAAAAGACGACATCCATTTACCAATGAAATCTTAAGCAAAGATGCGTTCTTTTAATCACTCCGGGATAAAACCCAGTCTTGAGAAGGAGCGTCTCGCGAAGTAGGGGAAGAAGAGATCCGCCTTCGCTCTTTTGCGGCTTCTCTCCATAAAACGCTGCAGGTTAAAACGCGCGGCATGCACGATCACTTCCGCCCCGCTTTTCTGCTTCAGGGTGACCGCGATGCCATAACGCGCACTAGTCTCTTCAAAGCGGATCGATTCGATATCCCTGACAGGAATTGTCAGGATAGGATTTCCACCTTGCAGGTAATGGAAGTACTTGGCCGTCAAGGCAACTTCATCAGGATTTTGATCCAACTTAGTGAGGCGCCTCAAGGGAATCAACCCCACAGCGATTAATAATCCTCCCAGAAAAAGGACAGGCAATCCAATATAGTGAAGATTTTCCGGTTTGACAAAGGAACCAAAATAGACAATCCCTAAGACGCCGCAAAGAGCGATCGCAGTACCCCGGAACATCTTTTTCCGGTAATATTCCGGGCTGATGGAAGAATAGATCTTTACCCCTTCATTCTCAGAGCTTAGCTCCTCTTGCATACCAAACCTCTATTCCCGCTGTCTCGAATATCGCCTTGCATCCATCATTTCAAAAAGAAGGGGGCAATGCAACAAAAAGAAAAAAAGTGTATATACCAAAGTGACTCAAAGCCCCCAAAAAACAAATTTTGAGACACTTTCGGTAGAGTGCGCTTAAGAGACTGTGCTCAAATTGAAATCACACGATTTGAGTTTTAGCAAAAACGCTGCACGCTTTAGTCGAAACCGTCATCTTTCAATATGGAGAAGGTCAATGATTGCAACCCTATTCTCGACCCTGATTGCCGCCCTGATATTATTCACCCCGTTTTTCACACCCGCCGAAAAACCGTTCGCCAGTTGGTATCTCCTGGTTGCCACTTCATTCTTTCTTCTCTTCTCCTTCATTTTAACGCAGATATTTGCATGGGCTCCCATACAAAAGGTGCAGCAGAACCTGACACCCAGGCTGCTTGAAATTTACAAGAAAGACAATGTGATCCGCCTCGGCGGAGCATTCTTGGCTCTCCTTGCCATTTTTTCCCTCTACCTGGCTGTGGACGGCACGATCGCCAAAAAAGTCGGCGATCGACCCTTTACCGCCATCTATTTTGTTCTTCTCGGCATCAGCATCGATATCGTCCATCACATCATCAGCCGCATGACAAGCTATATTAACCCTTTCGCCATCGCCTCTCAATGCACGGCCCATGCCAAAAATGCAACGCTCAACGGCAATGACCTGGAGCTTTGCAACTGGATAGAGGCTGTTTCCGAAGTGGGCATCAACAGCGCTTCAAGATCGCTTCCCTCTCTTTGCAACCAAGCCGTGATCGATTTGCAAATAATATCGAGAGACTATCTGAAAGCGTCAAAGAGCTTCGCCCACCACGTAGACAAAAAAGCTGAGGGTGAAAAAGGAGATCCTGTCAGCTTTACCCTCTTTTTCATTTTTCAACGGTTTGAGATCATCTTCAACAAAGCCCTTGAGCACAAGCTTGAGCCTGTCATCACCACGATCATCACCTCCCTTGGCAAAATGATTGTCGACAGCGCCAAATACGATATCTCGATGGCTACCTATCCTATCCACTACCTTGGTTTTTTGGCAGCCAAGGCCCAGAGGGGAGGGCTTGCCGAAGTGGGCGACAAAGCTATTGTGACCTATCTTGAAGTGGCAAAAGTCATCGTCCGCGATATCGACCTGAAATACCTGGAGCTGCAGGAGCCGTTTTTCACAATGACGGGAAGGATGGAAGAGCTTTCCAAAGAGATATTCAGAAACAACAGAGAGATCAACATCGCTATTCTCATCCAACCTTTCAAACAGCTGAAAGGCCTTTTTGAAGATGAGAAGCTCTCGCAGCATCAAGACAGCCCGGTGATCGTCGCCGACATCAACCGCGTCATCAATGAATTTGAACAGCTACAGCTAGTAATGAAAACGATACCGCCTCTGACAGATATTACTCAGGAGTCGAAGTAAGCAGGCACTTGACACTCCAAAAGGAGAGTCTCCTCTTTAACAGGGTGGGGAAATGAAACCTTGCCGTGGTGCAAACAAATACCCGGAGCTGCTTTCTTGATGCGGCTCCCATACTTGTCGTCATTGACGATTGGATAGCCAAAATTGGAAAGCTGGGCGCGGATCTGGTGGTAGCGTCCCGTCAAAAGGTTGATCTCGACGAGGGAGAAACCGTGTCCTTGGCGCAACCGCCTGAAAGTCAGCTCTGCCCTTTTGTACCCCTCCTGCGGCGAGTTCCTTAACACTGCTTTGTGATCGCCATGAAAGAGATAATCCTTAAGATGCCCTGAAGCCGGAATTTCTCCTTCCACCAAGGCAAAATAGATTTTGTTGAATCTGCCTTCGCGAATGAATCTGTTCATCCTCTCCAGCGCCTTCTGTGTCTTGGCAAAAACGGCAATACCGCTGACGGGCTTATCCAAACGATGCACGGCATGGAGGAAAACGCCGCCCGGTTTTTGATCCCTTTCCTTGATGAAGGCCTTGGCACAAGAGGTAAGGTCGTCTGCACTCCCAGGGGCCTCCTGCATCACTCTCCCCGCATCTTTGTTCAAGACAAGCAGATGGTTGTCTTCGTAAAGAATGTTCATCACGTCGCTTCACTTCTCTGCCTGACTGCTTCATAGATAAGCAGGGTCGCGGCCACAGAGACATTGAGAGAGTCGGCTATGCCATGCATCGGGATGAAGACTCTCTTGTCCGCCTGCTCTCTGAAGAGTTTGGATAGTCCGGCATGCTCCGACCCGACTACAAAGGCCGATCCTTGTGTGTAGTCGCATCGGGTGTATTCGCTGGCACCTTCGGGCGTTGCCGCAAAGACAGCTATCTGATGCCGGTTTAAGTACTCAAGAACATCTTTGCCTTCGGCCTCGATGATGGGAATGGAAAACAGGGTTCCCATGCTTGCCCTGACCACATTAGGGTTGAATATGTCTGTAAGCTGATCGGCCAAGATCAGCGCGTGCACTCCGCACCCGTCGCAAGAGCGCAGAATCGTTCCCAAATTTCCCGGCTTCTCGAGGGATTCAGCGACCAGCAGCAGGGGTTTATCCGTTGTCTTCAGAAGGGCATCCAGATCAGAAAGCCCCTTGCGGACTTGTCTTGCAACGGCTAGGAGTCCATCGGGATTTTCCCTGTAGGAGAGCTTCCGGAACACTGCCTCTGTCAGCGAATAGAGCTCGATTCCTTTCGACTGAAAAGAGTCGACGAGAGCCTCTCTTTCTCCCGAGTGAAAAAAAGAACGGGAAAAATAGAGGGCCTCTATCGGAAAGCCCGTCTCGAATGCTCTCCGGATTTCTCTTTCTCCCTCGATCAGAAAAAGTCCCGTCTCATCGCGCTCTTTTCTGTTTAGAAGCTTGAGCGTCTTTTTAATCTTCGGGTTCTGAACACTCGAAATCTCAATCAAAGCGCCACCTCCCGAAGGATCCTGAAGGCAGCGGCATTCCTTTGTCTGACTGGAGGATCATCTCTCCTGAGTCAATTAGCCCTTTTTTGCTCTTCAAGGCGTCTTGCAAGAGATTATCCATAACGATGGGTGTAAAGCCGGGGGTGTGGCAGGAGAACAGGATAAAATCAGCCTCTTTGCTCATCAGGCTTTTTGCCGCCTCCAAAAGGGGCATCACGTGCTCTTCGATTTTAAAGACCTCTCCCTTGGATCCACGGCCGAAGGAGGGAGGATCTAAAATAATGGCGTCATAAAACTTGCCACGTCGAACCTCACGCTGCATAAACTTAAGGGCATCTTCGACAATCCAGCGAATCGAAGCCGCTCCCAGGTCATTGATATGCGCGTTCTCGCGTGCCCAGTCGACCATTCCTTTGGAGCTATCTACATGGCAGACACTGCAGCCCGCCTTGGCAAGGGCGAGGGTCGCTCCTCCCGAATAGGCAAAAAGATTGAGTGCATTAAGGGGTCTTTTCACCCTCTTTTCAAATGCCGCGGCCCGCTCCTGCATCCAAGCCCAGAAAGAGGCGTGCTCGGGGAAGACGCCCAGGTGCCCGAAATCGGTCGCCTGGCATTTCATCTTGATACCGGAAAGCTCCACTTGCCACTCCAAAGGAGATTTTCCTCTCCAATCCCAGCGGTTCTCCCTTTCTCTCGAGAAGCCGGCATCTGCCTCCTTCCACTCTTTATCGGAAAGGGTTCTTTTCCAAATGGCAATGCCGCTTGGACGGGCCAGCGTGTATTTGCCAAAACGCTCTAACTTATATCCATTGCCACTGTCCAAAAATCGGTAATCCATAAACCTCAAAAATGAAAAAAAATAATTAATTAATTATGCCCGAATCGCCAATATACCGAAAGTGTCTTAAAATTTAGAATTGTGAGGCGCTTTCGGTATCACATTTTATTCATGAGAACCGATAATCCAATGGTAGAGTGAGGCAAGCATGTCATTGACCGCCCACTCGGTAATGATCTGGCGCGTTCCTGGCGCTCTTCTTTTCCACACCTTCGTCCGCGTGCCGTCGGTGATCGCAGCAAAATAGGTTCCCACGGGTTTTTCAGAAGATCCGCCTGAGGGTCCGGCAATTCCTGTCAGTGAAACACCGATGGAGCTTCCGGCAATCTTTCTGACCCCTTCAGCCATCTCTTTTGCGACAGCCTCGCTGACGGCTCCGTGGCTGGCGAGCGTGTCTTCGTTGACCTCTAGAAGAGCTTTCTTCAACTGGTTGGAATAAGCGACGACCGACCCAAGGAAATAGCTCGATGCTCCGGGTGTTCGGGTAACGATCTCTCCGAGAAGGCCGCCGGTTAAAGACTCCGCAGCCGCCAAAGTCATCCCTCTTTCATCAAATATTTTTTTACATGTCAACGAGAGAGAACCCTTTTCCAGAGTGATGACATTTTGGGGAAACGCGGCTTGGAACTTTTCCATCGCCCTGGAAATTTCTTCTTCATTAAGCCCTTTGATAGAAACAGAAACAAGACCCGGCGCCGGATAGATGCCCAGACATAATTCGGGATACTCTTTCTGAACCTCATGGAGAAGAGGGTCGATATCGGACTCCTTCATCAAACTGAAGTAGAGCCAGCGTGCTTGCCATTTGCCTTTGCTGTCGACGCGCGCGCGGATGAGGGGTATCACCCCTTCGTCAAACACCGCGGTCATTTCTATCGGAGGTCCGGGTAGGAAAAAAATCATTTTTCCTTTTCTTTCAAACAAAAGCCCGGGGGCTGAACCGACAGGATTGGATAGGATTTTAGCCTCTTTCGGTTGTGTTGCCTGATTGCGGACAGGATCGGTCAACGCACCATATTTCCTGACAAGGGCCTCTTGCAGATAGGGGTTCAAAACAAGAGTTGTGTCAAACAGCTGACACGCCGCTTCCCTGGTCAGATCGTCAATGGTCGGCCCAAGCCCACCTGTCGCTATGACAAGATCGCTTCGCTCCATCGCCGCTTCGACGGCATCCTTGATGTCGGAGAGCTTATCCCTCACAATCCATCCCCTTTGAACAAAGCAACCCTCTATTAAAAGAGCTTTGGCAATATGCTGCATGTTTGTGTTTAAAACAAAACCCGACAGCAGCTCGTCACCGATCGCTATGATCTCCGCTTTCATTGCTTCCTCGCCAAATTCTTAAATCATGTAGTTTGAACAGGGGGTGCTGCTCGATCCAGGGAAGGCAAAGCCTGCCCAGGCGCTGTGAGGCATTGATCCGTTTACCCTCAAACAAAAAGGGCGTCGGGACAGTCATTTGCCGCTGCCACTTCTGAATCTCTTTAAAAAGGCGATGGTTGACAAAGCCTGCACTGTCCGCCTTTATGATCTCCTTAGTGTCCTGATGGAGAATAATCTGGGGGTAGGAAAACTGGATTCCCCAAGGAAGGCTGCCCATTCCAAAAAGCTGCGAGCGAAACTTTCCCTCTTCTTCCGACCACTTCATCGTATGATATTGCATCTGCACGATCGGGCTCTTGACTTTGATCACATGATGCCCTCCATCCAGAGGTACGCTGAAAAGGGCGTCCAAATCCAGGGTGATGACCGAAGAGAAAAAGCTTTTATACCGCTTTGCATCCGGAATATCCCCGGCCTTTAGGGTTAAGGCGTATTCCTCATAAAGCGCGGCAAACTCCTCTTTGGAAATCTCCTCCCTTCCCTCTTCAACCCGGGACAAGGTTCGAACCAGATGGATGTCTCCGAGTGCATCGAAGAGCTCTCTCAGCTCTTGCGGATCGAGCATCATGGGAAGGGAGTGCCATTTAGCAGCCTCAAGAGGCATATCGCCCGGAGCAGCCTGTTTAATTTTTTCTCTGTTCGGCATGTTCTCTTGCGGAAAAGGTATTGCTGAAAATCAAAATGAAAGCACCGATCACAATCAGCGAATCGGCAACGTTGAAGACAGGATAATCATATCCCCAAAGAATGAAGTGGAACATGTCGATGACGTGTCCGTAGAGAAAATGGTCGATGACGTTGGAGATAGCCCCTGATAGTATCAACACCCAGGGAAGAGGGATTTTGTCCCGATAAGCAAAAAAAAGATAAATCACCAACAGTGAAATCAGAACAATTCTGGCAAAGAGCAATATTGAAGGATAGTCCTGAAACATGCTCCAGGCAGCTCCGGTGTTTGTCGCATGGACAAGGGAGAATTCGACCCCCATCACATTCTGAAAAACACCAATCCCGCCATAGGGATACCCAGTTCTCATGGATACCAAAGGAAGGTTAAGAACCGTGGCGAATTTGACAATCTGATCTATCGCTATCAGCAAAAAGCATAGAATACATCTGAACATTAGTCCTACACCCCTGCTGATTAATACCGAAAGCGTCTCGAAATTTGGTTTTGTTGCTTTGGGAAAACCCTTGCGACCGAACGAACATGAGCTACTTTATGCTTATAAAATTTAGCGATTTACAATCGGTTTGACCGAGGCTCTACTTAGCCGAAATCGCCAAAATTTAAATTCGTTACTGGGCTCTTGAGGTTAAGTCACTAAGAGTCGATCAGATAAGCCCTTTTTCCACCTTTTCCTGAGCTTTTACGGTCATGGTTGCATAGGGAACAGCGTCCAGTCTCGCTCTTGGAATCTCCTCTCCGGAAATATCGCAAACGCCGTAGGTGTTCTCGTCAATCTTTTGCAGAGCGCGTTCGATCTGCTTTAAGATTCCCCACTCCTGATTGGTCACTTCCAGGCTGATCGTCCTGTCAAAATCATCGGTTCCCTGATCGGCCTGATGCTGAGAGTAACCTGTCGCTTCCGTCGGTCGCTTTACTTCTTCAGAAGTTCCCTTAAGCTGCTTTAAAATATTGCTGCGCAACTCTTCCAAACGCTTCTTAAAGATCTCTAGCTCTTTTTTCTTGAGCGGCATGGCGCACTCCTTTATCTTCTTTGAATTGCTGATGCGTCGTCTTCTTTATCCCGATACCGAAAGCCTATCAAAATTTGAGATTTTGGCTTTGAGAAAGCTCCCGATATATATAACTACTGTCCAACTTGCTAAGTGATGCGTTCTTAAAAAACAAGGAAGAACCGTCTCTTTATCCCCAGCCAAGTTTGGGAGAGTCTTATTAAGCTAAACCGCTCAATTTATGTCCAATATTTTTATCCCTCAATTCCTTGAAACCGAGCATTCCGCCCCTGGCCAAATTCCAGCAGGAAAACAGTGGATTGAATTCATGAGATCCCAAGATGAGGCTCATCTTGGACAGCCCTGGCTTTGCCAAACCCTCATTTCCCGCCATTCCAGATGATACCGAAAGTATCTCACTCTTGCTTTGGCAAAGGGGTTTTGCACTGGAAAGTATGGATGGCGTCCATCAGCTCACCAATATCGGTGAAACGGCGATACACACAAGCAAATCGAATATAAGCTATTGGGTCTAAACCCTGTAGCTTTTCCATCACAAGTTCGCCTATCTGCCGGGTAGGGATTTCCCTGACCTGCCGCTGCATCAGCTCATGAGTGATCTTGGAGGCTATCTCGAGCACTTGTTCGTGGCTAATGGTTGTGTGCCGGCATGCCGCATCGAGCCCTTTGATCAATTTTTGCTGGCTGAACTCCTCATAGCGTCCGTCTCTTTTAAGAACCTGGATGGTCAGTTCGACGCTCTCAAATGTCGTGAAGCGACGCTGGCACCTCTGACACTCTCGGCGACGCCGGATCGTGTTCATCTCCGGGGTTTCCCTGGAGTCTGTAACTTTGTGTTCATGATGCTGACAGAAGGGGCACTTCATGTTGTAACTCTAATTATCAAAATATCGAGATCAATCTATTTTTATACCGCCAGTGTCAGGCCAAAGGTCAAACACTGGCGCTTTGCAAGCGATATTTTTGAAATGATTATCGCAAACTCCTCTCTTTTTTTACAGCGGAGAGGAACCCGCGTGATCGAATCCCACTAAAAAAACATCAAAGACTGTTAAGCGGATTTATACCGAAAATGTCTCAAAATTTGGTTTTTGGCAAAGAGAAAGCTCTCGCGATTGAATGATCACAAGCCACCTAATATTAGAAATATAAGGTGGCTTGTGATCATTCAATCCCGAGGCTTTCTCAAAGCCAAAATCCCAAATTTTGAGACATTTTCGGTATATACCAAAGCCAATCAAAACTTGAAACTGGTCATGTATATAACTTGATTCTAAAAAAAGCAGTATTTGGGATAAGATCCTCGCTTTGATTAAATTCTTTTAATTCTATTTTTCACAACTATTCAAAAATAAAGATACATTACATGAATCCAACAGAAAATACCTCAGCCACCAGTCGAGCAAGAAATCACAGCGAAGAGACCAAAAAGCAATCCTCCGGTAAAAAAACGGCTCCCCGTAAGGTGAACAACTTAGCTCAATCCACGATCGACAACTCCTCCTCTTCCAATGCCCAATCGCAATCATCAAAGTTTATCCAGATCGGTCGAAAGTGGAAGAAAAAGGACACAAAAGGCAAGTCGATCGGCTCCGCCACCCAAACACTGCTCCCCCAAGCGGAAGCTCGACAAGAGACAGAAACGACCCCCTCCCTGTTAAGCCCGAGCCAGCGATTTGAAAGCGCCCCCTTAACTCACAAAGACCCTCCTCTTGCCACATTCTCATACAACTACCGAGCGCTTATCGAAATCACCCAATCTACACACAAGTTTCAAGGGCTTAAAAAAAGAGAGCAGGTAGAAGTTCTCATCCAAATCGGTTCCATCTTGAAAAGGATGGACGGACAGGAAGGAAGTGTTGCAGCCAATTGCGTCTTGCAAATTTTGAAAGAGTGTCGAAAAGGGATGAGCGATTCGGTCCTCTTTGTATTAACCATCCTTTCGGGAAAAGGGTTTATCTCCCAAAAACTTTTCAGAAGGCAAGCGTTGCTTGTCCTTTCCAATCTTAGCGAAGACTACGAAGCACATATGTATCAGATATGCTATGTCATACGCGTGCTAAAAGAGTGGAGCGGCAAGGAACTTCCCCTTCATCGCGACCCCTTATTTGTGTCGGTCATGCAAAACACGATCGATATGGAAATGAAAAGGGAAGGTGATTTAAACCGCTTGATCACTCTTTTCAACTGCCTAGAAAACCTCTCCCTGCTGAGTACGGACGACGAAGAACCGAACCCTCTATTGGAGGCCTTCGCGAAACTGCCCGCCAAATTCATCGAAATTGATACAGCAAACGCCTTCAAGATCATCACGGCGGCTCTTTTGCAAAATTCCTCTCCCGAAGACGAAAGAGCCCTCCTCGAGAAAGCCAGGCTTTGCGTCGAACTCGCAAGGGAAATAGAGAAGACATATATCGACCCCATAGATGCCAAAAGACTTCTCTTCTCGATATGGGATGAAATTGAAGGCGACAACTGTTCATTTGATCCTCTGATCCATTTTCCTCTCTTTGAGCTGGCAATTGCCCTGAGCAGAAAAAAAGGGCTCTACAACAACACCTCCCCTTTTCTTTTTGTCTTTGGCAAAGAGACGACACCTCTGATTGAAAAATACGTCCTGAGAGATAATGCCATAAGATCAAAGCTGCTGATGGAAAATCTCGACAGGGAGACCAGGCTTGTCGTTTTCAATGAGCTCCTTCAGCACTCCATGGAAAGCAACTCATTTGCCGATACGCAAATCCTTCTTTCCCTTTACTGGGAAATGGAAGGATCCCGGCCTGACGCCAGCTTCCCAGAGCAGCTCCTGCCCGCTCTCATCGGCATGGCTGCCAATTTGCCTGAGTCTTTAAGCGAAATATCTGAGAAACTGCTTATACCGGCTGTTTTATCTCCCGCACTGACCGGGGCTGTTGAACGTTGCCCACAACTTCTTCTTCCCCTCCTTGAGACAGTGGCTAGATGGCCTCTTGCAAGAAGGTGCAAAGAGCCGGTTTGTGAGCTGATCGCCTCTCTTGCAAGAACACAACCCGGTTTATTTGAGAGGGACACCCCCTTCTGCGACCTCGTTTTAAAAATTTTGAAGGAAATGCCCTATGAGGCGCTGGAAAGAGTGGGCAGAGCTCTCATCAGCGGCCCTCTCTCCGAGCGTGTAGAGGCGCATCAAGGCGTAATTTTCATCGAAGAGACGATGCTAGCTGCCCTGGAGCCAGATCGATCCTCGGCTCAAATCGAGCGCTTTCTTCGTTTCATCAGCGAGACGGGGCATTTCCCCATCCTGATCGATAGAGTTCCACTCGACTGGCTGGATTCTGCCGATATTGCGGCAATAGGCGAAAACTTCATTCTTCACCTTTTGCAAAAGGCTGTTCCTGAAGGGAGCGGCACAAAGAGGACGGCTCTTTTTTTAAAAGCGCTCGAACAGCTGCGAGATCCTGTATCAGAAGAAGTTCTTGAGTCTATGAAAGAGGCCGGTTTCTTACCTCCTTTCCTAAAGCGGGAGGCTCTGAAAACAGTTAAACATAACGCCCTCCTACGTATTTTTTCCAAAACTCTGTCGACTCTGGTTAAGCCGGAAACTACCGATGAGATAAAATTGAGAATAGGCCGTCCCTTGATTGCCGAGATGGTGGATTTTCTTGAGGCGGAAAGGAACAAACCGACTGAGCAAAGAGCCCCCATCGATTGCAAAACGGGCATCATCCCCCTCGTTCGTTTTGCCCTTCGTCTGAACTGCCAAAAAAGTAGAGCTTTAGCCTTCAGGATCTTAGTGCTCGCCTATGAATTGAAGGTGGCAGGACCTGAGTTTAATGAAAACTTCGAGAGAGCCGCCATCTCATGGGATTTTCTGAAGAGCCATCCGGAAGCTAGGCAAATATTCGTCGATTCCATCGCTGATTTAGTGAAAATGAAAGAGAACAAGCCGGATGTTTCCACCCTCTGTCGGCATTTGATGAAAGACAGAGAGCAAGAAGCGTATATTGACGACCGGCAGCTTCTTGCTCTCTACCAAGAGAGCAAAGAGGTGGGCAGATCGACCGAAATCCCCTCCTCGATGGTGCCTGCCCTAGTTCAAAGAGCGGCAGAGCTCTCATCCTCCCATCCCGAATTGTCCAAGAATCTGCTTTACTCAGCATCAAAAAGCCGTGAATTCCATGCCGCGGTAAGACAGACTCCAGATCTCATTATCGTCTTACTGAAAACAATCATCGGTTGGCCGGGAGACAAAAAGGGGGAAAATAACACCCTTCAGGTGATCCTCTCCTTGATCAAGGAGCAGCCCGCCCTTTATCAGCCAGAGAGTGAATCCCACTCTCTCTTCATGCGCGTATTGAGCAATCTGCCTATGGATGAGCTCCTGGAGGCCGGTTTTGCCGCTGTTGCCTTACGGCACATCCAATCAGAGACCATTCAAAAAGGGATTGAAGCGGTAGCGGCAACTCTTTTTCAATCCCTTTTAAAGGCAAATCAACCTCACCAAAGAGGAAGGTTCATTCAACTGCTGCAAAGTGGCCGGCTCCTAGCGCCTTGGCTTGGCAAAATACCCTACAGCTGGCTCGCAAAAGTCCAAATCTCTGATTCTGCCGAAGAGATTGTCCTCTTCCTGTTTCAGCAAAAAGCACCTCCGGAGAAAAAGGACGGACTGATCCTTGAGGAGGCATTCAGCAACTGCCTAAGACAAGTCAGCTCGTTGACCGAAGAGAGCCTCGGCACTATTGCCTCCTTGCAATACTGTCCCGTCTTTCTCCAAGGCAGTGATAACTCTCAAGAGCGTAGAAGAAGCAAGATAGAGCTCTTGAACAAAATCGCCCATGCTCTCAGCCATCACTCTGTCTCTAAAGAAGATCGCAAAAAGAAGGGGCGCCTTATTCTTAAAGAAATGGCATCTCTTTTGGAAGAGCATGTCCAAACCGGGAACCTACAATTTCCTAAAATCGCTTTCGAGAAGGACATTTATCCGCTCCTAGCCCTTTCGAATCGTCTGCAAGACCCCCTTTGCATAGCTTACGCTTTCGTAATACTCGCCTGTTGCTATAGGCTCTCCATTGCCCCGCAATGGGATGTGAGGAAACTTGAGAGCCATTATGAAAATTGCATTGCCCATTGGAAAAAAATCAGTGTGGATGATGAAGCCCGCACCCTATTTCTCACCGCCATCCCGATTTTGATCACCAATCAGAACTGTAAATTGAAATTGCTCCCCCTTTCTAAGTCCTTAATCGAAATGGGCAGTCAAGATGCCGTCGAGGCAGGATTATCAATTTTGGATCGGGAGATCAGAAAAGGTCTTGCCCCCCGAAGTGATCTTAGCCGGGAGCTCAAGAGAATCGCTCCCGATCTGTTAGATAAAGCCATCGAAAATCTCTCGGAGAGATCTTTCACCACTCTCTTTCCTCTGCTGCAGCTAAATAATATCGGGCATATTCTCAATTCGACCACTTTGCAAAAGAAACGAAATGCATTGGTCGTGAGCAGCCTGAAGCTGTTTCAATCGACTACACCTCGTGATAAATTATTGGCCTTTAGCACACTCAAGACGTGTCAGGAGTGGATCGAGCTTGGAGATCCTTCTCTAGAAAAGCTTGTCGAGTGCCTGACAAAGTTGGCTGTTTCACTCCTAGAGGAAACAGGCGATGAAACTCAGTTCTCCGAATGTGAGCAAGTTGTCATGGGCGTGGCCAAAATTCCGCTGACAAGGTTTGGCAGATTCTCTAACGGGAGTGGACACTTGGCCCTTTCCCTGAATTTGTACAAGACATATCTCACCGGCCTCATCCAGGCGTTTCCTTCCATGGAAAACCCTTTCTACCTTCAGTGTGTGCTAAGAGTCCACCTAGACAAGTTTTTCCACAGGAATATCCCTCACCAAATCGCTGAAAACCTTATCCAGGAATTGATCCAGTGCCCCACCCCTGCTAGTCAAATCAACAGAGACAACCACTTCGCCCTAGTCTGCCACGGGATCAAAGAAGCCCTGAGGGCTAATTGTCTCAGAGAGGGGGGAGTCGCCTTTACCATACCGCTGAGAGGTATGTATCCGCACGCGGAAGGCAGCCGCACCGTACTGATCGAAGCCCTGATTAATATTGTACTTGGGGCTCTCAATCATCATTCCCAGAACGGACAAGTGTACAATACCCTGTTCGATCTTCTCTTTAACTTCCCCAAAGAAGAAAGGGAGGCCGTCAGCGAGATATTGGATAATTTTCCGAGCAAATTCGCCCGTTTAGCCAGCAATCAAATGGTCTTCATCGGCCAAGGCGGATTGCAAAAGATGATGATCGTAGCGTTCGCTCTGCAGCTGCCGATCGCGCTTATTTGCCCCAACTCCGACGAGGATCTTGAAAAGAAAGCTTTGGAAGCCCTCGATTGGTTGATCACTCACTACTGTTCCCAGGAAACCCCCGATTTTACCGAGCAAGCCGTAATGACAATGTTATGGACTTATGACATGTACCTCAGGAGGCATCTGCAATCGGCATTGCCTCTCTTCAGCAAAGTTCTGCAGTCGGCAAAAAAATTCCCGATGAAGGCAGTACACCAAATTGTAGGCAATCAAGAGACAGAATTAGACTTTAATTTCCTTGACGTCATGATTCATACGGGAAAAATGTGGGAGCACATCCATCAGACAAGGCGGTATAGACCCCAGGAAGACTATCCCCTTTTCAAACTGCTTATCACCTCGGTGACAGAAGAGTTGAAGCGCGACGCGAGCGACAACTCCGCAATCCTTATCCAGATCCACACATCGCTTTTGATCGAAGCTGCTGCAGGGGTAGAAATGTTCAACGGATCGGAGGAAAAATTGTACACAGCCCTAGAGCCGCTATTCGATGCCTATTTTGACTGTCTGGCCTCATCGACTTCTCCTAAGATTTTTGAGGCGACCAGCAAATTGTGCATAACACTGATCAATAGTTTGCCCGAGAAAAAGAAGGCTGCTCATCAGTTTATCGGAAGAATGATCTTTAGTGCTGCTTTTAGGCACGGTGCAATAAACGATTATGATAACGTCTTGCGCAGGCTGATGGCACTTATCGAAGAGAAGATGTGAGAGCAAACCGATTAGCGGATGATCACATTTAATCGTCCCTTCAACTTGTTCAGCTCTTCACCAAGAGAACGGAGGCTGTAGATGAAAACAAACAGATTCTGCAGCTCCGCAATCTTCTTTGACTCGTTGAAGCTGCCTTCTTTGAACCGAAAAAGTTCATCATTGATAGTCAGGAGAGCTGCGGGCAAGTCGCTCTTAAGCTGCTCATTACCCTCTTCGAGGGAAGAGACAATCTCTTCGATGGAGAGGTCTATCTCGCCCACCACCTTGCTGATTTTCTCCCTGAACTCTCTATTCAGGAAATGGCTTAATGGGCTTTTTTTGATCTCCAAAAGGTCAAGCACGGCCTCATGCGCCCTTTCTGTGTGATCCAGGAAAAAACTCCAGTCTTCTACCGAAGAGCGCGTTCTGATCTCCGTCTTGGAATCCTCCAGCGTCTGCCGCGCCTCTTTGAGATGCTCTTCGATCTGGCCGATCAAAAGGGACATCTGCTCCTCCCTCTCTGCGGAAGGAAGATCTTCTTTGTACAAACACTCGCGATAAAGAAGGCGGATTTTAGCCAGAGCAAGGGAAAGACACTCTTTAAGCTTGCTGGTCGCCTGCAGGGGAAAAAGTGTGTGTGTCACAACGACCGCGACCAAAATGCCGAGGCACGAGTCCATCAGCCTGAAAAAACCGAAAGCCCACGGGCTGATCTCCGGCCTAAGCCTCCAAAGAACCATCAAGACCGTAACGGTAAGGGAAGCTATCCTGACGCTATCTTTGATCTGAAAGACAGAGCAGAGGGCGACAGTGATAAAATTGCTAAATCCAAGGGAGATGGCATTGGATCCGAAAAGAGTCGTACAAATTCCGGCCATCATCGTTCCGATCAGGGTTCCCAAAAATCGAACCCATGCCGCCATGTAGGTGCTTCCAAGGTTTCCCTGGACAACAACAATCGCTGTGACGACGGCCCACATGCCGCTCACCAGGCTGTCCGGGCGATCCAGGATTTGGCTGAATCCAACCCCCAAAAAAAGGCCCAAGGTAGCCGCAACACCTATCTTGAGGGCAAAATGCAACTGAAGATTTTCAAGGAAAATTTCATACTTTCCAGCCGGTAATTTCATTTTTTAGCCATGGTAAGAGGGATCTTGATCTCTTCGTCTTCAGCTTTGGCATGGAGCGCAGCGACGTTACTGTTGTTTTTGACATATACATAGATACGCGTGTGGTAAATATCTGCCAGCTGGAGGATCTGTACCGGTTCCCACCCTGGAACCGCGAAAGTATTGGAGATAACGACCGTACCAGGTTTAAGCTCTTCTTCAAACTTCTTCTTAAGTCTTTCCATGGCAGCCGGATAGAGATAACAGTAGACGAGGGATACATCTTTTAGGGAAGCCTCGAAAAAATTCATCCTCTTCAATTGCAAGTTGGACAGCCTTTCGAATTTTTTCCAGCACTTGGAAAGGAAGAAAGGGATGGGTGACGTTTCATATCCAACAACCTGGCAGTGCGGAAGCAGCTTGGCAAGCTGTGTGACCATATTCCCCCAGCCAGACCCCAGATCGACAACCACTCCTTGAGTCTCATGAGGGATGGAAGAGAGTACTTTTTTCCTGGCTTTATCAGTCGTCGGCATCGGAGATATGCCATTTCGTAAACTCCACAAGATCACTGAGAACCAGATCCAGAGAATTAGAATCAACAGAACAAAAAAGAGGATTACGATCTTCATAAGGTAAACGCTTTCAGTTAGTGAATCATCAAAGATTCCAATAACGAATGGGACCTAGATTTATAAATTTCGATGGCTTGAGCATAAGCTGATACCGAAAGTGCCTCAAAATTTTGAATTTATGCCTCAAGATTGCAAGTCGCCTAATATTAGAAATTTGGGCAACATGCAATCGTATCGACTGTCCACAAACTTAAATCAGTATGCTTATAACCCTATGACGCAAACAAGTCATACCATTTTAGGTTGTGGGCAGTCTTAGGGGGCTCTCTCTTTGTCAAACGCCAAAATTTAAGACACTCTCGGTTTAACTCACTACCCCCTATCTTAGGTACAGTTTTATGCTTTGCAAGTCAAGAATCACTCCATCCTTCAAAGCGATTTTGCCGACAGCTCCTCAAACAAACCCTTATCATTCTTATTATTTCCGCATCAGACTAACCCGGCATACCTTTTAACTGCCTCTTCCAATGGTTCCAGCAGACGATGGCGCCCTGCCATTTTTTTGATGAAATTCTTCACCTCCGGCAAAAGGTCTTTGTCTGCATCCAGCAGGCGAAAGAGAAAGATCTGCATGACGGCAACAACAGACTGAAGACCTCTGTCATCGTGCTTTTTGTCATTCTGTCTCTTTTCGGGGAAGATCGCCTCACAAAGGGCGCTGAAGGCCGACAGAAGATCAAGGTTGGACTCTCTTGTGCCAATCAGGGCAATGATCGCGTCCGCCGCCGGTTTGATCAGGGCAATCAACTCCCTTCTTCTGTCTTGTTCGGTAAAGATGTTTTTCAGAAAATCAAAATAGAATTTTAGGCATGAGATCAAAGGAGCCCTTTCATCTTCGATCAAAAGCTCAGGATTCGACGCCCTTCGTATCAAAGCTTTTCCCAAATGGAGGTGGCAATCTAAGATCGCGGCTAACTCCTCAGCTGATTTCTTTCTCGGCGTGCTACTGGGATTGAATAGTTGAATTCCCGCCTGGATAACCCATCTCAGAACATAGCTGCCGTCATTAACAAAAAAGGGTGCTTCCGTCACTCGATCCACATACTGGCAAAAAAGCGCTTTTGTCTTTTTAGGGGCAAAATGGATCAGATTGGGGAAATGGTGCTGGATAATGGCTGTTGCCCTTGCTGAAGAAGAGGGCCCTTGTATCTTAAGCAAACCTTCGGCCACATCCAAAACCGACTCATGATAAATCCTCGGCGTCACCGGTTTAAATTGGGTAGAAGGGCTGACAAATAAAATAAGACGGTAGAGAGTCTCCTCGCTTTCGCTGAAGGTTCCAGCGATGTTCGCCGCCTCCAAAATAGTATTTGCGACATTCATGTATTGAAGATAAAGATCGTCTCCCATCTCTCCGATCAATTCCAGATAATCGTAGACGCATTTGGAGATGTCGCGTTTGCTTTGCGGGAGGACGTTGATATAGGAGTAGACAACACCTGCAAAGGCCTCTAGGCAAATGTGCTTCTGCTTCTTTTGTTCGCTGTCTTTTAAAAATTCAACCAATCTCCTGGAGAGTTGTTGCAAAAGCTTCTCATAGCACGTCAGGAAAAGTTTAGCCCGTCCTTCCTCAAGTCCCCTGGGTTGATGCATATAGAAAAGAGGAACAGCGGGATCGCCATCGAGTGCCACGTGAACGACCATGGGGGACTGGTACTTTGATTGATCGTCAAAATATTCTTTTCCAAGAGAAACAATGAACCGATACATCGATGAGACAAAGAGCCGCTCAGATCCGCTCTCTTCCAACATAGCAGTCCACAAAATGGAGAGCTCCCGAAAGAGCAATTCTGGATGCTGAGAGTGCCTGAAAATCGTGACCTCTTTTATGGCCTCTGAAAACGCTTCGCTTGCCGTGATGCCTTTTGATCGGCAATTACTCAAGTAGAGGGAGAAGCTGCCTGCTTCCAGCTGCGAAAACTCTTTTGCGAAATTGCCTCTGACATCAGGGTGGCTTCTTAGAGGAGCAAGAGCTCTCCAGCTTCCCGACTTGGCTAAAGATCCCATGATGGCCTTAATCAGCCGGACGGCCAACTTAGCCTCTCCTTGCCCATGCTTACCGGAAAGGAAGGGGGGCATTAAATGGCTTACTCCTTCGGCAAAAACACAACATTTTTCACACGCCGCTTCCAGGGCGGAGGAGAAGTTGGAGAGCGGCTGCTTTGCCGAAATCCTCGATTGGAGGGACAAAAGAATGCGATCGATGATTAGCCAGTCAACAGTCGATTTTCTTGCCAATGAATGGATCAAGGCATTGACAAGCGCATTCTTTCGGCTCTCTTGTCCATTTGCCGCATCGACCAAGAGGGAGACCAACCAGACAGCTTTTTCAAACAGGGAATCAGATCCCTCTTCCATGAGAGCCATGCTTAAAGATTCTGCTGAGGCAAAGGGGCCTCTCGCCGAAAACTCCGGTGGGTGAGCTCCTGTTTCAAGGTAGCTGCACGCTTTAAGAAGAAAAGCGACTCTTTGCTCTTTATCAGTCTGTTTGGAGTATCTCAGAAGTAAACCGATCATCTCAAAAACAGCGGCCTCCATCTGTGGATGAGCACCGTTTTGGAAGAGCTGATCGAAGTCTTCGATAAATATTTTCACCTCGTCTAGAGTCACTTTTTTAACGCTCGTCAAAAAGAGTTTGAGGACGTCCAGACAGAAGTTAACGTCGAACGGATAGTGATTTTTTTGTCTGATTCTAAGAGACTGATAGAGCTCCATGGCCAGATCACGCGGCCTGCTCTCCTCCATCAGGACTGTTTTAGAAATGATCCTCTCTCCATAACTTCTGCCATAGAGACCATAGGCCTTGATCACATCAAAAGCGAGGAACGCTCTTTTTCTTTCGGACTTGCAGTCAAGAAGCGCTTCGGCAGCTTTTGCGGCAGGGAGAAGAAAGGAACTCTTCTCTTTTCTAGTGAGCCCGACTGTGGACAGCACTTGCAGCAGCCCGCAGCAAAACAACGGATCATCATTTCTCTTCTCCTCCAGCATCGACCCGATGGCACTGAGCCACGCCTCTCTCTCTTCGCCTTTATTCTCTTGCGATAGCGTATTGAAAACACTTTCGGCCAGAGCCAATTGATTCCAACGCACAAAGGCCAAAATCCAGCTGACCAACTCTTCCTTTGCCGTCCGAGAGCGGGGATGGAGCTCTTTTGCCATTTGCCAGCTTTCGATTAAGTGGAGGGCACCTTCGCTATTGTCCTCTTTGACGTTGTCGGAGATCATCTTCGTTACAAATAAAAGAGCGCATGCACTGCCGCTTTTGACCATCCAGTGAATTTCTTTCTGCAGCAAAACCCTGACCTTCAACGGATAAACGTCAAGGAGCGAGGTCGATAAGGATTGAAGAAATTCTTCAATGAAATCGTCCGCATTAATTTCTCCGATGTTCAATGTTTTCATTCGGGAAATAATCCGCACAGCAGCTTCCCTTGTTGCCGAATCGGCAGCCAGATCGATCACGAGCCGCTGCATATTTTCCCTCAGCAGCCTGAAGAAAGGAGTCGGAGAAATGGCCTCCCGCATCGTCATGTCGTTGATTTTGGCAAGCACCGGGCCTGCGATGAATCTTTTGGCCCTATCAGAAAGCACGATCTTCTTGCACACCAGGGGAAATACCGCTTCAGTGATCTTCGCAACTTCCGACAGATGCTGCGGTCCCGATGAGCCTGAATCATGCAGCTGAATCGCCGCCTCGAAACAACTCTCTTCGGCGTGCTGAAGTAGACGGAAGATGTCTTCATCTAAAAAGTAGGTCGAAATTGGAATTGATGTCTTAGTTAAAGAACCCTTCACGAGGAGAGTTTCCTGAAGAAGGTCCGTCAGCAGAGTCTTGGCAAAGACGGCCAGTTCGACATGACCGGGGAAGCGGATCATTTCCCTGGCAATTGCCTTGAAATTTCGGAAGGGCTCCTGTTTCAGTAGAGCTCCCCGATGTTTGGCCACTAAAAGCTTTGCCTTGAGAGACAGATGCTTAAAATCTGTTAAATCAGAATCCAAGATACCATTCAGCATGGATTCAGCAACGCTTATCTTACCAAGATTTAAATTCTCCTCCATCATCTCCCTAATAAGAGCTGCCAGAGGACTTTTAGAATCAACTTTTCTTTTGTGGATAACTCCTGCTGCCAGCGACTTAGCCTCCGGCAAACGCCCTTCTTTGATCAGGCGGGTAACTAACGTCTCTAAGATATTCAACGCCTCGTTTTGCATCGGTCCATCAAAAGCACTTTCAGATCCCTGCTCCCATAAGACAAAAACCCTTTCATCCTCCTTCTTAAGAGCCCATTTAAAGAGCTCGATGAGCGCTGCAGGGTAACCGATTTTCGGGGCGGCGATCTGCTTGCCAAGTGTAAGCGCGGCATCAAAAGCGGCATCTTCCATTCCCGACTGCATTGCTGCAGGGATAAATCCTTGAAGGAATCTCTTCAAAAGGGTCGAGTCATCCAATCTACCGTCCCATTCAAGGGTAATCATCTTTTTCACAGGCGGCATCAGCCGAAGAGCCAAAGAAAGGTCTTGGACGGCAAATCCCCTCTCGACAATTTTGAGAAGGGCAGTTGTCAGGGGAGGGATCCACAACGGAGAGGGCAGCTCCTCGCTTTGACAAAGCAGGGAAACCCCTTCTTCTAGATGAAACTTGAGCAGCGCATTAATCAGGCCGGGAGAAGGAGACATTGCAAATGTTCGAAACAGCTCAAGCCCCATACGAAGAGACTTTTTATCCGGCTGCCGAGAGAGATAGCCTGCCACTTCTTCTATTAACTCCGCGCCGTTTTTAGAGGAAAACAGCTCCTTAAAAGGACAATCAACGGGGAATTTCTTAAGCAAAAGGGCGATCGCGACCCGGTTGAACCAGTCGAAGAATACCGGATGGACAGGTTCTTTGAAAAGTTCAAGCGCCTCTTCAAGAAGCACGAGGGTGTCTGCATCTCCATTCATGAATTGGAGATAAAATGAGGCTGCTTTAAAAAACGTCGAGCCAACAGAGGCCAGCTCTTTTGCGAGGAATGAAATCTCTGAGGGGTTCTTACCACCCGGCAGGTCTCTGAAAAGGCCGCACGCTTCCGCGCTCTCAAACAGCCAATCGTCAATCGCTTCCGATGAAGCCCCTCTCTCCTGATTCTTCTCGATTAAATCCAGCATTGCGCGGTGGGAGTAGGGGGCGGCAAAATAGCGCAGCTTCTTCTCCTGAGCATTGGGAACATAGAGCCAGGCTCCGTCGGCGTTTTCCTTAAGCCGAACTCTATTCACACCGTCGATGCCAAGCGCCTCCTGAAGATGGTAATAGAGGCTAAAGAGCTGAGAGAATCGATCGAACGCTAAAGAGTCGTCCTTAAGGGCCGTGAGAAATGGGATTGCAGGGTGGCTAAGCCCTCCTGCTTTGGCTGATTGCGCCACTAACGACGAGGTGAATTTAACCCCGTCCATCCCCCCTTGTTTCTTTAAGTGCATCAGAAGGTTAAAGGTAAAGGGAAGAGCCGTTGCTACCTCCTCCTTGTGATGCTCTGCCACGATTTGGTTGATCTCATCGAGCAGGAGAAACGGATTTTCATTCCATGGCTGATAATTTTTGAAGGTGGAAAACACCGTATTTAAAAAATCTTCATCAAGACAGCTGTAACCTCTCGTGATGTAGGATATGACAAGCAAAAAACCCTTGTAATTGATGGTTTCCGGTTTGTCATCTCCAACAACTCTTAAAACCCGGTGGAGTATGGGAACCCACATCGTCCCGCTGTCATTGAGGCATACGATATTGGCATTATCTTTAGAAAAGACAAACGAAAGAGGAACCGATAACCTTAGATCGTCAAGCCCAAAAAGGTGGTTCCTGGCCAGCTGATCGACAAACAGCGCTTCGAGAGTGCTCTTTCTCTTTTGGGAGTCGGTGAAATCGATGGAAAAGATCCCAAAGTGGGAACCGTCTTTGGTTTTTTTAAAGTCGATGTAATTGTATTTCCTATAGGCGGACGCATGGACATCTTGCATGTATTCCGGCGGTATCACAAGCACAGAAGGCTGCTGGGTAGATTGCGGGGCCAAGGATTTTGGATTACTGAAAAAAAGAGTCTGGCCAAGGAAGTAGGTCGCAGCGCTAGTCATCGCCTGCACCACGGCCGCTCTTTCGTTATACTTCTTTCCGCGAACGCTCTGAATTTGGAAGCGGAAGTCAAAATCGTTGGGATAGCCTTGACACTCCTGCTTTAAAAGCTCAAGCAGTTCCGGGGAGATTACTCCTCCCAAGGACTTAATCGATTCAACGAAAAGCTGCTCGCCAAAAAAAAAGCGCACGCCTCCGCCCACCAGTTGAAAGAACGGGATCGCTCCGTTGGCGCACGCGTAGATATATTGAAACATCAGGGCATGCTGACTGGAGAGCTCTCTTCCATCCCGAAAGATATAAGTGCCCCTGTCATTGAAAAACTCCTGCATACTCTCCCTGACAGTCGGCATGATCTTTTTCATGATCTGGTTCAAAGCCTTGCTGTTTTTCAGCTTAGCCGTAGGATTTGCCTTGCCGTCGATCCAGTCCTTCCGCACAAGAAATTTAAAAAGCGGGTCTTTGCCGGCGGCTGAAAGATCGTCCTTAAGAAAGCACGAGTGTCGGGAAGTGGAAGTAGAGGCGGATAAGCGCTCACCCTCCTCTGACGAAGAGGGAGAGGCATTAATAGGCTCCGAGAAAGTTGACTTGATGGTAAAAGAAGGAGGCTTTTTTGTGACTAATGGCTGCATGATTATTAACTATGATTATAAAATTCGGTGCGCCATTTAAACACATCCCCTCCTATTTAATCAATTTATCTAACAATTCCTTTAATTCATGATCACCACTAATAGTTTGGATGCGTCCTTGATAAACGTTTGCCTTGATCCCCTCTTCCAAAAACATTTTTCCCTGAACGGCCCGATTGATGTCTTCATAGCGCAGTATCACCTTGACTATTCTGTGGTAGAGCTCAAGCCGGCGCAGACGGACATCTGGATCGTTGATTAACGAACGGATAAGCGCCCCGAAACTCTCCAGAAGAGCTTTGGAACTTGTGATGCAATCGAAGATGGCGCCCGCTGAGCACTCTTCGACTAACGCAAAAAAAGCCTCGTCACTGGGGAAGAGTTGAAACTTGCGACAGCGGGTCAGGAACTTGAAAAGAACTCTCAGAAGCTCTTCAGGATCGTTTCCTTCCTCTAACGATGCCTGGATAAGAGCTTTCATTTTCTGCGAGAAGTTGCTAATCAGCGAAAACGCGGTATCCACCGAGCTGCCTTTCTGGACATGAATGATCTGTCGCTCGTCGTTGACCATGCACTCGGCAACAGTTGTCACAAGAAACTCTTCGAGCAACACACCACCCTCCTTTTTTAGAGCTACCTGCTCTTTGGGTGTGAAGAAGTCATCGATTTGCAAATGAGGAGCCTCTCTACCCATTTTTCCATAGGGTTCGCCTCCATCAAACGAGACGACCACGACGCGCGATCGGGGATAATTGAACGCCTCTTCGATGAGCCTTAAAAATATCGATGCCCGCCAGGTATCATCTTGTTGGAATAGAAGAAGCGACGATGTCTGCATGATGCATACGGCCTGGTGGACAACGTAATATTTCCCCGAGTTGAAGAGAAAGTCGAACACATTATTGATCGATTCTTTCTTTTTCTCCTTGGTCAGAGGATTGTTCATCCACTCTTTGTTCTCTAGGAGCAAAAGAGAGGTATAAAAGAGTTCGGCATTCGCTTTCAGATACCCTCTTTCAATACAGAACGTCAGAATTCTTCTGCATTCGCGCAAATGACCTACAAAAAGAGAGTAACTGCCCATACTGAGAGGCGTGAACATCAATTTCTCAAACTCAGGAAGAAGCCGCTCCCCCCTGTCTGCGTTTCCCATCATGATATGGCTGACTAGAGATACGCATGCCTTCAAAATCGCGCTGTCTTGTTCCTCTCCATTGGAGGGTATCGAAAGAAAAACATTAACCATCTCCTTTGCTATTTCAAAAAAACGCTCTTTGTATTTCTGGAGTTGTTTATGACTGATATGGCTCTTTATACTCTCCTTAGTACCTTCTCTTTTCACTGGTCTGTCAGGGCACCACAGAATAACATCGAGAGCGATATCCGCAAATTGCGGTAAATTAGCCCGCTTCATAGTCTCTGTCGCAAGTTTTGTGAAATGGCCGATGCAAATCTTGTTGGATTTATCCACACCGATCAGAAATGCATAGAGCTGCAAGATCAGTGTTGTAATTTCACGCTCCCTGACCGAGCCGATCTCCAATCTAAAAAAGTAATTTTGATATTCAAGCAATGCTCTGAGCACCTCTTCCCTATTTTGGTGGATGAGTGCCGATGATATGGTCTCAAAGAGAAAGCTGCCTGTTGCTTCTTTGATTTTGGCCGATGAAAAAATACAAGTCAGCTGCCGGTGTTCGAGCACTTGTGACGCAAAATCAAGAGGCATTAAAGCAAGAGTTTCAGAGAGGGGAATCTCGGCGGAAGCCCCTTTCGGCACAAATTCGCGATTTTCCACCGCCTCCAAAACAGTGTAAACCGACTTATAAAGGGAAAGAGCGTCTTGAAAAAGAATTAGAAAGGGGTTTACAGCTTTCATCACCCGAACCCTCTCTTCCTTTTTAAGATGGCAATCTTCAAGCAGATGCCTCGACAGGGCATAAGCCAGGTCATTCCACTCCTCGGAAGGATTCAATGACTCTAAAAAGGCGAGCGCCTTCAGAGACAAGGTACGCGTTACCATATCCTTCCTATAGAGTCGAAGAGCCGCATTGAGCCAGGAAGTGACACATTCCGTCCTCACTGGAGACGCTGTTAACATAAGAAATTGGACATCAAGAGCGTAAACTCTCACATCGTCTTCAATCAGCGTCTCCCTCCATTTCCAAAAAGCGGTCATTTGTTCCACACTCTGACTTTTCTGAATGGAGAGAAAATAGGCATCGAGAGCCATGACTTTTGCGCTCAGGGCTTCATCTCCTTCGAGAAAAGAGGAGGCGTTCATGGCCTCTTCTAAAAAATTGAGGGAGAAGGTGTGACGGGCGATTTTGTTTTGGGAAGTCAGTTTGCCAAGAAGCTTCAGGTAATCCCTTGCGTTGTCCGCATTCACTTGTCCACAAGAAGCGGTGAAGAAACCGATAAAAGCTGCCGCCATTTTTTTGGACTGTCTGTCGAGAAGGGAAATCGCCGCTTTCCAAGCGGAGAAAGAGTGCAGATCAAAAAGGGTGACAAGGTCGGCAAAAGCATCACTTATCTCAAGCCGGATCGCACAATCAAGAAGGTGTTCACCACTGAAGGAAAGTTCCTTTTTCATACAATCGAGCAAACGGGGGGATTGCTCGATGTAAGGAAAGAGAAGATCGACACTCTTGACGATCTCCTCGTCGGTTGCCTTAAGAAGAAGTCCTGATATCAAATCAACGACCTCTTCGCTCGAAGGCAAAAAGCCACTTTGGGCAAGCACATCCTTGATCTCTTTAAAATGCGACAGCCCGGCACTCTTCAGGTTTTGCAAAAACTCGCTCCTCTCCGCCCGTTGTTCTTCAAAAGAAAAGAGGGGTAGACCCAATTTACAAGCAACGATCAGGTGGGCTGCACTTAATTGGCAAAGAGAAGAAGAAGCGAGCCTTCTGAGACCTGCCGCAACTTCTTGGGTATCGTCTTGCAGCTCCAATTTATTAAGCTGGGGCGGACAGATCTTCAAGACAACCTGAACACCCTTTTGAAACGAGTCACCCTCAGCAAAGGATAATGCAGCGAGAGCGATGCTTAGCATATCCCGCGCCGGAAACCGCTCGCAGTCCAAGATCAATTCGATGTATTCAAACAGAAGCTCGGCTCTCTCCGGGCGCTTCATTTCCCTCGGCAATACCTGATAAAGATAATTTAACAGCTGCTGCGATGGCTTCTTTTTGGCGAACACTCTTTTCTGGGGATGTGAAAGGACTGAGTGAACAAGATGCAAGAACTTCTGTCCCGATGAGGCAGGCTCACTCTGATCCCACACTAAGGCTGCCATGAGAGGAAGCAGGCGGTCGAAGAGATCAAAATACCCTTCCTTGCCTATGCCAAGCCCACATTCAGCGACTTGAAAAAAGAGGGAGCAGACTGCTCTCTTCCCGATGAAGTCTACTAGACGGGGATGAAAGAGAATCTCTTTGATATATTCCTGGACGGGTTGTTCGCCTTTGTGGATTTCAATACTGTGCTTAATCAGCTTCTCAATCAGTTCTGTCACTTTCCGACTATCGCTTTGAGCAACAGAGACTCCTCTCAGCAGAGAAGAGAGGGCATAGGCGGCTTCCTTTGCATTCCCCTGAGAGAAAGAGCATTCTGCGGCCTGGATGGTCGTCTGCATTTTCAAGGAGGGAGCCAGCCCCGCTAGGGACCCCTTCTCAAGATCATTCAAAACCTCCATACCTTTGCCATGTATGACATCGTAATCGAGGCCGAAAAGAAAAATCTCCCTTAAAAGATCTATCTCGCCAAGCCACGAAGAGTCGTTCATTCTTCTCAGAATTTGATAAGCCTGAAGCTTGGATCCATTGTGAAACAGACGGCTTAAAAAATTGACGGTGCTGTCCCTGAATTGAAGAAACAGAGCCCGGATTAAATCAGGGCTCCCTTTTTCTAGCAGGGAGATCAGTGCCTCGTCCAACTCGTTTGAAGCTTTATCCATTTCGGCGGCAACACAAGCGATCACTCCTTCTTCCACCGGGCACCGATATCCCTTGATGGCAGCCTTGAGCAAAAGAGGCGCCAACTCTGATTTGTCTTCGCCATGAAGACATCGAATGGCAGTGAAAAGAAGATCGGCGGTCGCAATCAATGGAAGCTTTGCCGTTTCATCTATCATCCTCCGGACAATTTGACGGGCGGAGTATACCCTAAAGGGCTCAAGCGCAATTTCTTGACTCTTGACAATTGCCTGGTGAAAAGGAGCTGTTTTCGAAAAAGGAAATCCCCTTTCCTCTCCACTTTTAAGAAAGGAAGCGGCAAGAGGTCTGTTTCTTATCATCAGATGACCGATGAATGCCTCTAAAACTTCTTCTCGCTCAGGTGCTTTCAACTCACTCCAAAGTTCATCGAGCAACCCCTCTTTCATGGCATGAGTCGCTGTTTCCGAAACTTCCGCTACATCGCAAAGAAACCGCTTTGCCACATCCTTCTTTGATTTCTTCTCCTTGAGGGCGTTCTCCAAGCCGGATAATCTATTTCCAGAGTCTGCTTGAAGCCTTTCTCCGATACGCCTGACAAACACTATTCTTTCTTCAAACGAGGGATTTGCCAGGAGATAGGTCAACGCTCTTGTTTCAAGAAAGCCTCTCCAGTTCACACCTTGAACATCCAAGAGAGCGATTTCACAGGCGTAAGCATGTCCAATCCTGCTTTCAGCCCCTTTTAAATCTCCCTCTATTTCATTATTGGACGATTTTTTAACTGCCTCAAGGTGGCATCGCTCTGCACCCTCTTCTGCCAGTGTTGCGTCCTGAAGTAAGAGAGAAAGCCATTCATCGGCCTGCCTTGAAAAGCTTGCGTTCAAACTTATCGGTAATTGAAGCCCCCTATTTTTTCTGTTATAAGGAATATGCAGAATCAAAAGGGTCTTTCCGTTCAGTGCATTTTCCTCATAAAGCAATGAGGGTCTGCCGGATTGAAAAAAGGGTAGCAGATATAAAAGAGCTCCCTGAAGGGACAGAAGAGCATTACCTGCCTCATTTCCCTTCAAAGCAACTCCCCTTATTATCTTCAGAGGCCACTCCTCTTCTTTTACCTTTTCTGAAAAATTCTGTTCTATCTCGCGACAAGTCAACTCCAGCAACCGACAGCCGGGCTCAACGCATCCATCCTCCATCAGAAACGACAATCCGTTCAGCGCATCTATCAAGGCTCCAAAATCACGCGCTTCATCGCTATCGAATTTGCGATGCATTCTGCAGATTTCATGGGAAGCCAAGGCCGAGCATAGCCCCTCTTTCATCCACTCTCTTTTCTCACCCAAAACAAGTGTGCCCCCTTTGCTCATCGCCTGCAGCAGCCAGGGGATTCTTCGTTCAAATGAGGCACGCTCCGCCTTTTCAAAAACGCGGTACACGCCTGCCATTTTATCAAAAAGACACTGATAGGGATTGACTCCTTCGCAAAAAGGACGGGCCAGCTCTTCGCCCCTTCTTTTGAAGGAAAGGAATGCTCTTAGGCCATGACATAGCGTGAAGGGCGTCCGAATAATTTTAGTGGAAAATGTCAAATCGATATCGATTCCACACTTATTATGGAAACTGATCAACGTCTGAGGGTTTTTGAAATCAGCGTGGGAGATAAAAATATTCTTAAAGGCTGTCTCTCTTAATATAATGTTAAGTAACGCGCCCTCTTCTTCTGTGTGAGGTATTTTCCCCGCAAGAAAAGATAGAATGCGTTCTTCCGCCATATAAGGGTCGAAATCGTTACTCGAACACTCGACTGCCAAATCCAAATCATCGGGATGTAAAAGCCAATTGTCCGCTCTTAAACAAGACATCTCGTCTCGCTCCTCGGCAAGGGAAGAACAGACAGTATCGAAGTACTGCTCGCCCAAAATATAGGGAAGCGCCCCTCCATAGCACTCGATACTCTTGACAAAGGGCAGCTCCTCAATAAACTCCAATAATTCCCGGTAGCAAAAGGAAACATGGATTGAAAGATGGGTGCGCTCCTTATTGAGGGTAAAAGGAAATTTTCTCTTCATACCGGATAAATTCCACCCTTTCCTCAACTCTGCAAGCGAGCGCTCGACCAACTCCCGTTTTTTCTCAGGGATCTCTGCCAGCTTCTTGTCCGGGAAGACCAAGACGGTCTTTGCCATTTCGTTCAACCTTTTGCTGGAGCTGGGCGGCGGCAGGGGGAGTTTCAATTCGATCAAGGAGGGATTAGCCAGTCCTTGCGCATCAATGTGTCCTTTGGATCTCAGCTTGAAGAAGATGTTCGCCGGATATTGCTGAGGCTTCTCCCCTGCATCAAGACTTAACTCAGGTATCGCAACCGGATCCGTAGGACGCTCCGGGAGGTAAAACCCCTTGGGTCTGCCATCCACTAAGCATTCTGAGAGGCTGTTCATAATCTTCCTTATCGATCAAAATTTTATTAATAAAACTTGTGTATACCGAAACAAAATCGAAGCTAATTTTTCAGTCTATTGTTTGTTTGCGAAACGGTTAACGGATTTTGTCTCCATCTGTTATGGACGCTCTTTTGAACCAAAATCGATTCTTTTACAATCTCTTAGAGGCTGTCCATAAACACATAAAAAAAGCAGAGAATTATAGAGCTTTAGTCTCTTAAAATTCAGGAATATTGTTAGAGACGGTCTCTTAATTAAAGTTTTGTCGTTTTTTGATTATACCGAAAGTGTCTCAAAAGTTGGCTTTTGGCCAAGAGAAAGCTCTCATGCCCAATTTTGATAGGCTTTCGGTATATACCAAAGAATACGGAATTCATTAACAGTTCCGCGTGAGTCCCTACAGAAGTCAAATCACCTCATTTCAGTTTTAACACAGGCTCTAACTGCTTGAATAATAACCAGACGTCATGAAAAATCGCTGGAGTGTGGAAGGGAACCTATGGGTAACATCCCACTCTGAACAAAAGGAGACTATCATGACTGCCGCCACAGAACGCCATGCTTTCCTGATTACTTTCTTAAAAGAGCTCCGGGAACAGATCATCCAAACTTTTGAGACACTCGAGCCGAAGGCACGGTTCGAGAAAAAAGCCTGGGAGCACTCCGGCGGCGGCGGTGGAGAGATCGGTCTTTTGCGAGGCGATGTATTTGAAAAAGCGGCAGTCAACTTCTCTGCCGTCCACGGCCCTGTCTTTCCGGGACCGGATGGCAAAGGCCCCTTCTTTGCCACCGGCGTCAGTCTGATCACACACATGAAAAACCCCCACGCTCCTACCGTTCACATGAATATCCGGTATATAGAGACGGAAGATCGACACTGGTTTGGAGGTGGTTATGACCTAACCCCGATGGGTTTTCCCTATGAAGAGGACGCCAGGCATTTCCATGACACTGCCAAAGGCGCCTTAGATCCCTATGGAGCGGATCTGTATCCCTCCTTTTCAGAGAAGGCAAAGCAATATTTCTATATTCCCCATCGCAAAAAAGAGCGGGGCGTCGGAGGAATTTTTTTCGATCACTTCAATACAGGTGATTTTGAAAGAGATTTCTCCATGTGGAGAAACGTGGGAAAAACCTTCACCGATGCAGTGATGCCCATTTACCAAAAAAGAAGCAAAACACCTTTTAGCGAGGAAGATCGAGATATACAAGCCTCTCTTCGAGCCCACTATGTCGAATTCAACCTTATTTATGACCGGGGAACAAAATTCGGTTTTCAATCGGGCGGCAACCCTGAAGCGATCCTCTGCTCCATGCCTCCTACAGCAAAGTGGTAGACGAATAAATAGGGAACTCATTATTACAAATCCCGATTAACACTAAACGGAGCGTGCCTCAAAAAATTGGCATGGGGCTTCAAAAAAAGCTTTGGGATCGACAGAGCACAAGCTACCTCATCTTTCTAATATTAGGTAACTTACAATCCATCTATCGTGGGAGCTTTGAGAAAGCCTAAAACCATAATGTGAAGCACTTTCGGTATAGCGTCCCATCTCAAAACAAAACTTTGTTCTGACAAATGAAGAGTGGTTTTGAAGAATCTGTCCCTATATCAATTTCCACCGAATTGGAGGCAGTATTTCGCTGAGAATTGATGTTGAGATGCGGTTCCGTGGCATCAATCAAACGCAGCATTTCCCTGCTGCCAAATAGAGAAGAACAGACTATATGATTCACAGTCAGGATCTTATAGATAAAAAAGGGGCAATTCCCCTCGCACAAGCATCTTAGAGACTGTTGACAGATTCGCTTACTCGGGATTCCCGGTTTTTTTGAACCAATTTTCGATTCTTTTTTAGGGATCAAAATAATCCCCAAAATCGACGAAATCCGCATCCGTTAACAGTCTCGTGAACTGAAGTGAGTCGACTCAAATAGTTATTTTAGGAGGAAATATGCAAGGAACAGGAACGTGGAGCCTAATAGGAAGTTTAGCCTGGAACACCTATGAAACGGTCTCGGGATACTTCGCGGCCAAAGAGAAAGAAGATGAGGTGCCTCCCCCCGACACGTTTAAACTGAGAAATCCTCTTCTCACCGTCATTTCATTCGGCCTGCTTCAATATAAGCCAAAAGGAACCAAAGTTCAGTTCATCCCCAATGCAATTGCGCTTCAAGATCCTGGCGTTCTTACCACAGCCACAAGAACATGGAACTACTACTTCGACCCTAAAAAAGGGGCGGGTAAGGAGTATCTGGCGCAACTGAAAGAAGATTTCCGCCGGGCCATCGAATGGTACCAACCGGGCATAGAAGAACATGCGCGGCTAAGACCCATTTTCCTGGCTGCCAAAATGGGATTGGATAGCCTGTCTGTCACTTATGCCGGCAGTCTGGTGGAGTCGTTTGCGGATAGCTGTAAAGATATGATCGATACCGCACTGTCGCATCCAAAAGACCCTGTAGTGCCGCAGAGAGTTCTTTCCAAAAAAATTAAGGATCTTGTCAGCTTGGATGACGGAGCCATCATCTCCGGTCTTTTTCAGAAAATGGCGCAGGAACAGGGTCACATAAGCCCTCAAAAGGAGCTTCTCTGCAAAGCGACAGTGGATGCAGTGGATAAGCTAGTAGAAGGTAAAATTGCTGAACTGCAAAAGCAGATCGCCCAGCATATGGAAGAAGAGCTGACACTTTAGAGCCTGTTGCCGAAAGAGTCCTCTCAATTCTGTCAGGACTTGACCCATCTCCAACTCTAGTCTTAGCAATCACAGGAGGAGATGGGTATATACCGAAAGTGTCTCAAAATTTGAGATACTTTCGGATACGCTACAAACCGACAGAAACTGCATTCAATGAAGATCTTTTTGAAAGATTCCAAGAGACACAAATTCAGCATGCGTCGCTGCTGAGTTTGGCTATGGGAAACAGTCCCTTATTCATCCACTCCCGATTCGAAGTACTTGCCGATCTCTTCATCGAACATATTGACGTCCTCTTCAGGTCCGATCTCACGTTCGATATTGACAATCTGCAATGTCTTGCTGTAAGGCTCAATGCGCTTATGCCAGTATTCCGATGTTCGTTGTCCCAGTTCGGCATTGAAGAAGAAGGCTGTCCCATCTTCTAAGATCATGGACTGGACATACATCGGATCATCCAATTTGACATAGAAACTGGTGAAGGTCACATGGACTTCTATGTTATTGGCAGAAAAAGGTCTGTTCGCTATCTGTCCGCGCAGGATGGAATTTTCGTTAATCCTCTTCAAATACCCTTCCACGATATCCACAAGAACGAACCTGGCTTCGCAAAGATCCGAGATTTGCTGGCTGGTAAAATCGAGCCTGAGCTTGTAGATACTGTCGTTGTAATACATGCGGGAGTCGTGCAGCTTCAGCTTGTACTGCTTCTTTAAGTCTCTCGCGTATGTCAGGACAATTTTTGTCATTTCCTCATTATCGACTCTATCTTGACAAACTTTATCCCAGGGACCGCCCAATCTCTGCTGATGCTGTCTTGTGGGGCGGCAGCTTGTCAAAGAAAGCGCTGTAATGACAAAAAGCGACAGTGCGATGAACCTTTTCATTGAGAAATCCATACTTCTAAGGTTAAGAAACTGTGTATATATCAAACAGAAACATTTACCCCCAAAGGATAATTTGATTACGAACCACCTCGCCAAGGTTATATCGAACGCGTCTTAAAATTTAATTTTTTGACAAAGAGAAAGCTCCCCAGGATTGAACGCTGGCAAGTCACCTAATATTAGAAACATGAGGCGACTTGCCGCTTATCAACCCTGGGGAGCTTTCTCTTTGCCAAAAACCTAATTCAGCAGGAGGTGGATATTGGCGTTTTGCTACAGGCTCTTGAATGCATTGTACTTTCTGTACCAATCCACAAACAGCGGAATTCCCTCTTCCAAATTGGTTTTGGGCTCAAACTGTAGCAACTGATGGCTTTTTTCGATGGAGGCATATGTCTCTTTAACATCCCCCTTTTGCGGGGAAGTAACGCGGATCTTTGCTTTTTGTCCAACAGCACTCTCTAAAATTTGAATAAAGCGCATTAGAGCGACAGGCCTGTGGTTTCCGAGATTAAAAATTTCAAACCCGCCCGGAAGATCCATGGCTTTAATCACTCCTTCGATGATGTCGTCGATGTAGGTGAAATCGCGCATCTGGTCTTCGCCAAACACGTCGATAGGAATGCCTTTGACAATCTTATCGGTAAAAGAGTAGTAGGCCATGTCGGGTCTGCCAAAGGGACCGTATACAGTGAAAAAGCGGAGGCCGATGGCCGAAATGCCATAGAGGTGATGATACGTTCTTGCCATCAGCTCGTTGCACTTTTTTGTCACCCCGTAGAAACTGGCCTGTTGGTCAGTTGCGTCCGTTTCATCAAAGGGCACTTTCGTATTCAAACCGTAAACGGAAGAGGATGAGGCAAATAGCAATTTAATCTCAGGATGATCCTTCAACACCTCCAGAATCGATAAAAAACCGTTAATGTTCGCGTCGATGTAAGCTTTGGGATTGAGCAGGGAAAAGCGGACACCGGCCTGAGCTGCCATGTGCAGAATGTGTGTCGGCCTAAACTCTTTGATTAAAGCTGTCAGAAGGGTGACATCCTGTATATCTCCTTCCACGCAGCGGATATCTTGAAGATCCGCTATTCTCGCCCTTTTCAGGTTCGAGTCGTAGTAGTCGTTAAAATTGTCGATTCCCATCAAGGAATCACCAAGCTCCTTCAACTTTTTGGCCAGGTGGTATCCGATAAATCCTGCCATGCCGGTAATTAAAACACGTCTGTTTGCCATAAGCATCATCCAATGAAAAGTTAGGGAGAATATACCGAAAGCATACCAAAAGGGAGAGAAGAAGATCAGGAAAAAGAACCTAACCCGCTTAAATTTGCTCTTGTTTCCTAAGCGAAATCCCCTGTATGTTCTTTCCCGTAAAGAGCCGCCGTATAAGTGCGGCTTATACCGAACGCGTCTCAAAATCCGGGATTTTGAGACGCTTTCGGTATAAAGATGAAACCAAACTCCGCTGACACAATGGGAAAACTGAAGAAAGAGATAGCCGGCTGGGGCGGCATGGCTAAAGGGGAGACCTGCCTCTTCCGCCCGGAAAAGATCGAGCACATCCTCCGCGGCTCCCCCCTGTTCTCGGCAAGAGGACTTGGCAGGAGCTATGGCGATGCCTCCTTGAATACCGGAGGAGAGGTCATCCTCATGGAGCGCCTGAACCGCTTATTAAGCTTTAACGCCGAAAATCACGTTTTGAAGGCGGAGGCGGGCGCAACCATCCGCGATATCGTAGAGACTTTTAGCACAAAAGGCTACTTTGTGCCGGTCACCCCGGGAACTAAGGAAGCGACCCTCGGAGGGTGCCTTGCCGCGGATGCCCACGGAAAAAATCATCACGCCGACGGATCTTTCTCCGACCATGTTTTAGAGTTTGAGCTGATGCTGCCGGACGGCACCAAAAGAAGGGTCCGGCGCCAGGATGAGGAACTTTTTTACGCGACAGCAGGCGGCATGGGGCTGACGGGCGTTATCACGGAAGTGACCCTTAAGCTTTTGCCTGTCGAAACCCCTTTCATCAAAGTGCTCAACACTCCTTTTGAATCACTCACTTGCCTAATCAAAAAATTAAACGAATCATCCGATGCAGCCCGCTATTCTGTTGCCTGGCTAGATCTTCTGTCTTTTAAGAATGACAAGGTAAACAGCATCCTGATCGAAGGCGATCACGCAAAACGTGGCGAACTTCCGGACAAACTGAAGAGCAAAGAAGCCAAGCCCATATCCATTCCCTTTTCATTCCCCTCGCTCGCTCTGAACAGAACAACACAGAAGCTCTTCAACAAAATCTATTTTTATCAGCAGAAGAAAAAGGGCGCTCCATTTTTCTGCCACTACAACCCCTTTTTCTATCCTCTCGACCGGATTGGAAACTGGAACCGGATGTATGGTTCAAGAGGTTTTTACCAGTACCAGTTTGTTGTGCCTGAAGCGAACGCAGAAGAGGCACTGAGAGACATTTTAGCGCATCTGACAGCTGCACGCTGCCCCGTCTATCTGGCCGTTCTCAAAAAATTTGGCAAGAAAAACCCTGGCTATCTTTCCTTCCCCATGGAAGGGTTTACCCTCGCCATGGACATACCGGGAAATCAGCCTGATCTGTTCCATTTACTCTGCCAGCTCGATCTCATCGTCATGAAAAACCACGGAAGAGTCTACCTGGCTAAAGATTTCCACGTCACTCCTGACGTTTTCCGCGCCATGTATCCCGATTACACGCGCTTTTTAGCCGTTAAAAGAAAAGTGGACCCGGCAAATCTGATTCAAACAGACCTCGCCAGACGTCTTAGGATCGGTGAGCAATGAGCCAAGGAACCGTCTTGATCTTGGGTGCCACTTCCGCGATAGCCAGAGGGGCTGCCGAAGAGTTCGCCAAAAGAAAACACCCCCTTGTTTTAGCGTCCAGGGACTTAAAAGAACTCTCCCGCATAGCCAGCGACCTGCAGATTCGCTACAACGTACCCGTGACAACACTCCCCTTCCAAGCGGAAAACACAAGCAGCCATCCCGCGTTTTTCGATTCCCTGTTTTTTAAAGAGAAGGCAATTCAAGGAGCGGTGATCGCCTTTGGAGATCTGGGAGGTAAGATCGATCTGATGAATTTCGCCGACCAGGAGAAGACCATCCGTATTAACTTCATCGGAGCCGCCTCCGCGCTATCGCTGATAGCTGCACGCCTCGCCCAAAAAAAGGAGGGGTTCCTCATCGGCATCACATCGGTTGCCGGCGACCGGGGAAGACAAAGCAATTTCATCTATGGATCTGCCAAGGGCGCCCTTTCCATCTATCTGGACGGGCTAAGAAATAAACTTTATCCTGAAGGCGTCCATGTCATGACTGTAAAGCCGGGTTTTGTCGACACTGCCATGACCTTCGGCCTGCCCGGTCTTTTTCTTGTCGCCAATCCAAAAGAAGTAGGCAAAAAAATTGTTCGTGCCTTGGATAAGAAAAAAAATGTGGTCTATATCCCCGGTTTCTGGAAAGCGATCATGGCAGTCATCAAAGCGGTACCGGAGCGTATATTCAAAAGGATGAGGCTCTAGAGAGGATGAAGAAAGAAACCATCGCCTGCTTTGATTTTGACGGCACGATCACCCGCTCCGACTCTCTTCTCCCTTTTCTCATTTTCTCCTCAGGGATCGCAAAAACAATCGGATACCTCCTACTCGAGCTTCCCGCTCTAATGGGGTACGCCTTTAAAATGTATGACAGGCAACAGGTCAAAGAAGCAGTGCTCAGACGCTTTTTCAGAGGCATACCTGAAGAGAAGATGCTCGGCATGTGCCGCGACTATGCTCACAATGAGCTTCCAAAGCAGGTCAAAAAAGAGGCGTTGGAGGCAATCAGCAAGCATAAAGCGCGAGGCGACCGGCTTATTTTAATTTCAGCGTCCATCGACGCCTATCTGAAGCCCTGGGCTGATGCTGCCGGATTCGATTGCCTGCTTTCATCAAGACTTGAATTCAAAGAAGGCGCTGTGACCGGCAATCTGGTCGGTAAAAATTGCCGGGCGGAGGAGAAAGTAGCGAGACTGAAGAATCTTTTGGGAGATTTAGAGCGCTTTGAGATCTATGCCTACGGCGACAGCCGGGGCGACAAGGAGCTTCTGGAATCTGCCGACCATCCCTACTACAGGACCTTTCAGTAAGATGCAAAAAAAAATTCATGCCCTAATCCGCCTCATCAGACCCAAGCAATGGGTGAAAAACATCTTTGTCTTCACCGGAGTGCTGTTTGGTGAAGTGCACCGGATGGAGGAGACTCTTCTTTTGGCATTGCTTGCCGCCCTCTCTTTTTGCCTCATATCAAGCGCTGTCTACACCTTCAACGACCTGATCGACAAAGAGCAAGATAAGCGCCACCCCAAAAAGAAATTGAGACCGCTAGCTAGCGGAGAGGTTACAAACAGCGAAGCCGCTCTCCTGATCGCGGCTCTGACCACTTTAAGCTTCACTATCGGGTCGATAGTCTCCTCTCTTACCTTAACTTTGCTAGTGTCCTATGCCTTCATCAACATCCTCTATACGCTCTACTTAAAAAACGTCGTCATCTTGGATGTGTTCTGCATTGCCTCCGGATTCATGCTACGCATCCTTGCCGGTACCGCCGGCATTGGCATTCCCCCTTCAAAATGGCTTCTGCTCTGCGGCATGATGATCACCCTCTTTCTCGGATTCACCAAAAGGAAAGCGGAAATCTTGCAGCTTAAAAGCGCCATGCGCGAGCACCGCAAGGTATTGATGTCTTACGACTCCATTTTCCTAGATGAACTGATCGGTATCACAGCCGCCTCCGTCATCATCGCCTACAGTCTCTATACCATGAATGACGAGACGATCCGCATCCACCACACCGAAAACTTAATCTACACGGTACCCTTCGTCGTTTTTGCCCTGTTCCGCTACCTCTACCTGATCAACAGTAAACAGAGCGGTGGAGACCCAACCAACGACTTAATCTCAGACAAACAGATCATGGCATCGGTCGGTTTATTCACTCTATTGACATTCTACCTAGTGCATTGATCATGGAATTTCTCTATAAAACGACTGCTCTCATCAAAAGATTTCTGATGAGCCGCCTCTGCATGGGGCTTTTAATGACTCTGACGGCCGTTGGCTACTTGGCGCTGGCCCTCTCCAACGGGATGGATGCCTTGACAGAAGGCATCAGGGAGGTGGGCATCACCAATATTTTGCTCCTCTCCGCTCTCTCCTTCCTCTCGTGGTTCGTCCGTTTTGGGCGATGGCGCATGTTTTTTAGCCATTTGGAACTCTCTGTTCCCATGCGGGATGATCTTGCGATCTACTTTGCCGGATTTTCCATGACGATGACTCCTGCCAAGTCAGGAGAGGCTGTCCGTTCTTTGTTTCTTGCCAAGCACGGCATCTCCTATAAGGAGAGCCTGGCAGTGCTTGTCGCTGAACGCTTCTCGGACTTTGCCTCGCTAGCCTTCCTCGCACTCTCAGGCCTCTTTCTATTTCCCAAGGCCAAGGAAGCGGTTGCCATTATAGTCCTCTTTTTAGCGCTTGTGTTTCTTCTCTTGCGCTTTCGCCTCGATCGCCTTTTTATCCACTTCTTTTACAGAAGCGCTGAATCTGAGAACAAAGAACAAGACAAAAGCTCATTTCAGGCTTGTACCAAGAAGCTGCTCGACTTTAAAATATTTCTCGGGGGGTTGATTCTCGGATGTGTCGCCTGGGGAGTGGAAGGGGTTTCTCTCTTTGTTATCCTTCAATCTTTAGGTGAGGGCATCTCCCTCTTACAATCGGTATTCGCCTTTTCCTTCAGCCTTCTGATCGGCGCAGTCACTCTGCTTCCGGGAGGTGTGGGCGGAACGGAAGCCTCCCTCTACGAAATCCTCACCCATTTTGGAGCCGTCGAATCGGCCGCCTCTTTAGCGACGATTTTGATCCGTCTGCTCACACTGTGGCTGTCGATTGCTGTAGGATCAATCGCCGCTCATTTTGTGACAAAATAGTTTACAGCTTCTACACAGACAAACGATTAGCCTTGAGCCATTGACTAAACGCAATCACCCGGAAGGGAAGAAAGCTAAAACGCTCCTTTCCCTCCAAGATTCTCTCAGCCTTAGGGATCAAGGAGGCGTTAAAAAGGCGTGTTTCAAAGACCGATTCCTTGATGGCCTTCATGAATAGCCCTTTATGGCGCCCGCCAAGCCACCTCTTCTCGTCGGTCGCAAAGGCGATCTTATCTTTTCTCTCCAAAATTTTCTTCGGTACCACTCCCCCCATGGCATCCCTGAGAATAGCTTTCGTCAAGCCACCGCGGATGAGGAATGCCGGCGGCAGATTGATGATGAACTCGACGAAGCGGTAATCCAGAAAGGGAGTCCTCGATTCAACCGAGTGGGCCATGGAATTTCTGTCTTCGTAGTGCAAAAGCATAGGAAGATTGGCTGAAAGAAGCATCTCCTCAGCGTAGGATCGAAATGACCTCTTTGCTCTTGGATCAAGCGGGTTCACCAACTCGCAATGCAATCTCTTAAAATCGATCCAGGGGGCTTTTAAAGAGGGTTTATTCATCGCATAATAGAGCTGATTTTTTAACTTGGCGGGAATAAAATTCTTAATCAGCGACTTGATGGGGTTGAGAGAGGGATTGACAGCTCTTGCCCGCTGAATTTCTTGCATCAACTGCAAAAGTTTTCCCTCAGAAGCCAGCTGCCTTAAAAAAATGCCATAGAACTCAAAATACCCACCCAACTGCTCATCGGCACCCTGACCATCTAGCATGACCTTAACTTTTTCGTCTTTCACCTTAGAAAAAAGCTTCCACTGGGCAAAGACGCTGCTCGTTCCGAAGGGTTCGTCCTGATGCCAAAGCAGCTTGTCAAATTCACGCAAAAGGCCGTCTTCGTCAGGTGTGACATAAAAACCCTCCGACCCAGCCTCCTTCTCAACGGCGCCCATGAAGGGATACTCATCGAGCAACGGGTCGACTGACCTGGCTGAAAAGGTTTTCGGACGCAAAGGGCCCACTTCTTTCAGCAGCTTCGCTGCAAGGCAAACAATCGCGGAAGAATCTATTCCCCCGGAGAGGCAAGCCCCGACTTCCACATCAGACCGCAGCCGGATGCGGACCGCATCCTGCAAAATTTCAAAGCAGCGCTGCTTGGCATCCTCATAACTGATGTGAAGCGGCTCGTGTGGAAGGCGGTACCAGCGCCTTATCTCCAATCGACTTCCTTCACTCAAGGAAATCTCTGCAAAATGGCCTCCCCGCACCTGATGCACCCCGTTGAAAAGAGTCTCTCCGGTATGGTCAAAGAGAGCGAAGCTCAGAAAATCAAAAGCCCGCTGGTGGTTGAGGTTGGCTTTCCAGCCGGGCAAGGAGTGAAACTGCTTGATCTCCGACGCGAAGGCCAATAATCCTTCGCTTGTAACATAGTAATAGAGCGGCTTCACTCCAAAGCGATCACGGCAGGCATAGGCCTTTTTTCTTTTCAAATCGACCAAGACAAAGGAAAACATGCCATTGAGTTTATGGAGAAAGTCGATGCCATAGTGATCGTATGCCTTCAGGAGGACTTCGGTGTCGGTTTTAGTAGTGAAGCAAACTCCCTCCGCTTCCAACTCTCTCCTAATTTCGAGGTAGTTATAGATCTCGCCGTTATAGGTAATCCAGATCTTCCCCTCTTCATTAGCCATAGGCTGGTTGCCGGCGGAGGAGAGATCGAGAATGGAAAGACGGCGGTGCCCCAGGGCGATCAAGGAGGGAGTCTCTTTTGCCGTCCCACTTTCGAAATCAGGAAAAAAGGCATACCCTTCCCCGTCAGGGCCCCTATGGGCAACGACGCGCGTCATTGGAACGATCGCCTTTAAACATCGTTTCTCTTTTTGGCTGAACAGTGCCGCTATTCCACACATCTAGTTTCTAATCTCATCCATTCGTAATATTACCGGAATAATAGAAGAAAACCGTAAAATTTGACGATGGTTAAAAATTGAAGATTTTATACCGAAAGATATATACCGAATGTGTCTCAAACGAAAGATCTCCTGATGCACCAAACTCCTTGCCTCTCTCATCGATGGACGAAAGCCGCCCTCTTCACCTTCTTGCTTTCCTCTCTCCTTCTTCTAATGCAAGCCCCCTTCTTCTTTCACGATATGCGCTCTGCCGATACAGTCTACCACGCAGCGCGCATTGACAGGACACTTCTTGGCCAGCCGCTTATCGATCCCTTTTCAGGAACAGAAACTGTCTACCCTCCTTTTTTCCATCTGATGGGAGCGGGCTTGGCGTCCGTTTTTCATCTTACCGGCGAAGAAACAATCCATTTTTTGGGTATGGCAACCTACATCTTCTTGGCACTCTCTCTATTCTTTTTTGCCTATTCCTTACTTCAAGACACCCGTCTGGCCTCTCTTTTTTGCCTCTTTTTCTCCTTCGTCCATTACGCCCCGTCCACAAAATACCTGCTTCTTCAAGGACCGGCTACCTTCTCCCACCCCTTCATCTTCTTGGGGATGGGAGCGTATTTTCATTTCAGGAATACAAAAAATGCGAGATGGCTCTACACAGGGGCCTTCTTACTGGCTGTCGGATGCCAGATATGGTGGTTTAACCTGTTTCTTGCCGCTCCCTTCCTCGCAACCGCCCTCACGGCAGAGAGGGGTTTTCTGACAAAAAAGGTTGTTTTTAGAACAATCCTCTGCTTTCTTCTGCCTTTCTTTGCCACTCTTTGCCAACTCTACCTCATCCGTCACACCCTTCCCAACTATTTACAAGAAGGAGAGAAAGCGACAAGAGAGCTCCTCCGCCCCTTCGTTTCTACCCTCCTTTTAAAAGGGCAAGGAGACTACCTTGAAACACTGCCTCCCTGGAAATGGCACTACGACCCTCACACCTCCTGGATGAAAACCGGCAGGGATGCTGTCAACTTTGTATTTTTTTTCCTCCTATCTCTGCCCTCTTCCCTATTTATTCCGCTCGCCGCCTGCTACCTGACCCTACGAAAGAAGATCGCCATCCCGTTATTTCTTCTTTTTCTGCTGCCGCTCCTGTTTTCAATCCTGCTTCTTTTCAAAGGCAACACCGCCCACCTCTACCGCGTCCAACTCTACACCGGCGCTCTTGCACTCTTGCTGCTGATCGGAGCCATATCCTCTATGGAAGTTCCCATTAAAGCGCTCAGACAAGGGGTAAAAACCCTAGCATTTTTAGCCTGCTTTTTCACTCTCTGGCATGTCCTGCACAATCCACTAACCATCGGAAAGAGAGAGTTTCACCTGCCGGAAGATCAGGAAACGGCGCTCTACATCAGGAAGTTGCCGGCAGGTGAAAAAGAGAGGATCTTATTCACCGATAGCTCTTACCGCTCCCTCGTCACTCTCACCCCCTTTTATTCACTTGTCGGGAACAGAAACGGAAGCTACTATTTCCAAGACCCGGTGACCTCCCGCAAGATGGAACAGGCGTATCAAACCTTCATCGGCGGCCGCCATAGCCAAGAGAACATAGAAGAGTACCCTATCCGACTGATGGGATTTGACAAAACAGACCCCGTGGAGCGTCTACTCCTTAAGCGCTATCGGAATGAGGGGGAAGTGGCTTTTGAGAACGCCAAATGGACCCTGCTTAAAATCGATCACTAGCCGAGAGCACAATGCTGTTAACTGAAGATCAAAAAGCCCTCACTTTGGAAGAGGCTCTGGCGCTGGAAGCCTTCTGCTCCTTCGTCGGACTATCCGCCGACCTGAAACACCTTTTAAGACCCATACCCGTCACACTGCGGGAGATGCTGTTTAGAAAAGAGGAGTTTCAGCCGCAGGAAGTCGATCAGTGGGGCAACTTTGAATATGCCTACTCGCAAAACGCAAAAAAGGGTCTCCTGTGGTCTGCGGAAGTGGACCGATTTGCCAAGGAAGAGAGGGTTCGTCTTACAAACGAGGGAGTAAAACTGGAGCCTCTTTGGCCAAAAGGATTCCGCTTCGCCCTGGTTCTCACACACGATGTCGATCATTTAGACATCAGAGAAACCACTCCCTTGCTGTTTCGCTCCTTAAAAAAAGCGGCGCTGGCAGAAGATCTCGATTCAACCTCGCGGCTGAAACTCATAGCGAAGAGTGCCGCCAAGGGCCTCTTAAGAAAGCCGAAAAGGGTGCACGACATGACCGGAACGCTTGAGGCTTCGGTCCGCATCGAAAATAAATTCGGAGTGAAATCTTCCTACTTCTTTACCGTCTTCCCGTTGACCAAAGTCAGCCGCTACGACTGCCTTTACCAGACAAAAGACAGGGTATTCTTTGAAGGAAAATCCGCGAAGCTATCCGATGTCATCTGCAAATTGAAAGATGCAGGATTTGACATTGGCCTGCACGGCAGCTATTTTTCGGCAGTGGAACCGCACCTCCTGAAAGAGCAGAAAGAGCGGCTCGAGCATGAACTCAAAATGCCCATCGTCACAGCCCGCCAGCACTGGCTGCACTTTAAAATGCCCCTCACTCCCTCTTTGATCGCGGATGCCGGCATCACCGCCGACACTACATTGGGGTACAACAGAAACGTCGGCTATCGCGCTGGAACAGGCTACCCGTTTTTCTTTTATGATTACGAGAGGCAAAAGAAGATTTCCCTGCTTGAAGTGCCGATGATCTTGCAAGATGGAGCTTTGATCGGCAGCAACGCTCTTGAGTACTCTCCTAAGGGATCGTTAGAAATCGTAAAGCGCTTCATCGATGACGCGGAAAGTTTGGAGGGATGCTTAACCCTTCTTTTCCATCCCGATATCTTCTTGAAATCCGGGATGGAAGATCTCTATGAAAACATCATCCGCTACGCCCTTCAGAAAGGAGCATGGGTTACGGACTTGAAGAGCGTCAGCAGCCACTGGGAAAAACGTCTTAAAAAGCTTGAAGGAAGGCATTGACTATGCGAATTGCCGTAACGGATGCCTCCTACAAACATGCGATGGCTCTCGCACATTACCTGAGGCGTTTCGATCCCTCTTTCAAGGTTACAGGAATCACTCGGTCGCTCCCGCGCTTCTCTTCGCTCTACTCCGGTGTCTACGACCAACTCCTTGTCGCTGATTTGAAAGATCTGCTTGAAATGGACTCATTCGATCTGATTATCCCTGTCGGCGACGCATCAGTAAAACTGCTCTCCGATCTTGAATGCAAACAGGCTATCTTGCCACCCAAGGAATCGCTTGCCATCGCCCTCTCAAAGAGAGAGTCGATGAAGCTTGCCGAATCTTTAGGTATCCCCGCACCCAAAACTTACCCCTTTCAAAGTGCCGAGGAATTAAAATCCTATAGCGGACCCTTTCCGGTGGTCGTGAAGGCAAGCCTGGAGGCGGGAAGGAATATTGTTCATTATGTCGATGACTTGGAAAACCTAAAAAAAGCCTATCTCTCGGTGCAAAACGATCCCTCCCAGAAGATGGCACCGCCTCTTGTTCAAGAGCTCGTGCAAGGAGCAGGGCTTGGCTTTTTTGCTTTTTATCAATCAGGAGAGTTGAAACGGTTCTACATGCACCGGCGCATCCGCGAATACCCCCTGACCGGAGGTTCTGCAACAGCGGCCAAGACCTATTATCATCAAAAAGCGTTTGACGCGGGAAAGAAGCTTCTCGACACCCTTCAGTGGAACGGTCCTTGCATGGTGGAGTTCAAGCACGATGAGAAGACGGACGAGATCAAATTGATCGAGATCAATCCTAAACTGTGGGGATCGCTTGAGCTTGGCCTTGCGGCCGGTCTGAATTTTGGAGAATATCTTGTCAGGGCATTTCGAGGAGAAGAGCTTCATCCCCAACTCCAAAAGAGCTATCCTGATTTACACTTCTATTGGCCTTTTGAGGGGGACCTCTTTGGCATTTTTGCAGGGGCCAATTTCTCTTGCCTTGCAGACTATTTTCAAAAGGGGTATCAGACAAATATCAAAACGAACGGGATGACACTCAGCTTCCTCAGGCTGGCTGCGGACATCAAAAGGAAATTGCGATGAGAGGGATCTTTCACTTACACACCCGCCACTCCTTTGACTCAATGACTTCACCTGCCAAAATCGTGGATGTGGCGATCAAAAACAAACTTGATCTTCTGCTGATTGCAGATCACGACACTTTGGCCGGTTCCATAGAAGCAAAAGAGATCGCCCGAGAGAAAAACCCTAATCTGCAAGTGCCGATCGCAGGGGAATTCTTCACCGATGTCGGGGATATCATCGTCGCCGACGTACCTGTTGATTTTGCCCCCTCTTTTGACCACAAAGACCTTTGCAAGCGCGCCAAAAAAGCGGGAGGGTTCACGGTCTTGCCCCATCCCCTAGACGGTCATCATCTGGAAAAGATCGATTTTACCTGCATCGATTGCATCGAGATCTTCAACTCTCGTTCCAGGCCCGAACACGACGTTCTCTCCAAAGAACTTGCTCAGCGGCATCAAAAGCCGGTGATTTATGGGGCCGATGCCCACTTTTCCCAAGACCTGCTCAACTGCCTCTTTGAGTGGGAAGGCCCGCTCCTCAGCCCCTCTTTCATGAAGCCTATTCGCTTGGTTAAAACTCCGTCCTACAGGAAAAGTCTTTCCCAGGCGATCAAAGGAATCAAGCAGAAAGATCCCGCCCTTTTTGCGCGCAGCCTGATTCGAGCTTTGAAAAAAGCGAGCAGCTCATCTCATTGAAAAAGTCTCCCCTCTCCAACTCAACGTAAAGAAGCCAAGGCACACTATAGCAAATAGTGATTTGAATTTGTGGGCAGGCTCTAAGCTTCTCTAGTGACAAAGCGAGCCATCATGTTTTTCACCTGCTCTTTTTCATCGGTCTCTAAGATACGGTGCCACAAATAGATCAGATAGAGAATCACTCCAATGAAGGCATTGAAAAACTGGTAGGGAAGATAGTCCGGTTGAAAAAGAGAAAGCACAAAGACAAAGCAAAGAGCTGTCAACACCTTAAAAAGACGACCCGTCTCATACTGAAGATGCAGCCGACGCCTCAGAAAAACAACGGCTCCGCTTGAGAGGAAAAGACAGGCCAGAAACTGCGCTGCCGCCGCTCCGACAAATCCTAAAAAATAGGATAATGGGTAGGCCATAAAGAGCGCGACCACTCCAAAAATAGCCTCGAGAGAGACTTGCCAAACGCTTTTTTTCTTAAGAACAAAAAGAGGTTGGTGGATGGCATAAAAGCCATATACCGCTTGCGCAAGAGTCAACAAACCGATCGCTCTCCACCCTTCTGATAGCGGGCTTGGCACCAAAACAGTCATCAGGGGCTTGGCAAAAAAACAGGCCGCAGCGACGGGGATGGAAATGATGGTCAGGTAAGCTCTTGTCATCTTGCGAACTGCCTGCACAGTCTCCTGATCATTCTGGATAATTCGGGCGATGGCAGGAAACCATGCGGTCATCATACCCATGACGAGTAGCTCTAGAATCTTCGAGCAATTTTGGCTGACAAAGAAGATTCCGCCCTCTTCAAACCCTCTCGTCTCGACGAGTGAAAGCCTAGTTCCTGACTGCAGGAGAAATGAGCCAACAAAAGACATCATGAAAGGAAGACCGGCAGCAAGCGAGGCTCTAAATTCTGTCCCAAAGGAGAGAGTGAGCTGAACTCTTGCAAGTGCAATAGCCAAAAACAGAGGCAGGAGCAGCGCCTGCGCAAAAAGCTGGCCAAGAAGAGGTCCTAAAGGGCCCAGACCTTTGCCGATCACAAAATAGAGAGTCAAAAACGAGGAGGACAAAACTTCAAAGACAGCCAAAAGGACTACGGTTCCGGCTTTCTGTTCAAATTTAAGATACGAAGTAAAGGGAATCAAGAGACCGGAGAGAGAAACAGAAAGGAAAGCGACAACCACCAGCAGACCATACTCCGGCTTTCCCAAGAGAAGATAGGAGAGCGTCTCTCTTCCTAGATAGACAGCGAGAAAAAGAGCGGCGTTATAGGCCATAATCGTTAAGAAAGAAGACCAGATGAGTCCGTCGCGAACCGACCTGTCATTCGTGCTGAAGTACCCCTTGGCCAATGACCAGTTAAGCCCCAGCGTTGCAATCGAAGTTGCAACCAAGCTCAAAATGGCCAGCATACCGAGCGCGCCGTAATCTTCCGCCGTCAAGTACCTTGAAAGGATCGGAAGAAGCAAAAAGGCGATCATACGGGGAAGGATTTGTCCCATGCTATAGAGCACGGTATCTTTGAGAAGTCCCTTTGAAGGAGAGGGTGTCATCGCGCCAAAACCTCCCGGTACAAAGCAAGGTAGCGTGAGGCTATTGCTGCGGAATGAAAACGGCTTTTTGCTATTTTGTGGATCGACTGCGGGTCATAGTTGCCCCGAATAAGACGAAGCAACCCCTCATAAAACTTCTCTTCATCCCTTTTGGGAACCAAAATGCCTGTCTCCTCGGTGACTATGTCTTCCGGGCCTCCGCACCTTGTGGAGAGAACGGGAAGTCCGGCTGCCATTGCTTCTATCAAGGCAACACCAAAGGATTCGCTGTCAGAAGAAAAAAGAAACGCCCGGCTCTCCATTAAATGCTTGCGCACCGCTTCACGGGAAACTTTTCCCGGCATCGAGACCTTGCCTTCGAGATTGAGATCTTTGATAAACCCCGAGAGCCTCTCTCTTTCCGGACCTTCGCCCAAGATGACAAGACGAGCTCTCTTCTCTTGGCTTAAAAAACGATGAAACGAGCGGAGAAGCATGGGGAGGTTTTTTCTCTCTTCCAACTGGGCGACTGTGATGAGCTGAAAGCCTTCTTTTTCCACTTCATCACGAGGCTTAAAAAAGTCGGTGTCCACCGAATTCGGAATCGTCAAGAAGCGAGACGCATCTTCCAAATATTCCTGAAGAACAGACGTCAGGGGCGTGGAGACCCCGACTACTTTTGAAGCGGCATGAAATGCCCTCTTCATGGGGGAATAGGTCCAGCATGCTTTAATCTCCGCATCGAGCGCAATCCTATCGACGAAGTGATTTCTGTGCTCGGTGACAACAAACGGAATACCCCACCTCTTTGAAAGCGATGCCGCGGCGATCCCTCCCCAGAGAAAACTATGGGCGTGGAGGATGTCGGGTTTACCCCACCTCTTGACATAACTCTTGAGGGCAAATTCCGCATAGGATATCCAAGCCGACATCTGTAATTTGCCGATTCGGGGAAAGAGGTTCCATCCATGGAGGCGGGTTGTTTGAATGCTCTCTTCCACCCCTTCGCTTTTTTGGAACCGGTTATTGGCAAGCAGTCTCAAGCTTAAGTTTTTAAGAGGTCTAACTTCAGGATAGATCACTCCCACTTCCGTTCCAAGCTTCATCATGGCAAGAGCCTGTTCTTTAAAAAAGATGCCAAGGAGCGGATCTTCTTTCTGGGGGTACCAGGAGGGAATGAAAAGGACGTGCACGGCAGTCAATCCTTAAAACACAATTATTTCTGACGGAGAAACTAAACGAAGAGCGGTCAAAACAGGCGTAATCCGCATCCGTCAACAAACTCTATAACGAAAGCGTCTCAAAATTTGGTTTTTGACAAAGAGAAAGCTCCCCAAGATTGAAAGATTACAAGTCACCTAATATTAAAAATATGAGGTGACTTGTAATCTTTCAATCCTGAGACTTTCTCAAAGTCAAAACCCCAAATTTTGAGATACTTTCGGTATAAGCAACAACTCTAGGCAAGGCGCCTGTTAATTGCAATATGCCGAAAGCGTCTCAAAATTTGGCATGAAGGCCTTGAGAAAGCCAAATTTTTGAGACACTTTCAGTTAACTTTAAGGCAAAGCCCGCAAAGCTGCCGGAGACTCGATTGACTCTTCCCTGTAGCGTTGCTTAGTTCGTTGGACCAGCTCGTCTAATTTACCGTTAATCCACACGAGATTTTTCTTGATGCGGTCGCGGACATGTGCCGGCAGAGAACTCTTGGCAAGAAGCATCTCGGATGAGAGTTTGGATTCGTGATACATTCCGACCCAGTAGGAGGCGATCGAAAACTCAAGCAAAAGGCCATAATCGTAAATCCAACTCTCCACAAAAAGCAGATCTTTCGACTCCTTGATGTTTAAGCCGAGCGCTGCCGCCTCATATGCCTCCTTCCAGTTTTCCTGCCTGCGCTGATAATTAGCTAGTCTGTAGAGTGGTTCAGCTCTTGAGGGTTGATAGAGATAGGCCTTTTTGAATGCAGCGACCACCTCTTCTGGAGGTCTATTCAGCCTCTCTTTCAAGAGTGCGACCTGCAAAAGGGACCAAAAAATCTCCGACTTCCATCCGCCCATCAAGAGGCGATTTTCGTAGGCAGCAAGCGCTTTTTCATCATCACCGGCGTCGCGGTAGCTTTGAGCTAGGTAGAAAGCATAGCGCGTGTTACCGGGCTCTTTTTGGAGCGCTTCCTCAAGAAGGAGCGCATCTTTTTTGAATTTATCAGGATCTTTCGAGCGCGCCCCGTCGTTTCTTGGGATGTTGGCAAGCCCCGCAAACGTCGAGGAGCTTTTGGCCTCGTTCGAGTAAAGGGCCTCATGAAGCACCCCTCTCCATTCCCACTTCAAACTATTTCTAATCAGCTGTGTGCGTCCATATTTTGTCCCGGACAGCCGAGTCTCTATATAGTAGAAATCTTTGGTAAGCGACGGGAGTTTGAATGACGATTCATACACGAGCGTCTCATCGGCATCGATGATTAAAACATAGTCGCCCTTGTCTTTGGCAAGCTGCAGGGCTTCGTTGCGGTTATGGCCGAAGTTTACCCATTTCCTCTCGTGAAGCTCCCCCGGGATGTCTGCCATGATCTTCTGGATCAGCTCCTGTGTTCCATCCGTTGAGCCGGTATCTACGATCACCCAGTAATTAATCAACGGTTTTACGGAGGCGAGACAGCGCTCGATCACCGCCTTCTCATCCTTGACAATCATGTTCAGGCAGATGGTAGCCTCATGAGGCAGCAGACCCGATGGGAAGCAGAGAGCAAAGAAGATAAAAACAAGCAGATTTTTGATGGTTCTTCTCCTGTCTATATAAGACACAGGCCGACAATGCCATGTTAGCTCTCTGCTGTCAAATAAAGGGGCAGACCGAAGTCAATAGATGATGAAAAATTGAATTTAAATAATGCAAAAGGAAATCTTCTGGCGTTTCAATAGGGACAACACTCTCTATAAATGGGTCAAATAGACCCCTTCAGGGGCTTGAGCTCAATCGCGGTATAAAGTTTCAATCGATATTTCTTGTCAGACAGCTCCCCATTTGCTACAGTCTGACCCCTGAAACGGGACTAGCAGATATGCCGCTTACAATCGACAACATCAAACAAAGAAAAGCCCGCATCGGGATTATCGGCCTCGGCTATGTCGGCCTTCCCCTTGCACTCACCTTTTCCGAAGAAAAATTTCAGGTGATCGGCTTTGATATCGACAAAAAGAAAGTCCACTCCATCAATCAAAAACAGAGCTACATCAAGCACATCAATCACGGCAGGCTAGCCCGATTCGTCGGGGACGGTTCCTTCCAGGCAACCGATGATTTTTCAAGAATCCAAGAGTGCGATGCTGTCATCATCTGCGTTCCGACCCCCTTGGACCATCACTTAGAACCCGATCTTCAATACATCAAGACAACGACCGAAACAATTGCCCCCCATCTGAAACCCGGAACTTTGGTCTCTTTAGAGAGCACCACCTGGCCCGGCACCACAGAAGAGATCGTCAGGCCAATCCTTGAATCAAAAAGCTCTCTGAAAGTGGGCAAAGACCTGTACCTCTGTTTCAGCCCCGAGCGTGAAGACCCCGGCAACAAAAATTATTCCACCAAGAGCATCCCCAAGCTTGTCGGCGCTGTCGACGAGGAGAGCCTGTCTCTCTCCGTTGCTCTCTACTCCCAGGCTATCGAACATGTCGTCCCTGTCTCTTCCACGCAAGTTGCCGAGCTAGCCAAGCTTTTTGAAAATATATTCCGCAGCGTCAACATCGCCTTGGTCAACGAGCTTAAAGTCATCTGCGAACCCATGCAAATCGATGTCTTTGAAGTCATCCGTGCAGCGGGAACCAAACCTTTCGGATTTATGCCCTTCTGGCCCGGCCCCGGGCTTGGCGGACACTGCATCCCGATCGACCCTTTCTACCTGACGTGGAAAGCCAAGGAGTTTGGCATCCGTACCCGTTTCATTGAGCTTGCAGGAGAGATCAACCGCTCCATGCCGAAATATGTGGTCTCTAAAGTGCAAGATTGCCTGAACTTCTACTGCAAGCCTCTGAAGGGATCCAAAATTTTAGTGCTAGGCCTCTCCTATAAGGCCGATGTCGATGACATGAGGGAAAGCCCCAGCCTTGAGCTCATCAGGCTTTTGGAGAGCAAGGGCGCCCGTTGCGAATACCACGACCCGTATATCCCTTCGATCGGAGCCAACCGCGAGTATAAAGAGCTCGAAGGAAGGACAAGCCAGGAGCTCTCAAGGGATTATGACTGTTTCTTGTTGTCGACCGCCCACAGCGTTTTTCCCAAAGAAGAAATTCTCTCACTCAGCGTACCCATCGTCGATACCCGCAATTTTTTTCCCCAGCATAAGCTCGTTCATCCGGCTTGAAAGATAAGGATCACATCATGGAATTCATCGATATCAAAACCCCCTATCGCCTCCACAAACAAGAAATAGACCAGGCTATTCACAAAGTGCTGGACAAAGGCGCTTTCATTATGGGCGAAGAAGTTGCCGAATTAGAAAAGCAGCTTGCCGCCTATGTAGGGGCAAAACACTGCATCGGCGTATCCAGCGGCACATGCAGTTTGATGATTGCCCTCATGGCTCTCGGAGTCGGTCCGGGAGACGAGGTGATCACGGTGCCATTCACCTGGATTTCGACAGCGGAGGTGATTCCCCTTGTCGGCGCCAAACCTGTATTTGTCGATATCGAAAGCGACAGCTACAATATCGATCCTGAAAAGCTGAAAAGAGCTATCACGAAAAAGACCAAAGCCATCATCACAGTTAACCTCTTTGGCCAGATGGCCGACTACAGCCGCATCAATCCGATCGCCGAAGAACACGGCATCCCCATTATTGAAGATGCAGCCCAGAGCTTCGGAGCTAAGAATAATCAAACGATGTCCTGCTCGGCAACCCTGATCGGCTCAACGAGCTTTTTCCCGGCAAAACCCTTCGGCTGCTATGGCGATGGCGGCGCCCTGTTTACTTCGGACGACCAACTCGCGGCTAAAATGCGCGCGATCAGAACACACGGAGGGGAGGTGCGGCACCACCATCCTTATCTTGGCTTGAATGGGCGTCTCGACACCATGCAGGCAGCTATCCTCCTTGCCAAATTTCCGCATTTTCAAAAGGAAGTCGAGGCAAGGCAACAGCTTGGCGAGAGGTATAACCGGCTTCTGGAAGAATTTGTTAGCACCCCGCGCATCATGCCTGGAAACACCCACGTCTTCGCTCAGTACACTTTCAGGGTATCGGCAAGAGAAGAAGTTGCCAAAGCGCTCAAGGAAAGAGGAGTTCCGACAGCCATCTACTATCCCAAATGCCTTCATGAACAGCCGGTGTTCTCCTCCCTTGGCTATGGTAAAGGCTCATTCCCCGTCTCTGAAAAAGCGGCTCAGGAAGTACTTAGCATACCAATGCATCCCTATCTCACAGAAAAAGACCAGCTCTTGATCACAACAGCCGTTAAAGAAGCAGTCTCCCCCTTCATGTCCTTACGCTAAAAGGCAGCATTATGAACGAAAATCTAAAACCCTCTCTCGCATTGATCGGTGGCGGTCGCTGGGGAAAAAACCTGCTCCGCAATTTCCACTCACTTGGCGTCCTCCACACACTCTGCGACGCCAACGAAAAATTGCTAGACTCCTATCAGTCTCAATATCCGGGAGTGCGCATGACGGCAAGTCTTCATTCTGTCATGCACGATCCGGCTATCGACAAGGTTGCCATAGCAGCCCCAGCCCTCATGCACTTCCAGATCGCCAAAGAGGCGCTCATGTGCGGAAAAGATGTTTTTGTCGAAAAACCGATCTGCATGAATGTCCAGGAAGGAGAGGAGCTCATCAGGTTGGCTCAGGAGAGAGGTAAAATCCTCATGGTGGGCCATATCCTCCAATATCATCCCGCGATCCACAAGTTGGAAGAGATGGTCGGAAGAGGCGAGCTCGGTAAACTGCAGTACATAGCGTCCAACAGACTCAACCTCGGCGCTTTCCGCACAGAGGAGAATGCTCTGTGGAATTTTGCCCCCCACGACATTTCTGTCATTTTGTCCCTTGCCGGCAACAGACTGCCCGAAGAGGTGCGCTGCACCGGAGGCAATTATATATCCCAAGGCGTTGCCGATACGACGATGACGACCATGACCTTCGACCAAGAACTCAAAGCCCATATCTATGTCAGCTGGCTCCATCCATTTAAAGAGCAAAAGCTGGTTGTGATAGGATCCCACGGCATGGCAGTCTTCGACGATACAAAACCCATTGATGAAAAGCTGGCAGTGTTCCGCAACTATGTCCGCTGGAGCCAGGGGTCCATTCCGGAAGTGAACTCTTCCCAGCCCGAGTTTATCCCCTTAGCCTTAGGAGAGCCTCTTAAGGCCGAATGCCAGCACTTCCTAAATTGCTGCCAAGAGAGAATTTCCCCAAAAACAGATGGTATCGAAGGACTTAGAGTTTTGAAGGTGTTGGAAGCCGCCCAACTTTCGCTGGAATCTTCCGGAGAGAAATTTCATCCCAAAAAACTGCCTGTCTTCTCTTTTGCCAAACCTTCGTATTTCGCCCATGAAAGCGCATGCGTTGATGATACAGCCACAGTCGGCCACGACACCAAAATATGGCACTTCAGTCATATCATGAAAGGTGCAACGATCGGCGACCGCTGCTCGATCGGACAAAACGTCGTCGTCAGCCCGGCGGTATCGATCGGCTCGGGAGTCAAAATCCAAAATAACGTCAGTATCTATACAGGCGTCACAGTTGAAGAGGACGTATTCATTGGGCCGAGTGCGGTCTTCACCAACGTCATCAACCCAAGAAGCCCCATTCCAAGAAAAAATGAGTTCAAGCCGACAGTGATTAAACAAGGGGCGACGATCGGAGCTAACAGCACCATTATATGCGGAATCACTATCGGGCGCTTCTCATTCGTGGGAGCCGGAGCGGTCGTCACAAAAGATGTTCCCCCTTACGCCCTCGTGGTGGGAAACCCGGCAAAACAGACAGGATGGATGAGCCGCGCCGGCTACAAACTCCCCCTCCCTCTTAAAACGCCTCAAGGTGAGACCCTCTCAGCTAAATGTCCCGGCACCGGCGAAGAGTATCTACTGGAAGGCGCACTATTAAGAGAGCGAGAAAATGCACCTAAGGAAGAAATGGTTCATGCGCGCTAGCAAAATCAAAATCGCTACCATTGTCGGAGCAAGGCCGCAATTTATCAAAGCAGCCATGACAAGCTTGGCGATTGAGAAAATGAAGGCCGCTCTGCCGTTGGAAGAGGTCATCATCCACACCGGGCAGCATTTTGACAAAAATATGTCGGACATCTTTTTCGAAGAGCTTTCGATCAAAAAGCCGGACTATAACTTGGGCGTTGGAGGACTTTCCGCAAGCAAGATGACGGGACGCATGATCGAAGCGCTCGAAGAACCCCTTCTCATTGAAAAGCCGGACCTTGTGCTGGTCTTCGGAGACACCAATTCGACTCTGGCCGGAGCTTTGACCGCTTCAAAGCTTTTGATTCCTTGCGCCCACGTCGAGGCAGGACTGCGGTCTTTCAACCGCTCCATGCCCGAAGAGATCAACAGGGTTGCTGTCGACCATCTTGCGGAATGGCTTTTCGCACCGACAGAGGCTTCCCTAAGACAGCTTAAAAATGAAGGGATCGATGACAAGCGGCTTTTTCTGACCGGAGATATTATGGCCGATGCTTTGTATCACTATGAAAAGAAGGCCGACGAGCAATCTTCTGTCATGACCACTTTGGGGCTGAAAAAGAAAAACTACATCCTAGCCACCGTCCATCGCCAGGAAAACACCGACAATCAATCCATCCTTGAAGAAATCATGGAGGGCCTCGCCTCACTTTCTTCGGAGATGGAGGTTATCATGCCGATCCATCCAAGATCACTGAAGCTGCTCACCCAATATGGGCTGATCGATTCTCTACAAAGAAAAATCCGCTTCGTCAATCCGGTTGGCTACCTCGACATGCTGGCACTGCAAAAAAATGCCATCGCCATCGCCACTGACTCCGGAGGCGTGCAAAAAGAGGCGTACCTGCTCAAAACGCCCTGTTTCACCCTGCGCACCGAAACTGAGTGGGTTGAGCTTATCAAGGAGGGGTTCAATGAACTCGTGCCGCTGTCAAGGGAAGCAATTCCGATAGCGATCAGGAGAGGGATCGGCAAAGAGAGAGACTGGTCGAAGAACCTCTACGGTGATGGAAAGGCAGCCGGGAAAATCATAGAGATTCTCTCTGCAAAAAAATCTTAAAGTACTGCTGCAGGCGCGAGCGAAAGGAGCCTCTCCTCTTTTTCCACGAGGGCATAGCCGGCTGAAAAAAAGATAAGACTCATCGGCTTGTAGGCCAGATGCGCATCAAAAAAGACCATATTCATCAAGAGGACAACCACCATCCATTTCACATAAGGGGAGAGATTCATCATCTCCTTGAAGAAAATCGCGTAAAGGAAAGTTCCGATAAACCCCAGCTCCACAAAGATTCTGAGAAGCCCTCCATCGAGTCCGGCAGAAGCAAAGCCCGGTCCTATGCCCTGCAGGTAGCACTCGGGATTTAGGACAAAGACTTTGAGGGCGTAGCACCACTTATGGATACGCATCCACCAGCTCATGTCATACCCATCGTCATATTCGACTGTTTCGTTTCCAAGAGGGTTATAGCTGGTTTCAATACGGTGCCAGACCTCCTCAATCAAATCGAGGTTATCCCAGGAAAATAGGGCGAAACTCCTCTCATAGAGCTCATCGATGTGAGGAAGGATAACCACCAAAACCCCCCCACCGATCGCCAGCAGGAGCATCCCTAAAGAAACCTGGGCCATTTTCCGGCTTTTGCCACAATATTTCAGGTAAAAGATGAAGGCCACCACATGGGCGACCAAAGAGGCCCTTGAAGCGGTCCAAAGCACCAAAGCTCCAATACTAAAAAACAGGGCGTAGGGAAGGCTCTCTTTCAAGATCCCCTCTTTCCTTTCATCGATGTATCCGCTGAAGAGAAAATAGCAAAACAGCAGGTTTAGAAGCGCTCCCATCTCGGAGGGAAAAGAGGCGATGCCAGGAATCCTTCCGGAAACATACATGAACCCATCCACGGAGACAGCAGGCATCAACCCCAACCACTGCAGAGTCATGATCACGGCGTTCCAGCCTAGGAACAGAAGCATGACCAGAGAAAGCGAGAGGCGGCCAAAGGCCATCTGACCGATATAAAAAAAGAGGAAGTATTCCAGGGGACGGAGTGCGTAAAGGATGCTGGAGGTCACGTTAATCTCATCCAGGATCAATAAAAGCCTGTTAAAGGCAAAGGAGAGCAAAGACAGGGCAATCAGTGCAAAAAGAGCCTTTTCTATTTTATGTAAAGGCTTCCTCAGGCTCAAAGAAGCAAAAAGGAAGAAAAGAGAGAAGCCAAAGAGCAGAATATCATCGACACGCACCCCGGCCGTCTCCGTACCGCCCATAGAGATCAAATTGACTTTGGGAAGAAAAAAAAGGGGGACGATCAGCCATAGGCACGCTTTCATCGAAGGAGAGTCTAAGACTTGCGACCAGCTCATCACAGATCCAGCATTTTAACGAATAAATATTTGCATGAGGAATAGGCAACTCCGAGAGGGGAGCGCATCCGCCAGTTGATCCTCATCTCGTTCACGGCCGAACAGAGCCGGAATTGTCTGGGCATTTTGCTGCGGTCGGGATTCCACCCGCGGCAATGATAGGCCGAAAGCTTCGGGTTAAAGAGAATCGACCAGCCCTTCCTTCGCAGACGAAAACTTAAATCGATGTCCTCTTTATACATGAAAAACGATTCGTCAAATATCTCACGCTTCTGTCCTAATCCGGCAAGGGCTTCAGCCCTTAGGAACATCAACGCGCCGCAGATGGCAGGCACTTCCTCCACTCCATTCAAGGAGCTCTCACCCACTCTTTTGCCCTGCCCCCGATCCCCGTAGCTACCCCACAACGAGCGGAAAATGCCCGTAGAATCATACCTACCTGTCGGCTTGTCTTGATCAATATCGTAGCCGAGCAGCGTCCCGCTTACAGCCCCGCATTTTTTATTGCTCTCCTCTTCCATGAAAGAGACAGCCTTCTCAATAAAATCCGGAAAAAGAAAAGCATCGGGGTTTAAAAGGAGGATATAGTCATACTCAGGTGCGAGGGCTTGGTAGCCGATGTTGTTTCCCTTGCAAAACCCGATATCATCCCCCGCGAGGATAAGCCGCCCATTCTCCTTTTGTCCGAAAGGTGCGAGGTACTGCTTGTCTTTCGAGCCACTGTCGACAATGACGATCTTGTCTGCTTTTTTCGTCTGTTTTTCCAGACTCTCCCATGCTTTATAGATGAACCGCTCGCTGTTATGGGTCACGATGATGACCGCGACAGAACCGGTTTTGCCACGCACGTTCATGACTTTTCCTTCATTTTCCGGGATATGATAGAGAGCAATGTACAGGCGATCTCTTTTCTTGAAAAGCGCTTAAGGGCCTCATCGCCGAGCTCGACTTTAGGAATTTTCTCCTTCTTAAGAGATCGGGTTAAAAATGCGGCCAGGGCGGCCTCCCCTTTTACGACCTCCCCGGCATTCAGAGCAAGTATCCTCTTCTCGGCAGAATCTAAGGGACAGGTTCCGGCAGAAATAATGGGCGTTTTGGAGTAGAGATACTCAAAAAGCTTCCCCGTAAGCACCCCTTCCACCGAAGCGTCGCTCCAGGGAAGAAAGAGCAGAAAGTCCGCGTCACGCTGAGCGACTAGCGATTCTGTCCTACTGATGAACCCCGCAAGACGCACCCAGCGGTCCACGCCAAACTGCTCAATTTTGAGAGCGAGATCGGCATTTCGCTGGCCGTAAAACAGCACTTCCAGCCTCTCTAAAAGAGCGGGGTTTTCATCTGCCACAAGGCGAATCGCTCTTAAAAGGGGGGTGGGGTCTCTTTTACCCATGTAAATCGAGCCGGTGTGCACAATCCGGAGCTTGCCATCTTGAGGGAAGAAAGGACCTGCCGGCAAGCTGGCCAAATCAGTCCCGTCAAAGCCGTTTTCGACCGTAATCGTCTTCTCTTTACCGTGCTTTTTGCCAAGTGCGTCGGCAAAAGGATCGCTGATGGTGGTGATAAGGTCAGCATCAAGCAGCATTTTTCTCTCAAGAACCTGCTCTACCTTGCTGAAGGGAAAAACACCCGGATAGATGTAGTTATCGCTCCAGGTGTCTCTGTAATCGGCAACCCAGAACCTCGCAGCCCCTGCCCTCTTTAACCGCCAGGCAATCAGGTGAGTCGCATAGGGCCCGCAAGACGAAAGCACCACGTCGTAGGTTTCCCTCCTTTTCACTAAAGGATAAGCTTTAATAGCCCATAGATCAGCGATATCCGGCATCCGACAAGCGTTCATGACCCCTTTTTGAAACCGGAGATAATCAATCCCCTTCTTCAAAAACGATTTCAGGCCGCGAGAAGGGGTGGAAGGAGCGGTAATTCCGTCGTGATAGTTCCTTTTCCACCGGTTAAAAAAAACAGGTAAAGGCGCTTCAATTAGAGTGGCAAAATCGAGAGGGTAATCGAGCGGTTTGGGTTCATTGATCTTTTCAGTGGTGAGAACCTCCACTTGATGGCCCCTTTCGCTCCAAAATTTGGCGAATGAATAGGGTCTTAGGGAGGCGATGGAGTTTTGCGGAGGAAAGAAGGTGCTGATGATTAAAATACGCATAAAACCCCCCTGCTTTTGTCAATCGGCAAGGCACTTAAAATTAACATAGTTACAAAATTTACAATGATTTAAATACATCTTAATTCTGCCTTAACAAGATTCATGCTAAAATTTCGTACATTAAAGATATATACTAGGTAAAAAGATGAGCTTTTCTGACGCCCACATCATTGAACAACGTTATCAGCAAAATAGCCATTACTACTACCCGGAAATGAAGCAAAAGATCGATGAGGTCATGGCAAACCCGGACCAGCCGATCGAAATTCCCGACAATTTTATCAGCAAATCCCTTGACGATAGCAACTTCTTATTTAAAATCATCCAACAAATCCAGATCCTCTTCAAGAAGTTCGTCAATAATGTAAAATGTTTTTTTTCAACCAGCTATCGTGAAGGGTACCAGCAGGCCGTTCAAAAAATCCAGAAGGCCTACTCCGAAAAACTCGGTGCGATCTCGACTCTATCGAATACGATTATGGCCAAGCAGGCCAACATTCTCGCGCTCAAAAACAAACGTGCTGCTCTGGCCCCCAGGGTCAGCATCTTAAGGCAAGAGCTGGAGAGGGACCAGACCTCTCTGCAAGAGAAAATCGATGCCAAAAATCTCGTCGTTCAACAGGCAAAGATTTTGAAAGAGAAAAAAGAACACCAGCCCACGAAGGGTGAACAGATAAAGAATTTCTTTACAAACCTTTTCCAAATCAACCAGCAAGAAAAAGTGGAGCCTGAAGCAATCGAGATCCAAGCTCAGGATGCCGAATTCCCCCTAGACAGCATCGATGAAGAGGTCATCTCCCTTTACGAAAACGAAGAGTTTAGCGCCTCTCCTCTGATTGCCTCCATAAAAAATGGCAAAGAGGGCATCGGGATCAAAAATGCTGAACTTCTTAAAGCCGAAGGCAAGCTCGCCGAAATCAACGCCCTCTTGCAGAAAGAGTTGAAGAGCTTGGTCGATGCAGTGCAGGCAATCGAAGAAAAAAAACTGGAAAATTTCTTCTCCGATGAAGATATGGAAATTCCTTCGATCGAAGAAGAGATTGTCGATAGCACCCCTCAGCCGGCAAAGGAGCTGACTCCCCAAGAGATAAAGCTCGCCGCCATAACGCAAGATATCGTCGGGAAAGCCGCATGCAAAGATTTAGGAACACTTTTTTCATTGCTGCTGAAAAGGTTGCCAGAAGATGCCCTCGAAGGATGGACTTGTGACGATCAAGGCCATTTCACGCTGAAATTGAAAGAAACCTACCCCCTGTGGATGCCCGAAAACAATCCCAAGGGAGGCGCGGTTCTTCTGATGGGCTATGAAACCGATGGAAAAATTTCCGGAAAGCTCGAGGAGAACAGTATCCTTTTCACGAAGGGATTCAACACATTTGTCAAAGTTCCTGTGCTCGGCTACATTGCCCCGACTTTTGACGGGATACTCTACGGCTCACGAACAGACATCCGTATGGGAGGAACCTACCTCGGCCAGACGCAGTGGAACACCAAGACATTCTCGGTCATCAAAAAGGACTGGGAGCAAAACGGCCAGTTCATCGACAGCTCCTACCCCGGCGGCTACGAGAAATTCTTGGAGCAAAAAATCAAAGAAAGCTAATCGCTTTCGTCTATGCCGAGAGCCTATCATAATTTGGCATCAAAGCTTTGAGAGACTGTCTAGCGGACTCGGATTTCTTCGGTTTGGGGATTATTTTGGCCCCATTTCGATACCCGCCCCAGCAGTCTCTTAGTCATTCCTATAGACAACCTTACCCTTTCAAAAGCCACATCTTTATCATAAATTATCAATAATTTATACAAACCCACTGCTATAATTTAATTAATCACTAAAATCAATATTCAATCATTTATTTTTTTGGAGGAAACATGGATGTTTTTTCGAAAAATGGCAATCTGATCGATCAGAGTTATTACAACTCACACCAAGCGGACTACAGTGAAAATCTGGGCTGGAAACATACTCCGGTATCTTCCCAAAAAACGTATCTTATCGAAGGAAGAGAGTATAAGGCGATTGAGAAAATGGAGCGCCGTCTCTCCCTTTTTTCAGGGGAGAGAATCAAAGGGATCTTGCTCGGATTTGCCTGCACACTAGCTTCTGGCGGACTTGCGCTGATTTCAAAAAGAGTGCGCAATTGGATCAGTGGCCGTCAGGTAGTCAGAGTCTGTGTAGAAAAGAACAGCGCAATTAATCAAGCAACAGCACCTGTTAATGCATCTTCAAGCAAAGTATCCAATGTGGCAAGTAATGCGCTTACCACACCAGACACTACACCACCTGTCACTAGGCCTTCGCATAAAGACTCCGACGAAACGAGCACTGAGCTTACCCCACCGGACAACACACCACCGGAAGTTCCGATCGATATCAGCTCCCACCAAAACGCGCTTTTGGTTGAACAAAGGGTGTCCCATGCTGCCGATGGAAGCGCAGAAGTTGAAGAGAAACCTCCTAGAGATGTTCCTGTCACGGGAACATCGGCGGAAATTTTGCCGACCGATCCTGATGACACTAAAGCAAGATTAGTTGGTTTTTACGTCAATCAGCAGGCGCGTCTTTTGGATCTCAAATCTAAACTGGCCGAGGCCTCTGCCGCAGACAAAGTCAAAATCCAGACCGCGATCGATCGGATCGATAGGTCTGATATGAACAATGCAAAAATAGCTCTGAAGGTACGGACAGGAAATGATCCTACCCCTCAGGAGCTTGCCAGCTATTTAGGAAAATCGATGACGTCCGTACGAGGATACTATCTAGGCCAAGCCTACTCTCGGGCCATTTTGGAAAATCTTCCTGACATTGTGTCTCTCATGAAGGCGGACAAAACCGCTGATCCCCATCTTGTAGAAAAAATCTCAGGTCTCTCCAATCCCACTTTAGAGGAGATGGCAAAAGCTTTGGAGGTCTCCAATGAAAAGGCGGCCGATATCCTTTTAGATTTTATGGTTTCGGCTGCAAAGCAGAATGAAGGGAGCTCCTTTCTACAGAATCTCGAAGCTAAAATCGACGGCCAAGTCGCCGCCCGTCTGGGCACGGGAGTAGAAGACATCAAAGCTTGGGTAAGTGACATCTCCAAAGAAAAAGACTTAGGGCTCATCCTCACGAGGCTTGGCGAGGAAAGAAAGGGCGTCTATGATCCGGACTTCAAGACAGCGGCCAATCAGACATTTGAAAAACATGCCGTGAGTGCCCACACCTCCGGCATGTGGACCTTTTTTCAGAAAGGGGATGTACCAAGCACCTACATTGCTAAGCCGGAAGACGCCAAGCAGCAGTGGAAGCTTTTCTTAAACCCTAAGGCAGATGAATTCCAGTCCACTTTAGATCGTACTTTAAAGGCCTTGGAATCGATGCCTTATATCAACGGTAAGATTGTCGCTTCCGACACAATCAAAAGGAAATCCGACCTGACCGTGGTACAAGACCCTTGCGAACCAAAACTTCTTCTCTATTTCAACGGTCCGGACAGCGCAGAAGATTTTCAAAAAGCAATTCAGCTGCTAGAGAAAGAATTCATGGATGCGGACATGATCGCTCATCCCGAAGGGATGAGAGATAAAGGCAATGGAGTTTTAGAACCTCAAAAAGGTCCCTCGTTTACCAAAGAAAGAAATCCCCTCATGTTCTACGTTCAGGGAGGGTTTACCGAGTCAGGCAGGCACGTAGCTGTTCAAAGTGGAGAATTGGACGCCTATTTCGAAGGGGAAAATTACTATTTGCACAAAGGTTCTCAAGATCCACTGAAAGATCTTCCTGGAGCAGTCTACTCCGTCGGAAACTTCATCGCGGAAATGAAGGCCAATGTAAGTTTGTTCAGCCAGCCCTTCCAGCTTGTCAAACTGCAGAATATGCTCAATAAATTGAACCGCGACACTCATCCCTCTCCTCAGGTTAGCCAGTGGAAGAATGAGATTCGGGAATTGATGGTCCTTGTGTCCGGCAATATGGGGCTTGAGCAGATGTCTTCGATGAGCCAGCTTCTTGAGCATTGGGAAAACATGGGAGATGTTAAATCAGCAACCGCCAAAACATTCTACCAGCAATTGGGTGAGAATGTCAGTGAACTCGAAGGGGAAAAAGGGATCGTTAAAGCTAAAATTGATCATATAGAGAAAGCAGCCGATAGTGCAATCGCGAAATTAACAGCATTGAACGATGCGTCCGATCTGTCGTCCCTTTCGCTCCAAGATATTTTAAATGCCTCTCCTCCGTCGCTGCAATATATCATGATAAAAAAAATTCTCTTGGAAAATCCCGATATGAAAGATCAGCTAATCGATATGGCTGTCGAGGAGATGGTTGCTAAGGTAAAAGACACTGTTGTCTTGAATCAAACCGAGGAACAAATCAAAAATTACTTCAAAATGGGTGGAGACATAGCTCTAAGAGATGGTCAGCTAAAGATTGTAAGGAAAGGTTTCTGGGGTGATGCGACATTAGACGTGGACTCTATCACTGATGAGCCCCTCAGTAAGTTAAAAGAACTCGGCCTTGATAAGCTGCCCCCTCAATTTAATTTGAAAGGCGATCAGTTCGATGCGCATTCGCTCATCCAGCTCGGCCTGGACAAATTGCAATCGATCAAAAAAAGGCAGATTGAACGCAATGAGGCTTTGGACAAAGGAGAAGCGGTCGTGCTTTCTCAATACTATCACGCCACGGGCGCAAGCGCAGCCGCATCCATTGCCAAGACTGGCATCGAGGCTTCGCAGGCCCAGTCAGGCTTTGGGGCCTTCATCTCCACCGAACCGGAATTCCGCTATGGCGCCGTCATTTTAGGACTGCCCAAGGAGGTGGAATTCAAAAGCCAGGCAGCAACTATCTTCAATAAAGGTAAGGCGGGACATATCTTGAAAAATGAGCAGCAAGTATGGGCAGGCTTAAAAAAATTCATCACCATCAATCCGCAGATGCAGGCGATGCAAACCGATTTTAACTCAGGGGTTCAAAAAGTCGTTTCCGCGCTGGCGATGCCCAACGATTTATCCACCGATGCACAGTTCGAGCTAAAGGAAAGACTAGCACTGCTTTGCGATCGGGCCGTGGTGTTTAGGGCCGAGAGTGAGAACGACAAACATAAAGGATTCAGTCTGAATTATCGCGAGCTTGATATCAATTATTTACCAGCCGGGGGCATCAACGAGATTAAAACCGAGGAGAATCTGAATAAGTTTGCCGAGACCATGATCCGCGCAGCTTTAAAGCAGATGAACATCCCCTTAGAAAATAAAGATCAAATCGTCAGTCAACTAGCAGCTCCCTTCGCCCAGCAGTTCCGCTCGCTTTATCTTGAAGGAAAAACGATAGAAAACGACCAATTTGTGCTCCGGGGTGCTCTCCCCTCCCGCATCAAAGCAACCGTGATTGCGCCGGATGATGAATTGAAAGATCTATTTTACGACGAGTTTATAAAAAAGAATAAAACAGGCAGCCAGGCGACATTTAAAACTTTAGATGAAGTTAAAAAAGAATTTTCAAAACAGGGGTTTGAGGAAGAACTGGTGGAATTCATCCCCTTGGCTGAGCAGTTGATCGAAAGAGATTTTCTCAGCGAAGCCGATGCCAAGGTGCCTCAGGCATGGAGATAAAGGCAACATCTCTGCTGCCTTGCATAGCCGGAAGGAAGGAGCCTCACCGGGGTTGCCGCAAGTTCACGATTTGAATATGAAAAAAGCAGCCAGAACGATGAAGACAAAGCCGATCAAATGATTGACCTTAAGAGGCTCGTGCAGGTAAAAATAGGAAAAAAAACAAAAAACGACCAGTGTGATGATCTCTTGCATAGTTTTCAGCTGGGCGGTAGTGAACTCGTAGCTTCCAATGCGGTTGGCCGGAACCTGAAAACAGTATTCGAAAAATGCGATTCCCCAGCTGGCTAAAACAGCAATCAAGAGGGGAGTGCTGCGGTATTTAAGATGGCCATACCATGCAAAAGTCATGAAGATATTTGACAAGGTTAACAAAATAATCGTTGTCACAGCAGTCTTCCTCCGTAATTTTCAATAAATGCCGCCCCTCATCAAAACATCAATTCACCCGGGGCGGATGAGACAAAATCAAAATTTAAATTCTAATAAAACCTACTCCCCTGCTCCCCGCTGGTCAGCGCGCATCCGCCGGAGATCCGTACAATGGGACACAGTTAGGGACAGCCCACAAACTCAAGCCAGTATACTTTGCTGCTCCATAGGGTACACCAAATTGGATGAATATGCTGATTATTTTTCGAAGGATATAAACCAATGGAGCAAACAAATCATACGACTTCAGGCCCCAGACTCTCTCTTATTCAAAACTAAAAACGGTGCTGGATTTTATTGAATTAAGTTGATTAAATCAAAAAATGGATATAAAATGCGCGAGATTATTTTTAATTTAGTCAACGCTTTATGATCAACTTGAACACATCGATAGAACATTATTTTCACAACAACGACCATTTCTTCTACCCGAAACTGGTCAAAACCCTGCATGAAGCGATTGAGAATCCCGAAAAAGAACTTATCCTCTCTGACGATATTCTCAAGGATGAAAGCGACCAAATCGGGCTCCTCTTCTACCTGATCGACAGAATACGGATTTTTGCCCTCAAAATCTGGAACAACATCAGGTATTTCTTCTCCGCAAGTTACAGAAAAAACTTTGATGCCGCTGCCAAACGCATTTCAGAGGCCTACAACAAAAAAATGCAGCGTATCGCCGATGTAACCCAAGAGCTTACACGGTCAAGACTCAATCTTAAAGAAACGACTCTGCATAAAGCTGCTGCAAAATCAAGAATCTTGGAACTGAAAGCACGCATCAGCTCGATCCAAGAAAAGATTGATGCAAGACAAGCCGAGAAAGACCAGATTGTCGATAAAGCCAAAGATCTGATCAGCATCAAAATTGAGCAGGCAAAGCCAAGATCTTACATGTCCAGATTTCTCAGCTTCATCTACACCCCGACTCCTGAGCCTATAAGACCGGAAGTGCAGGAGATCGCTGAGATGGATCCTGATTTTCCAATCGACACGGTTGACGATACGTTTCTTGGATCGTATGAGAGGGAAGAGTGTGAGACCACCTTTCTCCAATCCATCCGGGAGTTGCGCAGAGACAAACGGAGCGCTGAGAGTGAACTTCTCAAAACAGAAGAGAGGCTGGAGAGTGAATCGGCAAAAGTGCAAGTCGCCTTTAACCGGGTCATGGACCTATTAAAAAAAATTGAAACCGAGTGCTTTGAGAACTACTTCTCCGTCGAAGATCTCGAACCGCCCCTGAAGGAACCGGACAACACAGAAACGACCCTAAGGACCGAGCCAGAAACGATCTCCCCGTATCAATCCCTAATGCAAAATATCATCACGGCAATCAGGGAAAAAACCAACTGCCAGGAGCTCTCCATCCTCTATCCCGCGTTACTTAATAGGCTTCCACAAGGCTCCATAGAGGAATTCAGAGTCGGTGACGACGGTGAATTTACGATCAAACTAAGAAAGCAGCAAGGCTTCTGGCAGCCATCAAAAAGCATAACAGGCGGTGCCGTCATTGTGCTTGGCGATGCGGTCAAAGGCGAAATCCGGGGAAGGTTCAAAGAGAAGAAAATCCTCTTCGAAAGCGGCATGCACTTCTTTGTCAAGCAATCCCTCCTAGGGTACATTCTTACAAAAACCGAGGGAATCGACTTCCAAAGCAGAATCGAAGTAAAAATCGGCGGCACTTACATGGGACAGACCCTTTGGAAGGGTAAAACATTTAAAAAGCTCCGCTTTTCCTGGGAGAATAAGGGCGAAACCGTGCCTGAGGATTATCTCGGAGGCTACGAAAGTTTCTTAAGAAATAAAGTCGACAACAAGTCCGCCTAATTTCCTTCAACCTCTCAACCATCCTTCTTCAACAGAAAAATGGAAGAGAAGCGTTCTATGATATCGCTGGCCAGCATAAAATAGGGCGACAGCTCCTTTGAAGCTATTTCTCCCGCCCAACCGTGAATGCAAACACCTGCAAGAGCCGACTGAAGCGGAGGAAGTCCGGCTGCCATCAAGGCGGCAATCATACCCGAGAGCACATCGCCGCTGCCGGCTGTCGCCATTCCCGGATCTCCGGTCGTATTGATCCAGATTTTTCCTGCGGGACTGATGATAAAGCTCGGCCCCCCCTTCAGCACCACGACGGCATTTTTTCTCATGGCATAGTCTGAGCACTGTTTGAGAAAGTCAACCGACACTTCCGTTGCATGAGAATGTAAAAGTCGGTTCATCTCTCCCAAGTGAGGCGTTAGAACGACGGGAGTGGTAAACGAAAAATCTGTCATGGCAAGAGCGTAAAGCGCATCGGCATCGATAACGGCGGGGCAATTAATAATCCCCATCAGATACTGAATAATCTCACCGGTCTTTTGGCTCCTGCCTATTCCGGGACCGATAAAGGCGCTGTCGGCACGCTTAAGGCCTGCTTCAAGAACTTCCAGAGGATTCTCGGAATATGCAACTTTAATCAACTCATAAGGACTCGCCGCGAGCTCCGTCGCCATCTCTTGGGGATGGTAGAGGCGGACGATTCCCGCTCCGGTTCTCAACGAGGCAAGCGACGCTAAAATTGCCGCTCCCGGCATACCGGGCGATCCGGCAAACCCAAAAACAGCACCGGCTTCATACTTGTGCCTTCCTCTGCGCACGAAAGGTAGGGCTTCCAAGCTTTTTTCTCTCTCATAAAGGGTGAAGGGAGTTACGAAACTGTCCGTTACATCCTTCGGCAGGCCGAAATCCACTAGATGGATCTCTCCTACATGATCCCAGCCTCTTTTAAGAAAAAAGCCTAACTTGGCAAGACCAAGAGCCGCCGTCGCTTTTGCTCTCACCGCCTCGCCAAACACTTCCCCCGTATCCCCTGAAAGCCCTGAAGGGATGTCTACAGAGAGAATCGGGCAACGGGATCTATTTGCCCAAGCGATCATCGATGCGTAAGGCTCTTCAGGAGCCCTATTTAAACCGGTGCCAAAAATGGCATCGATAATTATTCCTTCATCAAAATCAGGCTCCTTGCAAACCCTGGCGTCAATCAGTTGACCTCCGGCCGAGGTAAAGGATTCCCTGTTCTTTTGACAGAGAGGTGACTCTTTGGCATTCCGATCAAGCCACGCCGACACTTTAAATCCCTTTTGCAAAAGGACTTTTCCGGCGACATAGGCGTCTCCGGCATTGTTTCCTCTGCCTGCTAAGATAAGAATTTGTTTTACCGTTCTCCATTCAGCAGAAAATTTGACTGCCAAATCCGCCACGCCGACTCCGGCACGATGCATGAACTCATCCTCTTTGAACCCTCGTTCATAGCTCAAAGATTCCAGGTGTGCCATCTCTTTTGAAGTCGCTACTTTCATGAACTTCTCTGCAATTTTATAGATGCTCTTCCTTGATCGTTCTTTGCATCAGCTCCATCGCCGCCGCTTTCGGATCCAGGTCTTCATAGATAATTTTAGAGACCATTTCGGTAATGGGCATGGCAACTTCGGCCTTTTTGCTAAGCTCCAGCGCGGACACGCAAGAGTATGCCCCTTCCACAACCATACCGATTTTCTCTTTAGCCTCCTTTCCGGAAAGGCCTTGCGCCAGCATATGACCGAACCTAAAATTGCGGCTCAGCAAAGAGGATGAGGTCAGACAGAGATCTCCCATCCCTGAAAGACCATAAAGAGTCTCCTGCTTTGCCCCATAGGCTTGGGATAACTTTCTGATTTCGTGCAGCCCTCTTGTCATCAGGGCAGCGCTTGAGCTCATACCTAAGGCTAAACCTTCCGATATGCCGCAAGCTATCGCCACGATATTCTTCAGAGCTCCGCCATAGCACACCCCTACGATATCGCTATTGGGATAGACGCGAAAATTCTGCGTAGTAAAAAGATCCAAAACGGCTTTGATCGCGTTAGGGCTGTATCCTGTGCCCACAACTGAAGTGGGAAGCTTGCGGATCACGTCGTGGGCAAAGGAAGGTCCGCTCATGACCCCGATGAGATCCCGGGCTTTGTCGCCCAGCACTTCCACCACCACTTCAGGCAATATCAAACCCGTCTTCTGCTCAATCCCTTTGGAGGTGATGATCACCGGGCAGTTTGGCATCCCAAGGGTGCGTACCTTTTCAAACACAGGACGCACTCCTCCTGAGGTAACCGATTCAACGATAATGTCAGCTCCTTCGAGCGCCTCTTCCAAATCGACTGTAAAGCGCATATCGCCCTCAGATCTGTGTCCCGGCAAAGACTCATGCTCTCTTGTCAGCTCAAGCCTGTCGGCCAGCTCCTTCTTGGTGGTCCAAGAGATGACCGTGTGCCCTTTAGCGGCAATTAATGAAGCCAGGCAAAACCCCCAGGCGCCTGTTCCGAGATATGCAACCTTCATGAATAAAAATTCCTTAGCATGAGAAATAAATTAAGTACCCTGATGTATACCGAAAGTGTCTCGAAATTTTAGTTTTGGCAAAGAGAAAGCTCTCGCGATTGATAAATTGCAAGTCACCTGGATTGGAATATAGGTGAATTACAGTCTTGTGGGCTTTCGCAAAGCCCCCATGCCAAATTTTGATAGGCTTTCGGTATATATGGTTACTGTTATAGCAGAAAGATGCCGACTGCTCAATTATCTTAGAGGCATCCGCTCATCGGCACTTGTATATCCAACTGACTCTCTTTCACTTAAACTCCGCGAGAAAACAGGAGGAATTTACTGCTTCAGGCGTAGAAGCGTGACTGGACAGCAATAATCAGAGAGAGATCTGAAACTCTGCACCTTGCGTTGAAATAATTACAGCCTCTTTTTATGCTGGAGTGCAATCAAAAATTAAGGTGCCGGTAACATGGATGGAAATAAAAAAATCTGGATTATCCTTGGCTCTTTGGCTTTAATGGCTTCCGCCCTCTTCATCCTCATGACAGCGCTCTGGCAGCCCATGGCGGCCGATGACTACGATATCCTGACCAGTTACCTGGATACCCACTCTCTTTTTCATCACGTCATGTCGTGGTACAATAACTGGTCCGGAAGAGTTTTAGGATACGCCATCGGAGGCTTGGCTCTCTCAGGAGATATGCCAAGAGCTGTTTTCCAATCCATTTCAGCCTTCATGTTTATCTCTTTGGCCTGTCTCTGCCTGCTTCTGACACAGAAAGAAAAGATCGAATGCAAGCGAGCGGATCTCTTCTTATATCTCATCATGCTTTCCCTGCTGTGGTTTTGCCTTCCCATCATCGGGCAGACTGTCTTTTGGACTTCCGGGGCCGTGGTCTACCTTTGGCCGGCGTTTTTTCTACTTTTATTGATTTACAGTATTTTACGCCCATTCATAACCGGGGCGAGGGATGAAGATCCGCATTTTGTGGCGGCTATCAGTGCCTTTTTCTTAGGGCTCATTGTCGGCAATTTCCAGGAACAGGCAGCTCTCTCCCTTCTGACCTTTTTGCTGATCGTTTCCGTCATCCCCAGCATCCGGCATAAGATCGCCTTTTTTGGTAAAGTTCTACCGGCTGCGGCGGGTCTTTTCATTGGATTTCTCATTCTAAGCATGGCGCCCGGCAACGCGGAGAGGCAAAGCCTGGTGGAGGGATTAAGCTTTTCAGATACTATCTTTCGCGTGTCCCGTTTCATAAGCAAGATTTTCAGCGCAGACACTCTTGTCTTTGTCTTCGCCTTAGCCATACTCAAGACGGCCCTGCGAAGTTTCGACAACGATAAGGCGGAGGGGGCACGGGAAAGCACTCTCATCTGGATAGGCCTCTCGGCCGTCTCCGCGCTCCCCATCTTGATATTTCCCAAATTCGAGCAGCCGCGGACCGCGTTTTACTCCTCTCTTTTTATGATCCTCTTTCTGGCCGCTTCGCTGATGGGCAGAAAAAAAGCGCTGGAGGCGCTCCTTGAGAGGCAGCCATATCTAGTTCTTCTTGCCGCCCTCCCCCTCTTCATGAGCACATCGCATGCGGCCCTGATGGCAAAAAAACTCCACTCTCAGGATTTGGAAAGGACGGAATTGGCAAGAGAGGCTCTAAAAACAGGGAAGGAGGTAGCATTCGCACCCCGCCCGGCCATCAACACCTATAAAGTTTTCGCTTGGGATCTGAGTACCAATCCTAAGAGCATGTACAACAAAATGTACTCCAAGGTCAACACCGTCCCGCCTGTCAAGGTGGATATGGCATTGGTCGAAGATCCCGACTATCCTTAAGGCTCAGCTCAAATAGGGATGCCTTGCTGCTCAATTGACCTGGGAAAATCTCTCGAAATTTAAGTTGTGAGATGCTTTCGGCATATGCCAAAAGCATCTTGATGGAACATCAATCAGACCATTTGGGCTGGTGTGGGAGCTAAGAGATAGTGCTGCTCGGGATACTTTGTGATTTTATCCACCGGTATCTTAAAACCAAGAGTGCTTGTAACCTTATTGCAAAAAATGGAGTAAGGAATAGCATATGCCTTCCTTTTTTCATTAGCCCGGCATGGAATTGCCGGATCGACAAAGATAACGTAGCCTTGAGAGACTCCCACAAGAACAATGGAATGGCCGGAAACACCCTCCCGCTCCTGATAAGTCGACTCGGTCCACCCCGCCACAGCATACTCATCGAACTCTATACCTTCTAACGAATGAGGCGGCCTCAGGGCATGTTCCGCTCCCAAAATGGCACCGACAACAACAGTCCCTTTCTCCCTGATAATGTCTGCAAGCCTTTCGATGGACTCGTTTGGCATCCATTGACAGGGCTGCATCTTGAACAGGTCATTTAAATGATCGGTGAAGACATTGTGCAGAGCATGATAGCGTCCTCTCTGGGAACCGATGTCGATCGGGCATATCGCGTTATACGTTGTTTTCAGTTGCACAAATTTCGCGCCTAGCGGGAGCCTCTCGGCTAACAGGAATTGGCTGTGGTTGCCGATGCGCTCTTCTTTCTCTAGATCCTGTTTAAAATCCAGTATATTGATTACAGAGCTTGCCCGATATTTATTGAAGAAGTCGACAGCGACCGCGGTAGTGCCCTGACGCATCTTTTGTTTGCTCTCTTCCTGCACAAGAAGCTGCAACAGCGACTGGGAGTTATCCAGAATATGATCTTTAGTATCGAATGACCCCCCTATGAACTGAAAGCTTAACTTGATCAAATTGATTGTTGTCTGCCTCTTCCACCATATGTCGTCCAGTTCAGTGATTTTCCGGCGATGGTTTGTGATGTTGCCTTTGGAACTGGCAGTTAGCTCAGCCTGAAAACCTGTCGCCAACTTGAGCGCATACAGATGGCAGTTTCCATCTCCTTTCATCCCCTTATAGTCCCTGATTCGACCACCTTCCTGCTTGGGGGGCTTTCCGCTCGGAATAGCTCGCAGCACGGAAAATGAATCGAAAGAGTTAGTTATGCTCATACAAAGAATCCTTCACTAAAATAATACATTATAGTAAATGATAATCAAAAACTCAATTATAAATATTTATAACCATCTAAGTAAGGAGAGGGAGGAAGTTTAGATCCCTTGAACCGCTCGAGAAGATCGCTTGTGGGATAGTAAAAATCCTGTGCGATCTCGACAATTTCCTGAGGAGGCTCCTCCCCAAAAAGGTTACGAAGAACACTCCGATCAAGGGATGTGAGATCTTGTTTTACCGTCTCGGGGCTGGCCTCTCCTTCTGCATTTTTTAAAGGGCTAAAGCAAACGGACCGAGGGTATACGACAATCTCTACATTTTCTGCGAAGGGGAGAAAGTCAAATATAAAGCGCTCGAATTTCCAGGCAAACGGGTGGTTCGGTTTCACAACGCCCCCAAACGAATCCAAATAGGGAACGGCCTTAAACGCCTTGTGGAGGGGCATTTTCTCAAAAAGATCCTCTCCCGCCTTTTTAATAAATTCCATGCTAAGGCAAAAGAGACTGATATTGGCAAAATTGTACAGCAGAGCCCTGTCCTTTCCCTTTTGATTCCATAGGTCTTTAGGAAATTCAGTGTACTCGATCACCCCCACCTTGCCGTCCACCTCGGCCAGGATGCCCACCTTCTCTTCCGTTCCGCTTCTTTCAACCGCCTTGATGACAACGTCGGCCCCCGTCTGCATGGCCCTGCCAACCAACTCCATGTCATAAGGATCGGCCAGGGGGTTGTCGATCAATGAAAAGACGACATACCTCACTCCACTCTCCTTCCAGGCCTTGTAAAGAGGCGATTTGGCAAAACAGTTAAGCGCCGATCCGTTCCCGTCCGGGCCGAATGCAATTCTTCCTTTCTCTTCAAGGAAAAGACGCCCCTGGGTATCAAGAAGGGGAAGACTGTTTTGGGTAAAAAAACCGATCTGACTTTCTGAGAGTTCAAATAAATGATTATTGTGGAAGTAACGCTTGGTTTCAGCTTCATTTTCCTTGGAGGTCATAATCGAAAGAGGAAGCTCTCGATTCACCATCATCCCGCATGCCTTTGTTTTTTCGGCAAGCAGCTGGAAGAGTGATTTCCTCCTTGCCGCAGTCACCTGGTACATTCCTTTGGGATGATCGAAACCGAGCCTCGTGCCCTGCCCTCCGGCCACGATAAGAGCCCCCACCTTACCCTCTGATAGAGCCTTCCTACCCTCCTGTTTAAGCTTGGGATCGCCACTTCTTAAGACTGATTTGAGCGGTTGTATCGACCTCTGCACCGGAAGGGTCACCGCGGCAAGTTGCGCCTGCTGTCTCTTCAAGAGTGGAATATCAATATCTTCAACCTGCTGAAGAAGGGCGTCTTGAGCCACTGAAGGCAACTTGCTCCACCACTTCAGAAGATGGGTTTGCCCCATTCTTTCAAGCTTTTCTTGAGCTCTCTGCAGCCTGTCATCCGCCACTTCATCCATCTCCCCTGACATATTTGCAATCGGTTCTATCATTTAAGCTTGACCGCGAGCTGCTTTCTCACCGCCTCATAGACCTCGTTTACACCAATGGAAGTCATGCAGCGAAAATCGATCGGACAGACCCTTCGGTAACAGGGGGAGCAAGAAACCTGCTTATGAATCACCTGACCGATACCAAAAGGACCTGTTTTTACCGGGTTGGTGGATCCAAAAAGAGCCACTAGAGGGATATTGAGGGCTGCGGCCATATGCATCGGACCGCTGTCATTGGTTAGCAAAACAGAGCAAAGAGAAAGGGTGGCAACGAGCTCCGCCAGAGTAGTTTTCCCGGCTAAATTGATCACCCGCTGCGGCATCCCCGAGCATATGTCGTTGACAAGTTTCGAAGTCGAGCTGTCACCAAAATAGAGGACAAAACAGTCGGGATCTTCCATCAACTTTTGCGTGACATCCCTGAACCGCTCCGGCAGCCAGCATTTTGCCGAACCATAGGCCGCACCGGGATTGATGCCTATAAGAGGGGTTTTCCCCAATACCACTCCCCACTTTCTGAGCCTTTCTTTGGCCGCTCCCACCTCTTCTGGATCCAAGTGAAGCCGTGGCTTAGTCTCCGATATGCCGATGCCCAAAGGCGCAAGCAACCTTTTATAAGTCACCACCTGATGTTCAATTTCTTTGTTAACCGGCTCTGAAACCTTGTCTGTGAGCAAAAGGGATCTGAAATTTCCACCAAAGCCTATGCGACGGCGTACATTACCCCGAAAAAACCACCAGGCAGAGGAGAAAGAATTGGTCGTCAAAATGCCCACATCGAAACCGCCCAGCTTAAGCGATCTTGAAATATCGGCTGAATCTGAATGAACCCATTTCTGCTTTTTGGTAAAGCTCAATACCTGATCTACATCGGTGTCCTGCCTTAAAAGCGGAGAGAGATTGGACTGACACATCACGGTCAATTCCGCTTTAGGAAATCGATTGCGGAGGTCACTGAGTAAAGGAGTCGCCATCACCAGATCGCCGATCCAGTTTGGCATGCGGATAATGATGTTGCGCGGTTCTTCTGTCACCTTGATCTCCATTAAGCGCTTTTTTATAGCCTTTTTAATATATCTGATCTATAAATTAGACCAAAAATCGAACTTGTTTTTCAAGCAAACATTTTATTGAATACTCTTCAAACTATTCACTCTCCGCAGGAAGACACAGACTATGCAACCGATCAACGCTGTCAGGACCTATCCCGTTCAATGTGAAACCATGAAAGACGGCACCCAAAGAATCAAAGTCCTGATGAGTCCCGGCGTTAAAAAGATGAAAAGGGCAGTTTACATGTTCCACTCGACAAAGTCGGAGCAAAGGCTTATCGGGGCGACAACAACCCTTAGAGAACGCATCTACAAATACCACACCGATATCAATAGCGGAAAAAAAACAAACTCCTTTCTTGATGACATCCGAAAAAAACCTGATGATTTTAAATTATCCGTACTGGAAGTTGTCAGCCCGGACGTAAAACTTGGGGATAGGGAAAAGTTTCACATCAAACGTCTGAATACTTTTAAAAAGGGCTACAACAGCAATCGGGGCGGCGGTGGATCCTTTGGCGTATCCCGCGTCAGCAAAGTTGCCGCAAACGTTATAAGCAACCCCGTTTTCAAAACACCGAGCAAAAGATACCGCTTTCAAAGGGCGGGCAAAGGCGTGCGCGTCGACTTCGGCGGCAGCCCTACAAAACACAAAAAACGAGTTATCTACTCCATACTCGAAGATGGCAAGCTCCCCGCGTTAGACCAAGAGAATCAGGCAGCGAGCGCTAATGCAGCCCCGACAAAACACCAGATTGGACTGACCACACAGCCGATAAGCCGCCGGATCAGCCAACATGTGCACATCATCAACAACCCCAAACATCTAGAAGCTCATCGTGATATTTATGAGCGCATCAGAGAGAACCCTGAAGCCTTCGCGGTTGCCGTGATGCATGAGGCTCAAGAAGGCGAAGACCTTGCCGAATTAGAAAGGACGTTCATCAAATCCAAACCTCTTGTTTTTAATAAAAACAAAGGTGGCGGCGGAATACCCGGAAACCGATAACCGATTACAGAAAGATTCAAGGAAGTACCTTAAGAGCTTTTACTAAAACTCAAGTAGGGGTGCTTCACTTTTTGATTTGGCCATAAGGCGCGAAAGATATTTCAGGAAATAGAAATATCTTTCGCGCCTTATGGCCTGTCTTAAAACTGAAATCGCTTGATTCGCTTGCTAAAAATCCGCAAAATTTTTATGCCCTTTGCAGGCAATTTAAGAGACTGTTACCGGATTCGGAATTTGTAAACACCCTCTTAGGGTTCTGCTTGATCTAAACTGGAATTTTCGGCAGAGTCCCCAAGAGAAGCTGATTAAAGAGGAGTATTGTCTTGTCCGGCGAACCCAAAAACCCCACCGCACATTCTCCCAGAGATCTTGAGGAAGAAAAACAAAAGGTCCTCCTGCTCAAGGAAAAAGCCATCCACCAAAAGAGCTCTCCAACCACATCCGATCGCCCCGAGACCAAAATATCCTTAAAAGAGATCTGCCTCGACCTTAAAAGACGCCTTGAAAGAATGAAAAAAAAGCTGGCTGAATCGGAAGCGGAAGCCGGCTTACTCCGCGGACACGAGACATTCTTAAAAAACTTGATCCAATCCGGCAAAGAAGAGCTCGATGCCCAACGAAGAAGGCTGGAAGAGACTTTATCCAAAAACGCCATTCTGGAAAGGGATAGCGCTTTTTTGAAAGAAAAGCTTTTGGAAGCCTCTAAATCATCCACCAACACCTCACAAGCGCAAAGCGAAAATCAACAGCTACACCTCCAGCTCAAAGAGGCCAAAAACCAAGAAGAGCGGCTCAAGCAGAGGCTCGAAAAATATCTGGATCTTCTCTCGCTGAGAGAAAAGCAGCTCCTGACTTTCAAAGATTATCAGATTAGCTTTCAGAAAGCGCAAGACACAATCAAGCATCTAGAACAAGAACTCAAGCATTTAAACGAAGAGCTCCAAGCGTCCAGACACCAAGTCGAAAAGCAGGAAGCGTCGCTTGAGGAAAAGAAAAAGCATAGCGAACAGCTCGAGCGGGCCATCCAGTTCTTAAGGGAAAGAAACGAAGAAGCTCAACTGGAAACGAAAAATCTAGAAGAGGAGCTTCAGACCTCCCAGTCTCTGCTCGACGAAACGAGACGAACCTTAAGAGACTCTTCAGCAAGCTTAAGCGAAATCAAAAATGCCCTGCAAGAGGCCCATCAGGAAAAGGAACAGATCGCCCAAGAGATGAAAGCGGTCAAAACAGAATTGGAACACGCCTCCTCCTCCATCCAGTCGTTGAAAGAGGAAAACAACTCCCTTATTGATCAAAACAGGGACTTAGCCGAAAGAGTACACTCTCTTACCAAAGAGAGGGATGAAAAACTCTCGCAGCTGCATTCTCAGCAGGGCGAACTCGATGCCTTGAAAAATGAGAAGGAGAGAATAGCGCGTCAGCAATCTTCTTTAGTCAAAGAAGTCGAGGATTTCAAAAACCGTCTGGACTTCAAACAACAGGAAGTGGAGCGCCTTAAAAAAGAGGGGTTGGAGCTTGCCGGGGAAAACGAGGAGATCAAACAGGAGCTCTCCCGAACCAATGCGGAATGGGCAAAAGCGCAAGAAGAAAACACACGTTGTACAAAAGAACAGATGCGTGCTCTTCAAGATTTCAAAGAGGCTGAAGAGGAAAGGATGCTTCTCGAGGGCCAATTCAAGGAACTAAAGGAGCGTGTAGCCCAGGCGATTTCAGCGAAAGAGAACCTTGAATCGGCGACCCAGGAAAAAGACCGCCTGATCGAAAAACTGCAAAGCGAAATCGAAGCGTATCGCGATGAAGTGCTGCAGCACAAGGAAGTATACTCCGAAATCAAAATTCTCAAAGAATTGAAAGAAGAGGCCGAGAATAACCTCAATAAAACTTTAGAGGAAAGACAGCTTCACGAGAATCGAATCCAGTCTTTAGAGCAAGAAATCCTCTCTCGAAGCGAAAACCAGGCTTCTCTTGCGATGGAGCTTCATAACTTGCAAGAAGAACTTACCAAGTCATTGGAAGCTTTGCAGGAGAAAGAGGCTTTTAGCCTAGATCTATCCAAAGAGAAGGGCTGCCTTGCCGAAGAGCTCAGGCTTGCCCAGGAAATGATAAGGCACGAGACCAAGCAAAAAGAAGAAGAGCAAGCACGGGCTGAACTCATAGAAAGCGAGCTTCGGGAAAAAACCCAGGTTATTTCCGCCCTGCAAGAGCAATTGCAGGAGATGAAATATCAACATGACGCCAAAGGGCGTGATCTCGAAAAGAGCGCGCAAGCCACCTCGTTCCTTCAGAAAGAGTTGATAGACAAACAGCGTGAACTGGAGCAGGTGCAGTCGGAGGTGCTCGAAAAAATCAAGGCCATTGAAGAGTTGCGAGGCTCTCTGTCGAGGATGGGGCTTGAGAAAAAAGCCCAGGACGACGAGCTCCGCGAGCTTAAGAGAAAATACGACGAGAGCGAAGCAAAAGCGCAGCACGCACAGCAGCACCTTGGCAAAAAAGTCAGGGAGGCGACGCTTTTGAACGAATCGCTTGAGACGAATAAAAAAGAGCTCGAATCACTTCAGGCGGGAATCAAAGATTATGAAAGCCGTCTCACGAAATTGCAGAAAGAGCATGAGGCCAATACCCATGAGCGTGAGGCGATCGAAAGCAAACTGAAGGAAATCACCTTCTCCTTTGAATCGCGTGTGAAGGAGTGGGAGACAAAATATTTCAAAATGCATGAGGCTTGCCTTAAGCTGGAAGAGCAAAACAGGACTCTTAGACAGCAAAAAGAGAAGTTTGACCAATTCCAAAACCTTCTTTCAAACTTAGGATCGGTCATGGGTGCCCCGGTCGGTATCACCCAGCCGACCAGCTTGCTTCAAGATCCTCCGCAAAAGGAGATCCTGCCGCTTGAGATCAATCTCGCCAAGCCCGTAATTTCCGAAGAGATCAAAGAACCCGAACAGGATAAGGCAAAAGAAGAGCCTTCAAAAGAAGAGCCTACGAAGCAAAATCCTTATAAAAACCTCTTTGATTACAACCCTCCTCATCCCAAGATGAAGTCCAACTTCTTTGATTAGTACTAGATGAACAGAGAAAAAAAAAGCACCGTCATCTTAGGGATAGATCCAGGGACACAAGTCACCGGCTATGGGGTGATCCATCTTACAGAAAGGGGAATGGAGGCTGTTGACTTTGGGTGCATAAGACCGAAAGCCTCGCTCTCCCTGCACGATAAATACCTTCTCATTTTCAATGGGGTCTCTCATCTCCTGGACACGTTCCAACCTATAGCCCTGGCCATTGAGACGCAATTTGTGAAAATCAACCCTTCAAGCGCTCTCAAGCTGGGAATGGCGAGGGGCTCTATTATTGTAGCGGCACGGATGCGAGGTATCGAAGTGGTCGAGTACGCGCCAACGGTTGCTAAAAAATCGATTACCGGAACCGGGCGTGCTTCCAAAGAACAGGTTCAGGGTATGACGCAGAAGATTTTAAAACTGGACAAACTTCCGACGCCGGAAGATGCCGCCGATGCGCTCAGCATCGCCATATGCCATGCCAACCGGATGCATTTTAAAAGCACGGTTGTATCCCATTTATTGTAAAAAGGACTTCTCATGTACGCCTACATCAAAGGAACCGTCACTCATATCTCCTCCGTCTATGCTGTCTTGGAAACGGGCGGCGTGGGCTACCAGATCTATATCCCGGCAAACGCCATCTCTAGACTGCCCCCCAAAGGATCGGAAGCTCTGCTCTACACCTCCTTTATCGTTAGGGAACAGTCCCAGCAGCTTTTCGGATTTGTCACAGAGGGTGAGAAGGAGCTTTTTGAAGTTCTGCTCAATGTCTCGGGGATCGGCCCCAAAACAGCGATCAGCCTGATCGGCCATATGAATTATCATGAATTTGTCGATGCCGTAAAAAACGAAGACATCAAAAAAATCTGCCGCGTCCCGGGCATCGGCAAAAAGACGGCGGAGAGGCTCTTTTTGGAAATTCGGGACAAACTCCCGTCTCTCTACGGAATAGACCCCTCCCATTTCCAGATCAAGAAAGGATCTCCCGATGAAATCATCATCCAGGATGCCATCTCAGGACTGATCAATTTAGGGTATAACCAGAGTATGGCGAGCAAAGCAGTTCAGAAGGTGATGGAGACCCATCAGGGAATAGGCCTGGCTGAACTCATCACCCTTTCACTTAAAGGGATTTAATATACCGAAAGTGTCTCAAAATTTGGTTTTTGGCAAAGAGAAAGCTCTCGCGATTGAATGATCGTAAGCCACCTAATATTAGAAATATGAGGTGGCTTACGATCATTCAATCTCGAGGCTTTCTCAAAGCCAAAATCCCAAGTTTTGAGACACTTTCGGTATAGAGCCAGGCCTCATAAAACGGCAGAGTTAAGAGACAGTCTCTAAGACAAGATACTAGAAAAAAGAGAAATCGAATGAACTTGCAACTTGGCCGCATTCACTGGAGCAAAAAAGCCAAAAACCGAAAGAGGAATATTCGCCAAATTCGATACCCAACTAAAAGTACTCAATCTAATCTCAGCCATGAAAATTTCAGACTGGAATAAGGTCAACGTAGCGGCAAGGGCTAGAAAACTCGCTTTCGCAACATTGACAATCGTCATAATCACCTGTACAGGAATGTTGACTACATGACAAACCGCCAGGGAGGCTCTCGTTCCGAAAGATACTTCATCATATGAAAAATTAAAGTCGCAAATCATAAAAACCTTTTTTTAAAATTTTAGTTTAATTAGAGTCACTTTTAAGAAACGTGCAAATCGGACACTCCTCCGCCAGATGATTTCTGGCCTTGCAAAAGGTCCGTCCAAAATAGATCATTTGCAAATGCAGTTTCGCCCATTTACTTTTGGGAAAAACAGCCTTTAAGTCCACTTCTGTCTCCTTAACATCTTTTCCTCGGCTTAACCCCCACCTTTTGGCCAGGCGATGAATATGCGTGTCCACCGGAAAGGCTGGCTTATGAAAAGCCTGACACATGACCACGGAGGCTGTCTTATGACCAACTCCGGGCAGAGACTCCAGTTCTTCAAAAGTTGAAGGGACCTCTCCACCCCATCCATCCACAAGCATCCTGGAAAGTTTGACTATCGCTTTGGCTTTCGTATTGAAAAGACCGATTGTGCGGATCAACTCCCGAACCTCCGCCTCTTCAAGCTCGGCCATCTTAAAAGGGGTGGGGGCTCTCTGAAAAAGACGGGGCGTCACTTTGTTGACCGCCGCATCTGTCGCCTGAGCTGAAAGCAGGGTGGCGATCAGTAAAGTAAAGGGATCACTATGTTTGAGAGGGATTTCAGGATCAGGAAAGCAGCGGTTTAAAATCTTGGCGATGGCAGCGGCTTTTCTTTTTTTATCCATCATTTTCCGATGCAGAACGTTGAAAATATTTTCGTCAGCATATCTTCGGTGACATTCAACCCGATGATGCGGCCGAGCGAACTTAAAGACTGCCGCATGTCAAACGCGATGAATTCCGGTGACACCCCGCCTTTAAGCCCCAGCACCACCTTCTCAAGTGACTCTCTTGCCTCGTCAAGCGCCTCTTTATGCCGGACGGAGGTGAGGACAACCTCTTCTTTGGACGGCGCTCCCCGCTCAAACACCACTGTGCCGATCATTTCCGTCAGGGTGTCGATCCCCTCCCCCCTTTGCGCAGAGACCCGGACATTGTGGGAAAACCAATCTGTTTCGATGGGAGGATGAGGCAGGTCGACTTTATTCCAAACCGCGATCACCTTCCTTCCGGAGAGTTTTTTGCACAGTTCAGCATCCAAAGCGCTATGCCCAAGCGTTGCGTCAAGTACGTACAAAATCACGTCGGCGTCGTCTATTGCCGAATGGGTGCGACGAATCCCCTCTTTTTCGATCGCTTCGACGGCTTCGCGAATACCGGCCGTATCCACCAGCTTGATGTTAAGGCCTGCAAGGCGCATATGATCTTCCAGAACATCTCTTGTCGTTCCGGGAATATCGGAAACGATCGCCCGATCCTTTCCGAGAAGGGCATTTAAAAGAGAGGATTTACCGGCATTGGGGCTGCCGATAAGACAGAGTGAAACCCCTTCATGGATGATCCGTCCGTCATGGTAGGTTGCGATCAGGCGGTCCATCGCGGAAGCGATGGTTTCCAAATCGTTAATTACTTCCTCCATCGGGGCAAATTCCAGTCCCTCGTCAGGAAAGTCAACCCATGCTTCCAAAATGGCATAAACGCGGATCAACTCTCTCTCAAACTCGCGCACCCGTTCCGAAAGACGGCCCTGAAGCTGGTTTTCGGCGGAATTGAGAGCCCTCTCATTTTTTGCCATGATGAGTTCCTGAATCGCTTCGGCCTGAGTGAGGTCGACTTTACCATTCATGAACGCTTTGAATGTGAACTCTCCGGGGCTTGCCGCTCTGGCTCCCGCCTTCAAGACAACTTCAAGAACTTTTTTGGTGATTAAACTGCCGCCGTGGCAAAAAATTTCGACAGTATCCTCTCCCGTAAAGGACCTTGGACCTTTCATAGGCAGTAGCAGCACCTCATCGACACGGGATCCTGCCCCGTCTTTGATATAGCCAAAATGGGCGGTGTGAGATCGGTAATTTTTGACCGGTCCAGAAAAGACTCTTTCAGCCACATCGAAAGCCTGCTGGCCTGAAATGCGGATCATGGCCACTCCTCCCTCTCCAGGAGGAGTCGCGATAGCGGCTACTGTTTCACCGGGTTGGTAGGCTTGATGCGTAAATTCCATAAAAAAATTGAAAGTTTATTAACAAAACAATATAACAAATGGTATTCATTTTAAAAAATCTAAAAAGCAAGCCAAAATTTTATGACGCCGATTTTCTACATCAACCGCGAGACGGGAAAAAGAGAAAAGGAAGAGGTTTTTGGAGAACGAGCGATCTCTTTTCTCTACGGAGGATCCAAGGCGGGCTCTTTCATCCAGAACCTCGTTTCCAAAATCCCCCTCTTTTCGACACTCTATGGCTGCTTGCAGTCCTCCGCTTTGAGCAAGGGAAAGGTAACCGCGTTTATCGACAAATACGGCGTCAACACCACTGAGTTTGAAAAGGCACCGCAAGAATTTCAATCCTTCAACGATTTTTTCACCAGAAAACTAAAAAAAGAAGCGCGCCCCATCAGCGAAGGCGACAATGTCGCGATCATACCGGCCGACGGACGTTTCCTTTTCTACTCCAACATATCGGAAGAGAAAAATTTCATCGTGAAGGGAAAGCAGTTTGACCTGAAAAGTTTCCTGAACGATGAAGCTCTGGCTAAAGAATATGAGGGGGGCGCCCTGGTTCTTGGAAGGCTGTGCCCCGTCGACTATCACCGTTTCCATTTTCCGGTCTCGGGAGTGGCCGAAAGCCCCAAGCTCATCAATGGTCCGTTGTTTTCAGTAAACCCCTTCGCCGTGCGTCAAAACATCAATATCCTCTTCGAGAACAAACGCTACGTCACAAAAATTGAAACAACCGCTTTTCAACAAGTACTGCTCGTTGAAATCGGCGCTACTTTTGTTGGCAAAGTCGTCAGCACCTTTTCTCCTGGAAAGCCCGTCGAAAAAGGGGACGAGAAAGGATATTTTTCATTTGGGGGATCTGCTGTCGCCCTTCTCTTCAAAAGGGGCACGCTGCTTATCGAAAAAGATCTTCTTCAAGGAACTGAAGAAGGGCTTGAAGTGCTCTGCAAAATGGGGCAACCTCTTGGCAAGGCAGCCCCTGAATAAAATTTAGCGGTTGTCGCGCAGCTTGGCGAGGAGCCTCAAAAACTCAATATAAAGCCAAACCAAGGTGACCATCAGCGCAAAGCTTCCGTACCACTCCATATATTTGGGCGCACCCATCGCACTCCCTTTCTCAATGAAGTCAAAGTCCATCACCAAGTTGAAGGCGGCGACGCCGACTACAAAGATACTGAACAAGATTCCAAAAGGACCGCTGCCGAAAATAAACTGCATGCCAACGCCAAAGAATGACAAGACGATGCCGATCAGATAGACAAGGGCGATGCCTCCTGTCGCTGCGACAACAATCATCTTAAACGTCTCAGTCACTCGGATCAGTCCCGACTGGTAGGCCATGAGCATGGCAAAGAGGGTTCCGAATGTTAAGCAGGCAGCCTGAAAGACAATTCCCGAATAGGATTGCTCAAAAATGGCCGAGATGCCTCCGATAAAAAGGCCTTCTGCCAAAGCGTATAGAGGTGCTGTAATGGGAGCCCACTCTTTTTTGAACACCGTGGCAAGCGACAGGACAAATCCGACAATCGCTCCACCGATCATCCAGGGAGTCACCGCTGCGGGGTTTCCGGTCTCGGAAAATTTAAGCCATGTATAACCGGCAGTGAGCATCACGAGCAGAAGTGAGATCAGCGTTTTGAAGATCACCCCCTGCACTGTCATTCTTTCGCCACCATACACTCTCGATCCGTAGTACAGATCATCGGGCAAGGTCGGGTTTGACGATCTCATGAAATTCCTCCTTCCTTCAGGGTCAATTCTTGCAAAAACTATACTCTTCTCCCGATTTCCTGCCAAATCCCGCCGGCTGCCAAACCGCCAAAACCGGCAACCGCCAAAACCGGCTGAAACGACCAAAAATCAAAACAAAATTGACACAAACAATTTAAAGTTGTATGATCGTTCAGTATATATATTAATCAATCCTATTTTAAAGGTGTTTTATGTTTAGTTTTTTTAATACAGCCAATAAACCTCAAGAGAGTGGCCAACTTCTTGAAACGGCAGCAGGAAGGCCGGCAGCCTATAACGATGCGATGGCGACTATCACCCATGAGCTGAAAGTGATTAATGCTCACTTTCAAGATCTTGCCACACTGCGAAAATGGGAAAATCTGCAACCTACCGTCAGAGCCAGAGCTCTCCTCCGGACGCTCACCGGCTACGAAGAAGCCCCCGTCCAAAAAACAGTCGAAAACATTCCCGGTTACAAATGGTCTTCCGGAGCTTACACTACCCAAAATTTCGACAAGGTGATCGCCTTCTACAGCCAGGAAATCGAGAAAGCGGAAGAGCTCTATCATAACATCATCGGCATCTACCGGCAGCTGCCACCCGAGCAAAGACAAAGCCCCGCCAATCTTGCACTCATCAAACTGGCGAGGGAAACCTTTAGGACTATCAGTTTCTCCATCACCGGCCTGCACAACTGGAAAACCAAATTGGCGACTGTTTTTGGCAATCAAGAAGAGGAGATTCTCCATCGTTTTACTGCAATCGATCAACTGATGAAAAAAGAGCTCGCCATCACGAGCCGAATCTACGAAAGCACCCTCAAGCAATTCGAAGATATGGAAGCTCTTTTTAAACTCAGCGAGGCAATAAAGCTGGAAGAGGTAGACTTCGGCAAGGAATCTCGCGATGAGTGTGTGGAAAAAATTATCCACAACAACATTCAGCTGATATCGCGTCAACAGGGAGCGACGTTAAAAGCAGATACCGAGCATCAGCTCGTTTTAGCTCCGCAAGGGACAAAACTCACTTCGGAAGAGTCAACGAAAGTCATCGACGCCCTCGTTTTCACCTTCTCGGCCGCTAAAGAGTCAATCATCAAAACTCAGGCAAACATCGACCTCGAGAACCTAAACCAAGAAGCGGTTACAGAATACGTCGATAGCTTTCAAAATTTATTCAACCTCCACTTGGGACTTGAGGAAAGCGGAGAAGAGATCTCAAGATCATTGAATGGAGAGAATGCAGTATGGGTTGATGAAACCATTATGGAACTATCCTCTTTAGTCTCGACCCAAAGAAATTTTTTTGAAGAGCTTCTGCAGAAAAGGCCGCCAGAGCTTGCCGATATTCCCGCCATTAGACCCTTTTCCTCCCTCACCCACGCAGATACGATTAACCGGCTGGACGCCTATCTTGTTTTGATCGGCCCCAATCTGCCTATAGGCCGTGTGCGGAAAATGATTCAGGAAGGAAAAGAGATCTATCAACATGTACTTCAGGGTGAATTACACTCTCCTGATCAACACCCTCTGGGAAGTGATCATGTGATCATCAGGCTGTCTTGGTTTTTAATGAGCATCGCCATTAAAATGGGACAAGGGCACAGCAGCGGCTCGTTTGTCATCGAAGACAAAGAACAAGTCCTCTACAAATTTTTAGAACGCGCCTCCAAATGCGGAGACAGAATCTCCAGTCATTTTCAAGGAAGAGGTCCCATGAACGCGGCCGGTTCCTTACACAAGGGTATCGACTTCCTCAGGGGTCTTGGGCCCTCAGGCAAAGGACACCTTCTTTTCGGACTTGTCGACTCACCTGACTGGATAAATGAAAACAGCCCTCCCGAAAAAGCAACTTTCCTGAAACTGGAGGCATTCAGCCCCTTCATCACCACGAACGGAGGCTACGACTGCGCCATGCACACCTATGAATGGGCTAAAATGAACGCCGAACGGAAAATTTTCAAAGGAAAGGAAGACGCTCTCAGCTTGGCCAAAGAAAGAGTCCCTCACAATCTTTTAAAGGCTTTCGAAAACATCGTCCGCAGCATCGAGAACGACGCTGTATTTAAAAAGAACCTTGAAAACATCCAACCTCTTGTGGCCCCGCCTTCTCTTAAAATGGCCAAACTATGGGGGGTGTCCTACATCCACCGGTTCTGGACCGAGCTAGGAACTAACTTTGCCGCCGCTAGCGATGGAGCTTCAAACCATGAGGAAATCTTTGACAAATGGAATGAGCTTGGCCGCTGCATGCCTATGAGTGAAGGAACACGTCAGCTTCAGCACCTGGATAGAAGAACAGGAAGAGAGGTATACCTCTCCTTGCAAAACATCGAGAAGTTAGTTCTTCAAAACTAAATGCACTAAGAGCCTGTGCCAAATTGGCACAGGCTCTTAAAGACGTTTGATCCTTTTTAGCGTTGTGAATAATTCACAAACTTCTTAAAAGTAGGCGTTAAAAAGGAATTTTATTATGATTTCATCCTCTTTCCGCTGTCTCCTGCTGCTACTCCTCTTCTCCTCCCATTTTCTTACGGCAAAACAGTGCTCCAACCCGCCCTATCTCGCTGATTTTGTCCCTTCCATCCATCGCTATGGAATCGATGTTGGTATCTACAACCACTACGTCAGAACCCCCCATTCGCAAAGCGGCAAGCTGCTTAAGCTGACAGAGACTCTTTATAACAATAACCTGACGCCCATCTATCCAGCCTTGTCGATTCCCAAGGTTGTCCATCAAATTTGGCTGGGAAGCCCCGTGCCTAAAAAATTCGAAAAGATCATGAAGACGTGGATGAAGTGGCATGGATGGGAATACAAGCTGTGGACAGAGGCCGAAGTGGCCAAGATTACATTGGTCAATCCCGGCATTTACCAAAAAGTCAAAAACCTCGGCGCCAAATCCGATATCCTCCGCTACGAAATTCTCTATCAGTTCGGAGGCGTTTATGTGGATACCGATTTTGAGTGTTTCTGCCCTGCCTTCTTTGACTGGGCAGCCGAGCAGTACGATTTTTTTGCCGGGATCGAAACCCTTAAAGGATGCCCCAAGCTGCACATCTGCAATGCCCTGATAGGCTCCAAACCAGGACACCCCTTACTGCAGCGCATGCTGCAAGAGCTTCAGAACTTGAAAGAATCCATGAGCCTTGGTGACATCATCAACGCGACAGGCCCCGGATTCCTGTCTAAGCAATTCTTAGAATACTACGATTCGTGTCATGAAGACACCATTGACATCGTATTCACGCCGACATATTTCTATCCCATCACAAAAGCGGAATTCAAGCTGAAGCAAAAAGAGCAAAACAAGCTCATCCGGGATGAGACGGTGGCGCTCCACTATTGGTCCGGAGAGTGGCTTAAGGGCCTCTCCTTCTTTGATCAAGTCGATGAATGATCCATGCCGCGATCTGCTATGAACCGACTTCTTAGAAAAGCAGGGGCAAGACGCCTTATTGCCCCTGCTTTGGCTCTCACCTTACTTCTTCTTAGCCTCATCTCATCGGTTTCCGCTTTGGACGCACCTTGGCCAAACCCCGATTTTATAAGTTCTTATCACCGCTACAATTTAGACAAACGTTTCTTTCAACGTTTGCTCCACAAAAAAGAGAGCCCGCTTTTCATCGAAAGGCTTCAGCAGCTTAAAGCACTCTATGACAGAGAGGGTTCTCAGGACAAGGCAAGCGGTTTCCCTAAAATTATCCATCAAATTTGGGTGGGATCGCCGGTGCCGAAAAAATACGTTCAGTGGATGCGGACATGGACAAATTGGCAGGGATGGGAGTACAGGCTGTGGACTGACAAGGAAGTGGAATCCATTATACTCAGCAACGCTGAGCTCTACCAAAAAGCTTCGAATTTCGGTGTCAAGGGAGACATTTTGCGCTATGAGATCCTCTATCAGTTTGGCGGTCTCTATGCCGACACCGATTTTGAATGCCTGAACCCTTCATTTTTTGAGCTCGCCTCAGAAAAGGTGGATTTACTGCTTGGAACCGAGCCGGCCCTTTTGGCGCCCCCTCCGATGATCGCCAGCGGACTCATCGCAGCCAAGGCTAAACACCCGCTGATCAAGCAGCTGATCGATCATTTGAAATCGAATTTTGAATCTTCTGTTTCCAGAGAACCGACAGATCTTTCCGGCCCTGCCTATTTTACCTCCGAGTTTTTTAAATACCTTCAACAGGATCCTGTCACTTACGATATCATCTTTCCCACCACTTTTTTCTATCCGCTGACAGCCAACGAATTTAAATTGGGTCATTCAGCCTACAAGAAATATATCCATCCAGAGACGGCTGCCATCCACTATTATGAAGGAAGCTGGCGGTAGGCAAGAGAAGTTCTCTCATCTTTTACGGAAACACAAGTTGCTGTAAAAGCCCCGTATTGAATAAAATTTATTTCCAGCAACTTCACCCGTGATCATCATATGTTTGGATTTTTAAAATATCTCTTCGGTTCAGCCCACGACAGACTTATCAGAAAATATCGACATATTGTCGAACAGATCGCAGTCGAAGAAGAAAAGCTTAAGAACTTAAGCGACAGCGAAATAAAAGCTAAAACCGAGGAATTCAAGTCTCGTCTTAAAGCGGGCGAAACCTTGGATGACATCCTGCCGGAAGCCTATGCTGTCGTGAAAAACGTATGCCGCCGCCTGGCAGGCACGCAAGTTCACGTTTCAGGATATGATCAGAAGTGGGACATGGTGCCCTATGACGTTCAGCTGATCGGCGCCATCGCCCTGCATAAAGGCACCATTTCAGAGATGCAGACAGGCGAAGGAAAAACCCTGACAGCAACTCTTCCCCTCTATTTAAACGCGTTGACGGGCAAGCCTGTCCATCTGGTTACAGTCAACGATTACCTCGCCAAAAGGGACTGCCAATGGGTCGGTTCTATCCTGAGGTGGCTTGGGATAACCACGGGCGCTTTGACAAACGAAATCCCGATGGACGAAAGGCAAGAGGTTTATAAAAACGATGTGGTCTATGGCACCGCCTCGGAATTTGGCTTCGACTACTTAAGAGACAATTCCATGGCCACGACCAAAGATCAAAAGGTGCAGCGCGGCTTCTACTTTGCAATCATCGATGAAGTCGACAGCATTTTGATCGACGAAGCGAGAACTCCCCTTATCATCTCCGGACCGGCCCCCGTAAGCCGGCAAATGTATGACACACTGAAAGAGGGTGTTCATAACTTGGTGCGCAAACAGCGCGATTTTTTAACCAAGCTTGCAAGCGATGCCTTCAAAATCCTCAAGGAGGATCTCGGTTCGGAAGAAGACGAGAGCAGCGAGGCCGCAAAAAAATTTGAGAGCTCTCCGGAAAAAGACGCCGCTCTTAAGAACTTGTGGCTGGTCAATAAGGGAACACCGCGCAACAAGATTGTCAAGCGCGTCAAGGAGAACCCCGACTTGAGGGCTGCCCTTGATAAATGGGATCTCTATTTTTATGCCGAGCAAAATAAAGAAGAGCGCAAGGAGTTTCTCTCCGAGCTGTACCTGATCATCGATGAAAAAAGCAACGACTTCGAACTGACCGACAAAGGCATCAATGCCTGGAATTCCTTCGCTGGCGGTGAAGGAAGCGCAGACGACTTCGTGATGCTTGATCTGGGAGATGAGTACCACAAAATTGACCTGGATCCTGATCTTGACGACAACGCCAAAGTGGAAGCGAAGCTGAAACTGCAAGAAGAGGATCTTAAGCGAAAAGAGAGAGCGCACAACCTGCGGCAGCTCTTCCGCGCCCACTTACTGATGGAACGCGACGTCGACTACATCGTCCAAGAAAGCAAGATCGTCATCATCGACGAAAATACAGGCAGACCTCAACCCGGCAGACGTTTCTCGGATGGACTCCACCAGGCGATTGAGGCAAAAGAGGGTGTTCCCATCCAGCGCGAAACCCAAACATACGCCACCATCACCCTGCAAAACTTCTTCCGTATGTATGAGAAGATTGCGGGCATGACAGGAACGGCCATGACGGAAGCGAACGAGTTTAAGCAGATCTACAAGCTTGACGTTCTTGAAATACCGACCCATAAGAAAGGGCTAAGAGATGATTTCAACGATGAAATCTATATGTCCGAAAGGGAGAAATACAACGCCATCCTTAAAGAGGTCAAAGACGTACACGAGAAAGGGCGCCCTATCCTGATAGGCACCGATTCGGTAAGCGCCTCGGAAAAACTGTCCCGCATCTTTAAACAAAACAATCTCCCGCACACTGTACTGAACGCCAAACAGCACGAAAGAGAAGCTGAAATTGTCGCAGAAGCAGGAAAAGAAGGGGCTATCACCATCGCCACCAACATGGCAGGCCGAGGCACCGACATTAAATTAGGCGAAGGCGTCGCCGCAAAAGGTGGTCTCCACGTTCTTGGCACCACAAGGCACCAATCCAGAAGGATCGACAGGCAGCTGCGTGGACGTTGCGCAAGACAAGGCGACCCCGGAACGACCAAGTTCTATATTTCATTCGAAGATCCTTTGCTGCGCCTTTTCTCCTCGCCGAGGATGACGGCTCTGCTCCAAAAATTCCGCCCGCCCGAGGGCGAGCCGATCTCTGCCGGAATGCTCAACCGTTCAATAGAAACGGCGCAAAAACGGGTCGAGCAGCGCAACTATACGATCCGTAAGCACACTCTGGAATATGACGACGTCATGAATAAGCAGAGGCAGGAGATTTACGCCTTCCGCAATGAAATCTTAGAGACCGAAAATCCGATCCACCTGGCCAAGGAGATCCTCGATACTGTTGTCACTCAGACAGCAGAACAGTATTTCATGAACAGGAGCGACAGCGCCCAATGGGATGCCAAAGGTTTTTGCGATGCGTTGATGGAGAAGATTCCTCTCTCATTCAATCCTAAGGATTTTGATGATGTAGCACTTGAGATCGAAGAGATCGAAAACATCGCCAATGAAAAAATCGCCAGCGCCTTCACCCAAAAGATTGAGCATGAGAAGCAAAAAATTGTCATTCCTCAATCAGCGGAAGGGCTTATCCTCAATCAGGATGACCAGATCAGCGAAGCTGTACGCAACATCATGATTCGCAAAATCGACCAGCTGTGGATTGAACATCTTTTGTCTATGGATCATTTGAGAACAGACGTCAACCTGCGCTCATTCGGCCAGCGAGATCCTCTTCTTGAGTTCAAACACGAAGGATTCAAACTATTCGACGAGTTTGGGAAAAACTTGCGAAGCCAAGTCGCCCATGACCTCTTCAGGTTTGAGATGATGCCCCGTGATGCCGCTGCAATCGAAAGACTGATCGCATCTCTGCGCATGGAAAGAGAGCGCTCTTTCGTCGACGAAGCACCGCTGCCGCAGGCGCAAGAGGAACCCCTTTCCGAATCGAGACAGGAAGCTCAACCTCAGGAAAAGCTTGAGCCGGTTGTAATAGGACCCAAGACTGGCCGCAACGACCCCTGCCCATGCGGCAGCGGACAAAAGTACAAAAAGTGCTGCGGTAAAGACAAGGAGTTTGAAGCTTAAATAGCCGATATCAATCTTACTCTTCTCTGCCCCGATACCGCTTGTGTATCGGGGACAAAAAAACTCGCCTCGATGGCTCAGGATTTTAGCTCGGATGCGCCTCAAAACCTTGGGGTGCTAAAAGAGTGCCTTGGGAGCTTTCGTAGATCCACCCCCCAATCTTGAAATACGCTCGTTATCGATCCAAAACCGGCGCTAGCCAGCACCTGCCCTAGCAGGATATCCCCAACTCTAATAAACCAAGACTAGAGTACGGAGAAGACGGTATCTCGACTAATTTATCTAAGAAATGCCGCTAGAAAACCTTCAGCATCGACAACACTGAGACTGCTTCCCCGATTGGTTAGCAGGTGACCATTTGGTCGAGACGCTCTGACCGGCGAACTCCAAAACCGGGTCACCACTCCTTGCAGACCGACTCAGGATAAAGGATTGAAGAGCATAGGCCGGCCATGTAGTTTCGAAAAATCTACACTGGCGCTCTGTTGGACAAGTTTTAGCCCGGTGGAGAAGAGTGAAAGCTCCCGGCCTCATCAATTAGTGAACGGAAAACTCAAATCGGATGACTTCCTTTCTGAATTAGAATGAAAAAATTGAGTGCTGAAGATCGCCGGCGTACTTCGTCGGCTTTGAGGTCAATTCAGCTCACGCATTTTGCCCCCAAAGCCGGTGAAATCCGAATCCGCCAGCACCCCTTCAAGAGGCGAGCAGCTCTTTTTTTGCCTTCTCCATACGGTCTCTGGCAATGCGGCTGATCTTTTTCCATCCGCCTGTCAGCCCCATGGCAGAGCGCATCTCTTCTACGGTCTTCTCCGCCACTTCCTGCATTTTCAGGGTTCCTTTATAAATCACCTCTTCGACAAGCCCCTTCTCACCCTCAAGCTGCTTTCGTTTTTCTCTAATGGGATCCAGAAACAAGTTGAGGGACTTGGCCAGGCTCTCTTTCACCTCCACGTCACCGACAGAACCTGCCTCATATCTCGCTTTTAACTCGGCAACTTCCGCTTTGTCCTTATTGAAGATATCGTGGTAGGTGAAGACCGGATTGTTTGCCACCTGGCCGGGGATGTGAGCATGAACACGGTTCGGATCGGTGTACATCCCCCGAACCTTTTTATCGACAGTTTTGGCATCATCGGAAAGGAAGATACAATTGCCTGCCGATTTGCTCATCTTGCCTTTATTATCTGTTCCCACCAGCGTCGGCACTTCACTCAGCATCGCTTCCGGAAGAGGAAACACCTCGCCGTAGTATTGGTTAAAACGTCTCGCGATGTCGCGCGCAAGCTCGATATGCGCCTCGTTGTCTTTTCCAACCGGAACCACATGTGCCCGGGGCATCAGGATGTCTGCTGTCTGAAGCACGGGATAGCCAATCAGTCCAAACGGCACGCTTTCCTCTGCGAGATGGGCATTTTTTGCCATTTCTTTGATGCTGGGTAATCCTGTAAGGCGATTGATGGAGATGAGCATTTCGAATATTAAATTCATCTCGTAGATGGCAGGAACTGCCGACTGAAGGTAAATCGTCGAGAGGGATGGATTGATTCCGCAGGCAAGATAATCGAGAACCATTTCCCGGATATTTTCCCTGAGATACATGATATGTTCTTTCTCAGGCTTCGTTGTCAACGTATGCAGATCTGCAATGATAAAGTAGCAGTCAAATCTCTCTTGAAGCTTGATCCTGTTAACCAAGGATCCGACGTAGTGGCCAAGATGGAGTTTTCCGGTCGGCCTGTCTCCTGTCAGTATTCGTTTCTTTTCCATGAATATCCTAAGAACTTAAACTTTGTTTTGAGAACCTATCAAAAAGGCCCGATTTTTTGTACACTTTCAGTGTGTTGTGAAATAAGTTAATGATTTGAGCTGGTACTAAAAACCCCTTCCCTGCACAGCGGAAATCAACTCAACTACAAATACCACCAGACTGAAGAATATTACCAGAAGAAGCCCCAGCCGGCCAAAGGGAAGCAAGGGCTTTTCCCATAGTTTTTTCCGATATCTGCCGGACCACACCATCATGGCGGGGATGATTCCGAAAAGGATTACCGCGCCAAAGCCACCGGCAGCGTCCAGCGCCATCAAAAAAATCTTGGGATACACAAGCGAGAAGATATAGGGGGGTAACAAAGCTAGCAGGGTGATAAGAAAGCGGGAAGAAGGTGTTTTCTTCACCTGAAAGGCATCCGACAAAAAGTCGACAAAGCTGAGGGCAACGCCAATGAATGAGGTGACGATCGCAAAAAAGGCAAAATACTCCGCAATCTGCACCACAGAAGCTTCCCCAACCACTTCCCTAAACGAGTGAGTGACCATCCTCCCCCCTTCGGCCGCCTCTTTGAAGCGCTCCAAGGGGATGATCCCCAAAATGAGATAATCCCACAGCATGTAAGCAGCAAGCGGGAGTAGACAGCCGGCAAAAATGGCAAACCGGATGCGCGGTGCATCATGGCCAAGATACCGGGAAAGGCTCGGTACTAAGTTGTGATATCCAAACGAGATCACCATCACCGGCAGCGTCCACAAAGCATTTCCCCAGTTGGCCACTTTAAGCTTGTCCGGATCGACAAATTCAATACCCAGATAGACTAAAGCTAGATAACTGATGATCAATCCACCCATGAGCAGCCGATTCACCCGGTCTACAGCCCCGGTTCCCATATAGACTAAAAAACCAAAAAGAAGATTGAAAAGAGCTCCTCCAACCCACTCCTCAGGCCGTATACCCAAAAATTGTTCGCAAAAATCGGCAAAAAGGGCGCCACTGCCTGCCGAATAGGCAACGATCAGCGAGTAAAACAGGAATATGAACAGGGCAAAAACAGCCCTTTTAGCCCCCTTTCCCAAGGTTTTTCCTGCCATCGAGATCAAATTGACCTCTCCCTTAAAAAAAAGAGTGGTCTCAAGCAGAAGCACTCCCGTCGATACCATGAAGAGGCATGTCAGGATAAACATCAACGTTGACGGCCAAAAACCGGTCATCGCGGAGGATAGAGGCAGTCCAAGCATCCCCGCCCCAATACAAGACCCGCCAATCAAGAGGATTGTCCCGATAACGCTCCCTTGTTTTGAACCCTTTAACTCAGTGCTCATCGCTGTGATTCCTTATTTAACTATGTCTGATCTTTGAAAAAAGGCGTGCAGAGGGAAAGTGGTTTTAGAGACTGTCCACAAACTCTTAAAGCCACCAAATGGGAGAGAGAAATATATAGGTGAATGACGAACGCATCAACTAAAATATAGTTTAAGACCAATTGCGCCAATAGTACCCTATCTTGGATAAATCAACAAGATTCGTCTACTGCGAGAGCGGGTTTCAAAATCCGTCCCGCTGATTTGCAGAGTAAAACGCCCTATAACGCTCTTAGAATTTTCGTAAAGTAACCGAGAGGTGTGTCTTCGAGTGCAAATTAGCTAAACTCGAATTCAACCGTTCCTGGTTGGATGGCACACCTCGCGGCCCGGAAATATAGAAATTCCTCAAAGGGCAGTTCGCAGCGACAAGTTTTCCTTTGAGTAGTCGCATCCACTCTCTAAACTTCCACGCCCACAGCTTTTTGGACTTCCTGTAGAGACGGTTGATCCAGAGTTTGACAATTCACCCTGATATAGCCCGCTGTGTCCTCGTTAAAATGAAGACCTTCCAACTTTAAACTGCGCAAATTAGGGCAAAGTTCGGCAACTTTTCTGACTTGCTCGGAGACCATGGATGTTTTGCTGATATCCAGCTCATCGATGGCATGATAATTCACACGCATAGAAAATAATCTTTCAACGACGTGAGGTCTGATACCCTTTAAATTCATTTTTTTAGGGGAAGTTATCGAGCTTTCGATCCAATCATAAGGCAGCCCATGCTGGAAAGAATTGACGGAGGGGTTCAGCTCGTCTGGATTTCCCAGCAGATTAAAGCGTATGGTCTCGCCCTCTATCAATACTCTCTGGGAACCTGGAGTGCTGCTCGCTTGATTGAACAGGTGATGGGACTCGCGGACACTGAAATTGATAAAGGAGAGGCCTTTGATGACAGTTCCCAAGATTACCCCAGGGACTAAAAATATAAGCGCGAGCGCCACTTTGCACACTTTTCCAATCACAGAAGAACCTTCAAGGGATTCCATTTCAAGAAATACCTGATCAATTTTGGTCAATGTCCTGCCCTCGAAAAGGACACGGACCGGAAGCAAACAAAAGTTCCCCAGATTCTCCGTAAAACTATCAGATTTGATTTCCGTATTAAAGAAAACAGTCATAAACCCTTCTTTCTAATAAATAAAATTAAATAATGAAAGCATCCTACCAGCAAATTATTAATTTTCAATTAAGGACATCGACACTCTGTAAGCACACCCGTCTTGGCGAGATCTCTGTTTTTAAACTACGAGACTGCCCACGAACTCAAATCAGCCCTCTTTGCGCCCGAATTGGGTTATAAGCTTCGAAAAAATTTGGTTTTCGGCAAAGAGAAAACTCTCTGGATTAAAAGAGTGTAAACCACTAAACATTAGAAAGATGAGGTGGATTACAATCTTTCAATCCCAAAACTTTCTCAAAGCTAAAACTCCAAATTTTGAGACACTTTCGGAATATCTCCCAATTCGGCAAACAAATCATACGAGTTCAGTTTGTAAAAAGTCTCTAAGAGACTATACCAAAACTCTAATATGTATGCCGAAAGCCTATCAAAATCTAGCATTCGAGCTTTTTTGTTTCTGGACAAGCACCGCAGATCCGGCAGCAGGTTTTCCCTTCCAAGAGGGTGATTTTCGCTGAGTAAAAGAGGCGCACTTATCAAAAAGAGCTCTTCTATCCCACCTGACAAATTTTGATGGCTTGGGAACTGGGGGGGGTACGACACTTCAAATCCGAGGCTATTCTTTGCTTTTACCGAGAGTGTCTCAAAATTTAAAGCACCCTCGGTTCAAGCACATCCGGCAGCGGAGCGCACCATGTCAGTTCGTGGGCGCTCCAACTTACCTAAAGAGCGCTAGCGGTTGTCAACGAAACCTTGCTTGGCTATCCGTCTCTCCTCTTGTCCCAATCGGCCAAGATCATAGCCATTGAAATCGACGAATTTAAAAAACCTCTCGAAGAGGGGGTGGCGCTCGGCTACCAGCTTAGCCATTCTTTGGGCAATGTAGCGATAATTGGGATGTCCGGCAGCGGCCGAACGCAATTCGGTAAGCCACTGAAGGCCGCGAAGATTGATCTTGAAATACCAGCGTACATGATAAGCCATGGGAACAATATACTGAGCCTCTTCTGGAAACTCCTGCCGGATGGTGTCAAACGCCTCTTTAGCCTGCTCCATCGCACGCACATAGTCGGCTTCCAGCTCGGTTCCTTCAATTTCAGGGGGTATGCAATAGCCATAGTCGCAAGACAGAAGCTGCCTCTCCTGCGTCAGCATCCGGTGACGGTGCAAGTCACGGTAAGCGCCGAAATCCGCTGTGATGTCGAAGGTGAAGAATGCATGCTCCAAGGCTCTTGGGGATTTGTGTCTTCTGTGCTCCCTGGATGCTGCGGCCGCTTCTAATATCCTCTCGATCTCATCCTTTCCCTGGCCCCTCAAGAACGTTTTGATATCCTCAATGCTCTTGTTGGAGTGGGCAAATAAGATAGCCGCAGCCACGTTGAGTTCAGCTTCTTGGTCGCTGTCCACCAAAAAGACCCCCGGCTCCATGGAGCGGTCCGGGAAAGCTGTGTACTCTTTCGTCGCATTTTTGATCTGACTTTCAACGTTGATAGCATACCGCTCAAATGCCTGATGGGTGTGATGCAAAAGATCCGACCGGCGCACAAAGGAAGGAATCACTTTGGAAAGCTCCTCGTGTGACCTCTTGCCCAACTCCTGCATCTCGGCCAGGCTGTGGCAATGCAGCTTGTGAATCAATCCCTCAAAAAAGCGGCCGTTGCCAAAAATTCCCATGTTAGTCAAGGTTCCTGCCGGAAGAAGCCCTCTCAAGCAGTCGAGCACCTTCGCTCTCAAAGCTGCAGTGTAAGCGGCTTTCGAAGCAGCCGGATCTTTCGGAAAGGTCGCCTCGATCATCTTAGTCAAAACAGGAATCAACCTGCCATAGGTCTCAAACAGCATGTTGCAGGTATCGATGTAGAGGCCTCTCCAGGCACTGGTCATCAAAATCGGCTCTCGGTAAAAGAGGTATTCGCCTTTTACCTTTTGATCAAAATAGATATAGCGTGTTGACTTCTCCAGGGGTGATCCGCCAATGCGGCTGTCTTCAACCTCTTTGGCCGCAAGCATGGAAACGTTTTCGATTGCCAAATGCGCACCGCCCAGCTCGCCGATGGAGTCATCTCCATATCCATCCAGGATGCGATCGTAGAAATTCTGAGCCTTCTTAATTGCCCCCGCCTGTTCGGCATTGCCGGTATCGTTTCTTTGACCGGCGATGAACTGAAACTGGGATTCGTCTTCGTTCGAGATGAATTCTTTGATTAAAAGTGACCTTAGACCCAGGCTGGACCTTGAGTAACGTGAAAAAAGAGCGCCTTTGATGACTTCAGGCAGATTTTTAAGAGCGAATACATGTCCTTTCGTGTTGGTCACGTATCGGTCTAACGTATTGATCTGCTCATCATTGAAATCTTCATAATCATCCAGCAACATGGGAAATTTCCTTTGTGATCACAATATTTCAGAAATTATAAGCATCTAGCCTGCCATAACCGGACCCGTTCTGCAAGAAAAAACAAATTCAACAACAGTGGCTGCCTGAACCCTACCTAAATAGAAATTTTCAATCCATTTTCAATTTAAAATAGTTTCTCTCCATCGCCCCCTTTATGCATCCGTCCCCTGCGAAGGACGCTTCACTAACCCAGCTTATTGATTCTGAACTTGCCTGCCATGAGGCACGTCCAGCAAAGAGTCAGGTATCCCGCTGAGGTTTCTTTGACACTCACACTCGGGGCCTCAGCCCAAACCCGCATTGCCTCTTCTGTGGATTGTAAAATATTCATCCGTACTCTTTAATAAAATCACACCGAGGCAGGATCCATGAAAACAACCGATTTCGATCAGATATTAAAATGGAACAGCGAAGGGATCATCCCGGGTCCCAAAGAATCTGAAGAAAGCTTCGTAAAACGGGCCCTCTATCTCGAATCCTTTAAAGAGAAGGTGAATGAAGAGCTGCAACTGACAGGGGAGCAAGAGCAGATATCGGCCTCCATCCTGGGTGAAGCCCTGCCGGAGGCACGCCGCCACTATGGAATTGAACCCTCTTTCACCCCCCTGTTCTTTTCTAATGAAAAGCTCGCCCCCTGGCATGGCGGAACCTCCTGGATCGTCCAACTGGAAAAGGATTCCCCCACAGCGGCTTTCATCCAACTAAAAAAATGTTTTTTCCAAAAGCAAAAGGCCCTTCTTTACGACCGAACTGAGATTATCGTTCACGAGCTGTCTCATATCGGTAGGATGGCCTTTGAGTGCCCTGCCTACGAAGAAATTATTGCCTGGAGTTCGTCCCCCAAGAGATTCCGCAGGTTGATTGGCCCCCTATTTTCTTCGATTACCGAAACTTCGATTTTTGTATTCATTCTCCTAACCCTTTTCATGATCGACATCATGGCTCTCTTTTTAGGAAGCCCCGCTCTCTTCGAAGAACTCCAGCTGCTGAAACTCCTACCCCTCCTCTATCTCGTTTATGCCGGGGCAAGGCTGTTAAAAAAGCAGCGCTCCTTTGCCAAATGCCGTCAAAACATGCAGGGCATAACCCGAAGTGAAGAGAAAGCCAGGGCCATTGTCTATCGATTGACCGATGAAGAGATCTCCCTTTTTTCCAAGGAAAAACCCTCAGTCATCGCCCGTTACATTCAAGAAAGCGCCAGGCACTCCCTTCGATGGAAAATCATCTCTCAGGCATATATACCGAAAGTATCTCAAAACTTGGGATTTTGACTTTGAGAAAGTCTCGGGATTGAAAGATTACAAGTCATCTCATATTTTTAATATTAGGTGGCTTACGATCATTCAATCGCGAGAGTTTTCTCTTTGCCAAAAACCAAATTTTGAGACACTTTCGGTATAGCTTAGAGCCTCTGCCACATTAAACGCCGCTATCAAGACCCCGGCTTACAGTCTTTAAGAAGCAGCTCTTCCTCTCATCCGGAAATACTGAAGGGCATTTTTGCAGACCGGTGCCAATTGGCCTCCCAAACAATTCATGGAAGATCTCCGTTTTTCCTTTCATAACGGATAGGGAATCTGTTATAAATGAGGAGTATGTCTGCAGCTGCCGGTCTTTTTAGAACGTTTGAGTTCCAAATTGAACCGATAGGTATTCCGTTCAGGAAACATTTTGGCGACCTCCGTAGTTTTACAAAATAGCGCGGATATTCCCCGGAGTAATCTGCAAGACTTACGTTCATTAACAATGCATTCAGTTTATTTTTAAGATGGATATTGAGCGACGAGCACTCTATACGGCCCTGAGACTCAGCTGGCTTTCGGACCCATCCATTCAGGTGGAGCCATGGCAGGTTGAAAACTATAGGGAGATGTCACTTCCTCTGATCTTCAGTAGAATCAAACATCTTGGCTACCACTTGGACAAAGAGAGCTTTAACGCCCTCGCCGAGAACTATGAGTCCCCTGAAGACTTAGTCGACGAGCTCACCGCCGATGACGAAATTGAACCTAAAAAGGAAGATCAACTCTACCTTTTAATGTTTGAGTTGTGGAGACGTTTCGAAAAAGAGAAGCCCAGCCTCTCCATCTTTTGTGAAGAGCTCGATCATCAGATACATCTTTATGACCAAGGAGCCTTGACGACTTTCGAGGATATCCAGGATCTTTTCAGCAAACTGCAGCTCATTTTAGAAGAAAACAGCGAAGAGGGTGCCGATCCCGAATCAATCCTTCAGATGATAGGCCAAGGATGCGCCAACGACATTGAAGGTTTCTTATATGACTTCATCGCCGAGCAAATCGAATCCGGCAACTATCCTTACGCCCAAGATCTCCTCGACAGCTTCTCTGATTACACCTCGGATAAAAAGTGGTTCGATCTTTTAAGAGTACGGCTGATTGCCAATACGGAGCCAAGACAAGCTCCGTCCGCGCTGGAGTCCCTCTATGAGACAGCCCTCGAATCGACAGACCTGGAATTTTGCCTGGAGGTGCTATCTGAATCTGTCTACGAAGGCGACAAAGACCTGTTTTTGCAGCTGGTCAAACACTGCATCCCTCTTCTTCAACGTGAAGAAGACCTACAGGACCTGGCTTCGACATGTATCGAATTCCTCAGGCTTCTTGACAAAGATGCTGAAAAGGAAGCTTTGGAATCGGCCATTAACAGCCGCGCGACCATCCCGGATACGAAGCCATTTTCCGCAAAAGACCCCATTACCAAAATTCTGATCCAAACTTTAAGCTAAAGCGAAAGTTCGCGCCGCCAAAAACTCAAGCGCGAAGGATCCTGCCGAACGACTCTCAAAATTTAGTTTTTGAGACTCGTTCGGCGTATACCGAAAGTATCTCAAAAATTGGTTTTTGAGACACTTTCGGTATAAGAGACTATCCACAAACTAAAATCGTATGGTCTCTAAATCAGGCGAGGCGAGTTGCCTGGAGTGGCACATCCCCTAAACAAGTTTGCAACAAACAAAACTTCAGCGCTCTTTAATCAATAGTTTTGTCTGAGCGCTCCAACGGCTGCAAACGAGCTTGTATACTTCTAATAATAACTCAGTTATGATCGTCGGGATCTTACGAAAAACTTGTGCGTAAAGAGCGGAGTATCTGACCGTATCGATACAAACCCTCTTTTTTTAAGCGATGATTTGCCAGGGATAGAGCATTTATTTCCAAAACTTTAAGACATGCCTCCAGAGGTACCCCAGAGCCTATTCAAAAGATTTCTCAGTCTTGACTTTTATATCATTGAAAAGCTAAAAAAGGCCTTCAAAACTACAACATCTTGTAGGGAAAGCCCTAACAACTACAAGATGTTGTAGTTAGAGCGAGTGCCACATAGCGACCGGCGCACAAAACAAATTCATGAAATCCGTGAACGAGTTTGTTAAAAGAAATGATTTGAAAATAGCCCTTTCAGACTAGATGAAGGGCCTATTTTCGGACCATTCGATATCCCTGGATTGAAGAACGGTATACCGAAGCGACTCGAAATTTAGCATCGGAATCACTGGAAGATGGAATTCCGGTTGTTCCACAAAGGCTCAGATCTCGGGCGTTTCGGGACAAAGAATCAAGACACTTAAGGAGAAGCTCATGACAAAACCCACATCGCGTGCCATCGCTACAACCCTCAGGACATATCATCGTCCGATTAAAGAAGGAGATTCCAGGCTGGAAAGCTGGAACCAAGTCGTAGACAGGGTTATCCAGCATCAACGCTGGCTGTGGGAGAGGGCACTCAGCCGGGTTCTCAATGAAAGGGAAGAACACGAGCTCGAAGCTTGCCGACAACTTATCCTCGGAAGATACATCATGCCCGCAGGAAGGACTCTCTGGCTTGGCGGGACAGAGCTCAGCCGTAAACGCGAATCGTGCATGTTTAACTGCTCCTTTACCTATGTCGAAACCGTATATGACTTAGTCGACGTGCTTTGGCTCCTCCTCCAGGGATGCGGCGTCGGATTCAAACCGGTCACCGGAACACTAAACGGTTTCCGCTGCCCGCTACAAGAGATCAAAGTAATCCGCTCTCCCAGAAAGGAAAAAGGCGGAGTACCCCATAACGTGGAGACCTATGACCCGGAAACGAGGACTTGGACTATAAAACTCGGAGACTCCGCAATCGCCTGGGCAAAGGCAATCGGGAAACTGGTCGCCGGGAAATTCCCCGCTAAAACCCTCGTCTTAGACTTTTCTGAAATCAGACCGGCAGGAACACGCCTTAAAGGGTATGGTTGGATCTCTTCGGGAGATGAGCAAATCTCAAAAGCGTTCAAAGCCATTGCGCAAATCCTGTCAAACAGAGCAGATCAACTGCTGACAAGAATGGATATACTCGACATCGTCAACTGGCTGGGCACAATCCTATCGAGCAGACGCTCTGCCCAAATCGCCCTTTTCGAATACGGCCAACCGGAATGGGATGAGTTTGCTCTCGCAAAAAAAGAGTGGTGGGTCACCGGCAAGGCACACCGCCAGCAGTCCAACAACAGTCTTCTCTTCTACAACAAGCCAACAAGACCTGAAATGGAAAAGCTTTTCCAAATGATGCTCGACTCAGGCGGATCTGAGCCTGGCTTCATTAACGCGCAGGAAGCGGAACGAAGAGCTCCCTGGTTCAAAGGCTGCAACCCATGCGTTGAGATTCTGCTCGGCAATAAGAGTTTCTGCAACCTGACTGAAGTCAACGTCCTCGCATTCAAAGGCGACAAAGTTGGCCTCGAAAATGCCCTAAGGATGGCTGCCAGGATGAATTACCGGCAGACAATGGTTGACCTCCGTGACGAAATCCTCCAGGAGGCCTGGCATCTCAATAATGAATTCCTGCACCTTTGCGGCGTTGGACTGACAGGAATCAGAGCCCGCCCCGACTTGAGCAGATACGACTACAAGAGAATGCGCAATATTGCCGTGAGCGCGGCCTACAGCATGGCAAATGAGTTGAACGCACCTCTGCCAAAGAACGTGACGTGCATCAAGCCAAGCGGTACGCTAAGCAAAATTATGGGCAGCGAAACTTGGGGCGAAGTTCCCGAAGGCGTGCACATGCCCCTTGGCAAGTACATATTCAACAACATTACCTACTCCAAACATGACCCGCTGGTCGACAGGTTCCGTAAAGCTGGCTACTCCGTGGTCGAAAAGCCGTATGAACCCGAATCTGTTCTGGTGAAGTTTCCGGTCAAATACGAGAACGTTCCTTTTACACGCAAGACAGTGACAAGAAAGAACGGAAAAGTCGAAGAGGTAGAAGTCAATGCCGACTCGGCAATATCCCAGCTGGAGTGGTACCGCATGTTGATGGATACCTGGTGCGAGCAAAACGTCTCCAATACCATTTCCTATGACCCGTCGGAGGTTCCTGAAATCATCGACTGGTTCTTGGAAAACTGGGAATGCTACGTCGGCGTCTCTTTTATCTTCCGCAACGATCCTACAAAAAATGCCGAAGACTTAGGGTATGCCTACCTTCCTCAGGAAGTGGTCACAAAAGACGACTATGACACCTATGTCGCCCATCTCAAGCCCGTTAACTATGAAGGTATCGAGCTCACCGACGATGAACTCGCCGAAGAGTGCGCAACAGGTGCCTGCCCCATCAGATAATCGGACCAAAGCGCTGCCTCTATGGAAGAGGCAGCGTTTCTGTTCAGAAATTGAGATACTTTCTATCTATCGATTTAAATCACCACAAAGGCAGAGTGCAAAGCCTTTTGCTGCGCTACAAGCTCTTTGTCCGTCATGCCTCTGATTTTACCTTTGCGGCGTTGGCCCGATAAGAAACAATAAGGAGGAGCTTCCGTACCTGTCATCTGCTGGTTGATGATGATGACCGTATCATACAACCTATTCAAATCATGAATCAGACCTCTTCTGACCTCCGCTATACTCTCCTCTCGAAGACTTTCCCCTAATTTTTTCAACGCATGCTGAATCTCATCCGCTTCGGGAAGCAAACCGATAGGATCGGCTTTGTCAAGGAACTGCTCGATGCGCTTTCGAATTTGCTTTACTTTCATATGAGTGGAGACATCCAAAAGCTCCAGAGGATTGGTTTCGCTGGCAGGAAATTTTGCGTATTGCTTTTTCAAGTTAGTGGCCGCTTTACAATATTGCTTTCTGGTCGTTAAATTATGGAGTATCTGAGTGCAGTTTTTGAAATAGGGATTGAAATAGTCAAAAAATGGATTCAAAAGCGAAAATCGTCCTTTCATTTGTGGAGAGAATGTGGCCTTGCTCTCGTCAAAGTCGGAGTTGATCAGTTTTCCAAGCTTTAACACACGCCGGCACACTTGTGACAACTCTTCGCTTTGAAGCGCATCGATCACAGCATCAAAAGAAGCGATCATTTTTTCCAGTTTAATAATATTGCTGATAGTTGCTCTGAAACCATCCGCTAAAAACTCCTGCATCTCTTCGACTAAAACCTCAAGGGCTGAGTAGGGATGCAGCCCCTTTTTTGAACATTGGTTCAAAAGAGAAAGCGCGATGGAGCGGAATTTGCCTTCAATCAACACATCATATTCATTCACCTGGTGAGGCATCTCGACCGTAACATTCATAATGTGCCTCAGGTGTTTTTCCTTCTTGCCGTCCGAATCTTCGACCCTCCCCGTGATAATCTGCATATTATCGTCTGCGCCCGGGAGCAGACAAGAGTGCGCTGAGGACATTCCGGGTATCCCGGAAGTTCCATGCTGGAGCGATGTAGGTACGATCCTGACCGTGGCACCTGTATTGTAGAAAGCAAGAGCCTGAATATAGAAAATTTGCATTCTCTGAAACGCATGCTCCTGTATTCTCCCAGCAAAAGGAAGGATCTCTATCGTATTATCACTGCGCTGAAAAATCATTTCGCGATCTGCCTTCCATGAGAAGGTCATGTTAGCGTCGTAAGAGTATTTGCGCCTTTTGCGTTTACCGGAAGTTGTTGGAGCGGATATCTGTTGATTTTCAGAAACAGAATCATCGCTATCAGACGAAAGCGAAGAAGAGTCATCAGAAAAGTCCGAGGTATTATCTATGTTTTCACCATCGGAAGAGTGACAACCATCACACTCTGTATGCCAAACAGGCATTTCTAAAGACATCGGAGATACACAACTCATACTTCTCCTTAAGCTTTGAGTTCTGAAAATCTATCCATACCGGGCGTGATTCAAAATTTTCCCGGAGGGCCAAGCTCGGTATAAGTGACAGCCCGCAAACTGAAATTGCATAGTTTGTTTGCCACTTAGGACTATAAGCTTCGAAAAAATTTATCCAATATCGTGAAAACTTTTCAAAGCTTATTGTCCTAAGGAGCAGCAAAGCATACTGATTTGAGTTTGTGGACAGTCTCTAAAGCGCTATCCCTTGATGCAAAGAGAGTATGATATAACGAAGGTTTCAAAAGGGCCAAAAAAAATCAAATTCTTGAGGCTTTTTCGGCATAGGCAGTTAACTCACCATTTAGCAAATAGGGTAATTTGTTTTCAAAAAGAATATATTCCCACAAAAATTGTGCTATAATAGTATCGACAAAAACCAAATCGGTTATCCCCAAAAGATCTCAAAATCGCTTTTCGTTCAAATAAAAGAGAAGACCTACACTCCTGAAATATTGCTGCTGATCGAGGGGAAGACTTATGCAGCCTTGGAGGCAAATCTTTTTCAGAGCGGGCATTTTCTTAAAAAACACAATATTTTCGATGCCAATACACATGAATAAATCCACCGTTTCAAGCTTCTCACAATTTTCCAGCGCTGACACATCTGCCAAATGCGACCATCCTGACAGCACAATTTTTTTGAGTCTTCTGCACTGTCCAAAACATGTGATATCGGTGATGGAAGAACCTCCACGAGCGTAAAAGACTTCCAGCTCAGAACACCTCGCAAGGGATGTGATATCTAAAATATTGGCAACGCTGCGCTCAACTCGCAAAACCTTCAGTTTTGCAGAGGACTTTAAAAAGTTAAGGTTGCAAATGTTACTAAATGAATCGGCTACCAAAGTCTCCAAATGCGGCATCGCCGCGTAGTAAGACTCCGAAGCGCTTGTCTGGGAGCTTTCCTTGAAATAAAGATGCTTAACCTGTCTGAAATGCCTGGAAATCTGCAGAAGATCATTATCGGTAACGGGTGAGCCGGTTACATTCCCCCTCTCTCGCCTTAGGTCAAGCTTAGTCAACAGCCCGCCCTCTTTGCCAAAAAAATTAACTAATCCCTCTATTGAGATGATTCCAATGTCCTTAAGGGCTATACCCCCCGAGTTCAATTGACGCACAAGCGACTGATTGGAGAGCTGGAGAAAGTGCTTTGAAACAGCCCTCATCCGTAATAGAAAGCGCACTGTAAAGTGAGAACAGATCTCAAGCTCCATTTCCGGAATCGCAGAAACCCAAAGTGCTCTTCCCGCCATGGAGCCGGGCTCGACCGCTGAGGTGACATGTGGAGTGAATCGCTGGCAGTCCGTTAGTGTCCGTTTTTCGAATAAGCCGTTTGGCTTTCTCTGCTGTGGAGAAGTTGGGGTGAAGGCACACCAGCTCCAACTCAAGATGCCATTGGATGAAGCGTTGATCGTCGCCATCTAAACCTCCTTGTCACCGTCAAAACAGTACTATGTATTGACCACCTCTAACTCAACATCAATTTATTGAATACAGAAACACAAAGTTAAATACAAAACCAATCAATACGCCATCAGATTTTATTAAGAGAAATAGAGTATCGTTGTCGCCAATTACAATCGATCAAGCTTCAGAAGATAAAAAGAGTGCCGGCATGGATCCTGATCAATCTTAGAGGTCAAATCAGGATGCTCTGAGTTTGTGGTCAGGTCTGGTGGGGGCTTTTACCTGATGGAGGTAAAAGCTTACGGATGATAAAGGCCCTGAATAATAGCTCTCAAGGCCTTTTGACAATGAAGAGATTTATAATGAAAGAATTCGTTCAAACGTAAGGGTTCCCTCTGGCCGCGGGCAGCGTATATGAAAAATGCAACGGTCAAGATTTTCCTTAGTATCCATGATCATGTCAGGACCAAGCACCAGATCACATCCAGAGTCCGAAGCTTTCGCGCAAAGACGCCAAATACCTTCATCATTCTGGGTTAAGAGCACGTACCTCCAATATCCGCGACCAGACATGTCCCACTCCTCGATTGTCGCGCGATCCTCTTCATTCAAAAGTTCACTCGCCGAAATTGGAAGGGCGATGGGCTCAGAAAAATTAAAAGTGCGGATCATTTCACCCTCCGGAGCATTGGCAATGACAAATAATTTAGCTCTTTTAGCATCGACCAATTTGAGGCTAACACGCTCTTCCATATCACTAAAGGGGAGATACATTTCGTTTGTTAAAGGCGGCCTTGTCGGCATCTGATTTCCCTTAACCTCGTTTGAAGGAGCGATAATACGTCCAATCAATGCCGCAAATCCAAAAAGAGGATAAGCCACAGGAATCAATGCGACGACAATAATTCTTTTAATGACTTCTAGAATTGCGTTACGCTTTGGGAGTGCCTCAAACGTACGCACAACATGTCCGTGATACCATCTTAATGGCTCGCTTAAGGGGTTGGTTGCGGAAAGTGTGGTCGAATTTGCTGTGCTGCTTACAGGAAGTGTCATTAAATCACCTTGATTTTTTAATTATTAGACTTATAGCGCCATTTTAAGTGACATCATAGAGGGTATAATACACCAAATCCGCCAAAAAATAAACTAAAGACAAGATTTTAATTATAGAGCACTTGATCGGAAGCCATTAGCCCGCACAAGCGGAAGGATAACTGAAAGCCCACCCATCCCCGGATAAGTCTAAGAAGACTACCGGCTACTGCTCAGCAATGCCCAGCGCCAAGACAGTCAAGAACACCTGAAATCTCCTAGACGACGCTGCTTGGGCGCACGAGAACCGAGAGGGGTGCAGCACGATCTCTAAGGAAATTACTCTCTGCAGTAGAAAGCAAATATTTATTTTAAATTTAGG
>NZ_CWGJ01000020.1 GCF_900000175.1 Estrella lausannensis
GGCAAAAAAAAAGCCCTTACAGGATAGCCTGTAAGGGCGAACAAAAGACCTGGCAGCGACCTACTCTCCCACACTCTTGCGTGCAGTACCATCGGCGATGAAGGGTTTTACTTCTGAGTTCGGAATGGGATCAGGTATGGCTCCTTCTCTAGTGCCACCAGGAACAAAATCTCTATTGCTACAATAATCGGCGCTCGAAAACTAGTTCTATATAGTTTCTCAAGCTTGTGAAAATTTCTAATTTGGCGCTTATCCTTATAGGGGATTGCTCATCCTATAAGGCATTTTTTGTAAAAAAAAATGGTCAAGCCTATGGACATATTAGTATTGGTAAGCTACACGCATTACTGCGCTTACACATCCAACCTATCAACCACATAGTCTTTATGGTGTCTCATAGGGATACCTTATCTTGAGGGAGGCTTGGCGTTTAGATGCTTTCAACGCTTATCCTTTCCAAACATAGCTACCCGGCAATGCTCTTGGCAGAACAACCGGAACACCATTGGTTTGTCCACTTCGGTCCTCTCGTACTAGAAGCAGCTCCTCTCAAGTATCCTGCGCCCACGACAGATAGAAACCAAACTGTCTCACGACGTTTTGAACCCAACTCGCGTACCGCTTTAATTGGCGAACAGCCAAACCCTTGGGACCTTCTCCAGCCCCAGGATGCGATGAGTCGACATCGAGGTGCCAAACCGCCACGTCGATATGAACTCTTGGTGGCGATAAGCCTGTTATCCCCGGAGTACCTTTTATCCGTTGAGCGACGGCGATTCCACATTCAACCGCCGGATCACTAAGCCCTACTTTCGTATCTGCTCGACTTGTTGGTCTCGCAGTTAACTTACCTTATACCTTTACGCTCTACTCATGATTGCCAACCATGATGAGGTAAGCTTTGGACTCCTCCGTTACTCTTTAGGAGGATACCGCCCCAGTAAAACTGCCCGTCTGACAGTGTCCGAGTTCCGGATTCACGGAAGCTCGTTAGACTCCCGACTTCCCAAGACCAGTATTTCAACGGTGACTCCATCATGCCTGACGACACAACTTCACAGTCTCCTGGTTATTCTACACATGGAAAATCAAGAGCCAATATCAGAGTACAGTAAAGGTTCACGGGGTCTTTTCGTCTAGTCGCGGGTAAACGGCATCTTCACCGCTACTACAATTTCACCGAGCCTCTTGTTGAGACAGCGCCCAGATCGTTATACCATTCGTGCAGGTCGGAACTTACCCGACAAGGAATTTCGCTACCTTAGGACCGTTATAGTTACGGCCGCCATTCACCAGGGCTTAAATTCAAAGCTTCGCCTTGCGGCTAACTTCTCCTTTTGACCTTTTGGCATTGGGCAGGCATCACACCATATACCTTGACTTAACGTCTTTGCATAGTGCTGTGTTTTTGCTAAACAGTCGCCTGGGCCATTTCTCTGCGACCGCCAAATGCTCATCCCGCGAGGGGAATCACAATCAGCGGCTCCTCTTCTCCCGAAGTTACGAGGATAATTTGCCGAGTTCCTTAACAAGAGCTCACTCGCGCGCCTGAGAATATTCATCCTACCTACCTGTGTCGGTTTTGGTACGGTCACCATCAACAGCTAGAACTTATTTCTTGGAAGCCTCGCGCTACGTCATCGGTTCCCCCGAAGGTTCCCCTTGGTCGATACCTGGAATCCTGCAGACGGATTTACCTATCTGCCTTCCTCATACCTCCACGGACACTTCCAATCGTCCGCACGCTTAACTTACTTCGTCAGTCCGTTGCTATAGTTTTAGGTGGCGCAGGAATATTTAACCTGCTTGCCATCACCTACGCCTTTCGGCCTCGGCTTAGGGACCGGCTAACCCAGGGAAGACGAACTTTACCCTGGAAACCTTAGGTTTTCGGCGAGGCGGATTTTCACCGCCTTTATCGTTACTCATGCCATGCATAATCACTAGTACACGCTCCAGCACTCCTCACGGTATACCTTCGACGCATGTACTACGCTCTCCTACCGCTCATCTTACGATGAACCCGTGACTTCGGCACTATGCTTAGTCCCTGAAATTATCGGCGCAAAGACTCTCGATTGGTGAGCTGTTACGCACTCTTTAAATGATGGCTGCCTCTAAGCCAACATCCCAACTGTCTTTGAGTCTTTACTTCCTTACTCACTTAGCATAGATTTCGGGGCCTTAGTCGACGATCTGGGCTGTTCCCCTCTCGACAATGAAGCTTATCCCCCACTGTCTATCTCCCGAGATTCCTTTACAGTATTCGGAGTTTGGTTTCCTTTGGTAGGCCGGTAGGCCCCCGCGTGAATCCAGTGCTCTACCCCTGTAAAGCATGTCTCGAGGCTAACCCAAAAGTTATTTCGGAGAGAACAAGATATCTCCAAGTTTGATTGGCCTTTCACCCCTATCCACAGCTCATCCAAGAATTTTTCAACATTCACTAGTTCGGTCCTCCACACAGTGTTACCTGTGCTTCAACCTGGCCATGGATAGATCACTTGGTTTCGTGTCTAAACCAGATGACTAAAACGCGCTTTTAACACTCGCTTTCGCTTCGGCTTCGGAACGGAGTCCCTTAACCTCGCCATCTAGCTTAACTCGCTGGCTCATCATGCAAAAGGCACGCCGTCAGCCATTCCCACAGAGTGGGCATAGGCCTCCGACCGTTTGTAAGCTGCTGGTTTCAGATTCTATTTCACTCCCCTAACAGGGGTTCTTTTCACCTTTCCCTCGCGGTACTTGTTCACTATCGGTCATTAGTTAGTATTTAGCCTTGGAGGGTGGTCCCCCCAGATTCAGACCGGGTTTCACGTGTCCGGCCCTACTCAGGTACAAACCTCGGCGTGTCGGCTTTTCGCATACGGGACTATCACCCTGTGTCGTCTATCTTTCCAGATAGGTTCTGCTAAGCGTCCACACTCATTTGGTTTGCCCTACAACCCCGAAGTCAGAGACTTCGGTTTGGGCTCTTCCCTGTTCGCTCGCCGCTACTTTGGGAATCTCGTTTGATTTCTACTCCTCCGCCTACTTAGATGTCTCAGTTTGGCGGGTGTCGCTTCCTGTACCTATGAATTCAGTAGCAGGATGATGGCTTTCTAAGCCACCGGGTTTCCCCATTCGGATATCTCCGGGTCAAAGCTTTATTCCAGCTCACCGAAGCTTTTCGCAGGTTTCGCGTCCTTCTTCGCCTTCTAATGCCAAGGCATCCACCAGCAGCCCTTAATAGCTTGACCAAAAAAGATTTAGGTACAAGCTTTAATGACTATATAGTCTATATTCTCAAGCGCCAATTGTTGTCGCAATCTATTACTTGATTTTTGTTACTCTTTTGTTA
>NZ_CWGJ01000021.1 GCF_900000175.1 Estrella lausannensis
GTTTTTGACAGCGATAAGACAGCAATGTGCGAAAGTGGCATTTGGCCCAACCTGGATGCCGAGATCCGAAGATCTTCAAGCTTCCTGTCCTTAAAGGAGGTGATCCAGCCCCACCTTCCGGTAGGGCTACCTTGTTACGACTTCATCCCAGTCATCGGCCTCACCTTAGGCGCTTCTCTCCTTGCGGTTAAGTCAGCGACGTCGGGTAAAACCAACTCCCATGATGTGACGGGCGGTGTGTACAAGACCCGGGAACGTATTCACGGCGTTATAGCTGACACGCCATTACTAGCAATTCCAACTTCATGTAGTCGAGTTGCAGACTACAATCTGAACTGGGGCCGGTTTTTTGGGATTTGCTCCCCCTCACGGGTTGGCTGCCCTCTGTACCGGCCATTGTAGCACGTGTGTAGCCCTAGGCATAAGGGCCATGCTGACTTGACGTCATCCTCACCTTCCTCCTGGTTAACCCAGGCAGTCTCATTAGAGTTCCCAGCTTCACCTGTTGGCAACTAATGACAAGGGTTGCGCTCGTTGCGGGACTTAACCCAACACCTCACGGCACGAGCTGACGACAGCCATGCAGCACCTGTTTAGCAGTCCCGAAGGAAAGCACCATCTCTGATGCGGTCTACTATATGTCAAGCCTAGGTAAGGTTCTTCGCGTTGCATCGAATTAAACCACATGCTCCACTGCTTGTGCGGGTCCCCGTCAATTCTTTTGAGTTTCACCCTTGCGAGTGTACTCCCCAGGCGGTATACTTATCGCGTTAGCTACGGCACAGCTGGGGTTGAGACCAGCTACACCAAGTATACATAGTTTACGGTTAGGACTACCAGGGTATCTAATCCTGTTTGATCCCCTAACTTTCGCGCCTCAGCGTCAGGAGTAAGCTAGAAAACCGCCTTCGCCACCGGTGTTCTTCCACATATCTACGCATTTCACCGCTACTTGTGGAATTCCGTTTTCTCCGCCTACCCTCTAGACAAATAGTTTCAGGTGCCGCCCTGAGGTTGAGCCCCAGGATTTCACACCCGACTTATTCATCAGCCTACGCGCCCTTTACGCCCAATAAATCCGATTAACGCTTGCACCCTCCGTATTACCGCAGCTGCTGGCACGGAGTTAGCCGGTGCTTCTTTACCTAGTACCCTCAAATCCTCCGGGTGTTATCCGGATTCTCTTGTTCCCAGGCGAAAGAGCTTTACAACCCGAAGGCCTTCATCGCTCACGCAGCGTCGCTTCGTCAGGCTTTCGCCCATTGCGAAAGATTCTCGACTGCAGCCTCCCGTAGGAGTCTGGGCAGTATCTCAGTCCCAGTGTTGGCGGTCAATCTCTCAATCCGCCTAGACGTCTTAGCCTTGGTAGGCCATTACCCCACCAACTAGCTGATATCCCATAGACTCTTCTTTAACCGCGAGGTCTTACGAGCCCCCGCTTTAATGAAAGAAAGATGCCTCTCTTCACCACATCCGGTATTAGCGGCCGTTTCCAGCCGTTATTCCAAAGTTAAAGGCAGATTGTCTATGTATTACTAACCCTTTCGCCACTAAGTATCTTATTGCTAAAATACTTCGTCCGACTTGCATGCCTCATCCACGCTGCCAGCGTTCAATCTGAACCAGGATCAAATTCTCAAAGAAAAAAAACTCTGAAAACTCGATATTGTGTTTTCTTATATATGTTGACTCTGTTGCTTATTCAGCAACTTGGTCCGCACAAATGCACACATTTACGCACTTTGCTATCTTATCGCTGTCAATTAAC
>NZ_CWGJ01000022.1 GCF_900000175.1 Estrella lausannensis
CGAATCCTGCACCCTTCAATCCTTTGTGGAATTTGCCTGCGATGCAAGCGGCTCCCCAGGCAATGTTCAATGGGCACCCGGCCCCCATCCTAGCCGCACCGGAGCCCATGGATACCGAGGAGTGTCAAGGGGTGAAAAGAAAGCAAGGTGATGATTTGAATGAAGACCTGGCACCGGCCGGACTCCCCCCAAAAAAAATCTGTCGTGAAGCCCCTAAGGAGCCGCCTGTATCTAGGAGACAGTGGTTTAGGAAGGATTCATCTCTACTTCTTCCCGGTGAGAAGGAGGATTTGTGTGCTAAACTGGAGCGCCAGCGCCCGCTTGAAATGTTGCATGGAGATGCTCTCAGCAATATCCGGAAATTGGTTTATGAAGGGTTGATGACGGAAGATCAAAGGCAGGAATTCATTCGTACGATGGAAAATATGCTGCAACAGGGACTTGCCCGAAGTGCTTTTACCCTTGCATTCCTTGCTTCGAAGAATCCAGCTCCCTTAAGCATGGGGCAAGAAGTAGAATTCAACTACTACTGCAAAGGGGCAGATCTCGGATGCGTTGATTGCTGTTTTGCTATGGGTTCGATCCTCCACAAAAAACATCCCAATGGCGAGAAAAGTGCTGAAGTAGCCTATTACTGGAGAGTCGCGGCAGCTCTTGGCCATACCAAAGCACGCTTCAATTATGCCTTGCTGCTTTTGCAAGGTATAGGAGTCGAAGCCGACCCGGTTAAGGCACTCAAGCTCATCGAGGAGAACGCCGACATCTTAAGGCAGCCTGAAGCAGAGTATAGGCTCGCCATGGAGCTAAAGAGAGGTAAACACATCATTCAAGACTTGCCACGCGCCCATAAACTCCTCCTTAGGGCGGTATCTAAGGGATATGCCGAGGCAGAGTATACTCTTGCAGCGACTCTGTTTTATGGAGAAGGAACCGAGGTGAATAAGCCCGAAGCATGCGCTTTATACAAAAGATGCGCCGATAGGGGAGGGCGATCGGCTCAGTATAGCTACGCAGTGATGAAGCTCATAGGCGATGGAGTGGAAGCTAATGTGGAAGAGGCGATCCACTACCTACAGCTTTCTGCAAACCAGGATTATCCTTCCGCGCTCAATGCACTGGCGTTTCGCTACCACACAGGAGATGGTTTGCCGAAGGATAATCAGAAGGCGTGCGACCTCTGGAGAAGGGCTGCCGATGGCGCAAAGCACGCCAAATCGATGCTTTATCTGGGAATGATGTACGAATCCGGAGAGGGGGTCGAGAGCGATATTCTCAAGGCGTTTGAATATTACGCTCAGGCATACCCCAGAGCGGCTTTAGCTCTAGATAGATTGAACTCTGTCATGAAAACGCAAATGGCAAAAGAGGGGTATGAAATTTAGGCAGAAGCCCACCCCTGCACTATTGAACCCGACCATTTAGCTTTATACCGAAACAAATTGAAGAATTGGTCTTTGGCTTCGTCGGATTTACTTAAGAATTTTCGTTCTCACTCGCGCCTTGCCTCTCGGCAATGGTCGCTCGTTCCGGACAAAAATTCTTAAGGCCCTTCTGGTCAAATTTCCAATTCTTCAAGTTGTTTCGGTATAGTTAATGGTCGTTTAAATTTTCTCGCAAACGGAAGCCCTCCTTTCTTAACTATTTATTATCAAGGATAAGTCAATGAACCCCTTTAACTTCCACTCCATTCCAAATCTAATATTAGCCCTTCCAATCCCGGGACAGGCAAACGCTCCGGAGCAAGAGCCTCTCGCGCCCGGCCCGCAACTGCTGC
>NZ_CWGJ01000023.1 GCF_900000175.1 Estrella lausannensis
TCTCAGCCGTCAACGACGCTCCGATCATAACCGGGCCAAAATTAGTTGTTATTAGCGAAGATACGTCTGTTACTTTTGATCAGGAAAAAGAGAATACGATTGAAATTTCAGATGTCGACCAAGGAGATAATGAAATTAAAGTGGTGGTCTCCTCTACTAATGGTTTTATCAAGCTCTCTTCAATTGAGGGTATTAAAATCATAGAGGATGATTCCAGCAAGGCAGGGACAATAACGTTCATTGGTTCGGTTGACAATGCCAACAAGGCACTCAAAACTCTGATCTATAGCCCTGATCCCAACTACAGTGGATCTGCTTCGCTTCAAGTCGATGTTTATGAAGAAGCGAAAGGTACTGAACCGAGTACAAGTAAGTTTATAGAAATTCAAGTACAACCTGTTGATGACGCTCCATTAATTAAATCGCCAGAACAGCTTTCCATGCAGGAGGATAGTTCATTTGTATTTAGTGAAAAGTCAGAGGCAAGTATTGCCATCTCGGATGTAGATAATCTTAAAGGGATCTACGAGGTAACTCTTTCCTCAGAGAATGGTCAACTGGCATTTAAAGACATTAGCAATTTAAAGCTAATTGATGGCGATTTTAAGGGGTCATATGTCGTGTTTTCCGGAAGTTTGCCGGATATAAATCATGCTCTTGACAATCTCACATTTAATCCAAATGCAAATTACAACGGCCCAGCAGCGATACGTATAGATGTCATGGATACATCTGACCTCGAAGCAAAAAGCATGGATTCTAAAGTTATTAGTATCGACGTGGTTGCAGTTAATGACACTCCCGTCAACCAGGTTCCTGCGACAGCTTCCGTCAATGAAGACTCTCTACTGACTTTCTCGGCCGCCAATGGCAATCAGATCTCTGTAGGTGATGTAGACGCAAGCTCAAGCACCCTTCAGGTTACTTTGACATCAGCCAATGGTACCATGTCGTTAAGTCAAACGAACGGTTTGACGTTCTCTACAGGTACCGGCACTAACAGCTCAAGCATGGTCTTTACGGGAACGGCTGCCAATATCAACGCCGCCTTGAACGGACTTACCTTTTCTCCTTCAGAGAACTTCAGTGGCACAGCCAGCATCAGCCTGACAACAAATGACCAGAGCAACACCGGCGCTGGGGGGGCGCAATCGGATACGGATGTGGTTTTGATCACAGTCAACGCCGTTAATGACGCACCTGTGATCAGTGCTCCTGATTCAGCATCTATGCTTGAGGATTCTTCAATCATATTTAGTTCGGTCAATGGCAATAGTCTAAGCATATCTGATGTCGATATTGGAAACGTTGATATTCAGGTGGTTATTTCTTCTCAAAATGGGGTGTTGAGCCTATCTCAAACGAAGGGGCTCATTTTTGTTCAGGGAAGTGGAGGTGGCGACTCCATAATGGTGTTTAATGGAAAAATCTCCGACGTTAACTCTGCTCTGGAAGGGCTTACTTTTACACCGAAAGAAAATTATAATGGTGAGGCTTCGATCACGCTGTTTGCCAATGATCAAGCGACAGGTGGAGATGATCTATCCGATACGAAGACGATAGCTCTCAGCATCGAAGCGGTTAACGATGCCCCAGCTATCAGTGCACCAGAGCAAGTATCTACCCTCGAAGACACTGCCCTCATACTGAGCCAGGATAATGGCAACAGCTTGATCATTTCCGATGTCGATGTCGGG
>NZ_CWGJ01000024.1 GCF_900000175.1 Estrella lausannensis
GCTCTTTCTAAAGCCGGACAGGTAATAGATCGTGATGGTCTTACCAAAGCAGGGAGAGCCCTTGATAAACATGGAGGTAGACCAGGTAGTCTTTTTCCAAAGGCCACAGGGAATATTGCTAGCAAAAATTTGCAGGGCCAATATCATCTAGATGATATCTTGACCCATCCGAAAAATGTTTTTATTAGGGATGTCAAAACACGAAATGGATTTGAAATTTATGCTCCCGATGGAAGAGGTGCATATTTTAAAAGAGATGGTTCATTTCGTGGATTTGTAAACATAGACCGAAGGTAGGATTGAAATGCTTTATATAAGATATTGTAGTGATTTAGATTATGAAGAAATGGTGGCTGATATTTGCTTTGATAATCAGCAGATCGCAATAATTTCTCAAGATGGTGGGGTTGGTAATATGAAAATTGAAATATTGCCCTCGGGAGATGCAGATGAGGCTCTTAGCTTCCCCCTGGATGAATTCATCAATATATTATCAGATGCCAGGCAGAAATTAGCAAAAATGCATACAAAATTTGATGTGATAGAGTAGGTTTTGTGGCCCAATGGAGTGCTCCCCATTTAGACCGGACCACTAACTTGCAAGTTAGTGGTCCGGTTTTATAGGGGCAACTCCAGCATGTTAGCACATTTTTTTGTTCAGCTGTCGATCAAGAAAATCACAAAAAATGTCATATAGGGCAATATGGCCTCTTGAATAGAGTCGTCCCTTACCTTCATTACCAGCAACAACGACGCCTGCTAAAAGCACTTCTTCCATTTTGAAGCGATCGCCTATTTGCCGTTCTCTTGTCTGATACATCCCGCCACCACTACATCCCGCAAAATTTCTAGGAAGAATGTCTTGTGTAGGGCCAATCTGGGTTTCGATGATATCGACTTCTTTGCCCATGTATGGCGATTGAACAAGTTGCAACGTGTCAACTCGTAGTTTTGTTTCGCCACCGCCAAGATACACACCCGCATGCGGAAAACAGTTCACATCCTTTTCAATGAGTCCACAACCTTCACGAGGTGTACCGGCAATTACCCATGTCCAATCATGCTTGTGAACCGGTGACCAATACTGCACTTCTTGACCCAAGTATTTTTGTCTCATTTCAGCCAAATCTATGGGCTGCTTACCCCATAATTTGACGATATCTTCGAAGATGTTGTCTTCAAGTTGAACAAGTGAGATATCAAGACCATTTTCAGACCAATTTTGTATCCACTCAGGTAATAAATATAAGTTCAAATCATCAATAGTATGTATACGATACATAGGCACTCCAACAACCTCCCAAACACCTGCAGTGCCCGGTCGTAGAATGCATGGAAGATATATGTATTGCTTATCTTTCAAAGGCGCTATGACGTGGGAAGCTGTTAAGATTCCCTTGATACCTTTGTAGTGAACCAATGTCCCAGAGCCCCCATCCCCTTTTGGATCGTTGATTGCGTAGAATATCACGACGCTATGAGGCTCCAGAGCTTTTGCTATGACATCTGTAAATTCTGTCCCACGCAGGCTGCCTAAAGTAACCTGTTTAATTTCATCAACGACATCTTCATTCATATGAAATCCGGTAAAGTTTTAGTAAGCAAGTGGTAGAGAGACCTCTTTGACACCAATGTCTAGAAGGAGATCATCAGCAATATCGGTATACTCTCCGGTCAAATACTGCAATGGTGCCACTTCCTGGCGTATATTGCCATCAAGTTGCTGGATGAGCGATAGCAGATCTTTTGTGCTTAATTCTTCAAGCGGTCGCGATTTAAGCTCTTCCATGGCCCTGGAAGAGCTATGGTTGATGATTCAATCTGCGCCTTTTCTTGTGCCTTTACTCTGAAAGTAGAGACTTAAAGTCGAGGAAGAGTTGGAACACTATTCCTCAATTGATACAAACGCATATGTCACTGCAAATATGGTATTTAGCTTAGCATCTCGAGCCAGAAACATTTTCGAAAGCTCTCAAGTGGATGAAATACGACAACTTTTTGATTTTGTATTTCAGAAGTTGGTGCTGAGAGATAAAAAGTTGTTTGTAACCCTGCGGGAGCAATTTAAAAGAATAAGGGACGCTTTCTTTTTAGAAAAGCGTCCGCTTAATTGCCGCTGGCCGGACTCGAACCAGCACCTTGTTGCCAAGAGTAGATTTTGAGTCTACCGCGTCTGCCATTTCGCCACAGCGGCATTGAAGATGTCACAACTATAAAGCAAAAGGCCATTTTTGAGAAGGCAAAGATCAAGGGGTGGAAGTTTCTTTGTCATCGTTCAGGGAAATTTTAGCTCCCTTTTCAAAACGGTTTGACCAAGGGTAGCGGGGAAGAGTTGAGGGTTTCGGCCGCTCGGCCAAAAAGCGCCGCTCTCCCTCTTTGCGCTCGATGATCTCGCCCGTCTGGTTCTGTCTTTTTATCTTCGCTTCCCGGTGTTTATCCTCCAGGCTACAAGACAAAAGCGGCAACATCCATAGGCAGATAATGACCAGATCTCTTTTCATAGGGGGTGGCTTAAATTTTGTTCTTTTAGGTACAATTAACGCACTTTCAATTGTTATTTGCAAACCAAGGCGGAGACCACATGCTTTCCTGGGCAGATTCCTACTCGCTCGTTCTCTTTGATTTTGACGGCCTGCTCGTCAACACCGAAAAGGTGCATTTCAAAGCGTACACAGAAACCATCCAGTCCCTCGGGTTTACCTTGGGATGGGACCTTCCGAAGTACCTTGAGACCGCGCATTTTAAAGCGGAAGGGCTTGAAGAGGAGATCTACCGCCAGTTTCCCGAGCTTAAAAGGAAGATTCCTGAGTGGAAAAATGTCTACCGCGTCAAGAGAGAGACCTATCTTGATCTCCTCCGCAGGGAAGAGATCGAGTGGATGCCGGGGGCCAAAGAGCTGATCGGCGCGCTCTACAGCAAAGGGATCAAGATGGCGGTCGTCACCCATTCCGACCGGGCGCAGATCGATATCATCAGGGGAAAACTACAAGAGCTTAAGCAGATCGGGCATTGGATCACGAGGGAGGATTATAAGAATCCCAAGCCAAGCTCCGACTGCTACCGTTTTGCTATCGACACTCTGGCAAAAGAGGGAGGGGCTGTGATCGGCTTTGAAGACTCGCCACGCGGGCTGACAGCTCTTCTTGGAACGGAGGCAAAAGCGGTTTTGGTTACAGAGGTGGCGTATCCGGACATCGACAGTTTGCTCAAGCGGGGGGCGGTGAGGATGAAATCTTTAAAAGAGGCCGTGTCCCGGGATGCACTGGAGCTGTTAGTAGATCACCCGGTTTAAGAAAAGACCCTGCGGGGGAGCTGCCTGCCCCGCTTGTTTCCTGTCGAGGGAAGCCAGAATCGAAATCATCTCTTCCGGCTTCCTCTTCGAAGATCCCACTTCCACCAGTGTGCCGACAATATTGCGCACCATCTTATAGAGAAAGCCATCTCCTTCAAATTCGAGCAGCACTCCAAATTCCCAAGGGGTAAAATCGATCTTTTTGATGGTCTTGACGAGGTCTTTTTCCGCTTTCGACACGCTTTCGTTGGTGAAGGCCGAAAAGTTGTGTTCGCCGATCAGGTAGGAGGCGGCTCTCTCCATAGCCGGAAGGTCAATTTTCCGGGGGATATGCCAGCTGATGTGCCTCCAGTGCGGTGGCTGGACAGGCCCCAGCGTCAAGCGGTAGGTGTAGCACTTTCCTTTTGCCGAGAAGCGGGCGTGGAAAGAAGGATCTGCCTCTTCCAGGGAGAGGACGCGGATCTCGGGGGGAAGTATGCCGTTCAAGGAGTAAAAGGCTTTTTTTAAATCGAAGGGGCGATCGGTCTTGAAGCTGGCGATCTGGGCGGCTGCATGCACTCCGGCATCGGTTCTGCCTGACCCTGTCACATGCACTTTCTCTTTGAGGATGAGAAGAAGGGCGTCTTCCAGTTTTTCCTGGATGGATATGCCGTTCGGCTGCACCTGCCAGCCGGAGAATGAAGAGCCGTCGTAGGCCACAGTCAATTTGTAATTTTTTTTCTCTTCCACTCGAAGATCCCCTGAGTTTGAGAGGGAATCATATCAAATAATTGAATTTAAGTCACTGGTGTTAGCTGTTTTAACAGCGAACTTTTCAGCCAGTTTCTCGGCAAGGTCCAAGTCTTCCTGCGTCGTGATCTTTAAATTGGCAAAGCTTCCTTCCACCAGCTTGACCTTGTGTCCGACAAGTTCGGCAAGAGAGACATCATCCGTCACGGTTAGCTCCTCCCGCTTAGCTTTGGCAAATCCTTCCAGCAGCAGATCCAATCGGATCACCTGGGGCGTTTGGATTTCGTGGAGGCAGCTGCGGTCGGGAGTGCGCGTCACAATCCCGTCCCTGTCGGCTTCTTTGATCGTCGCTTTGACAGGCACGGCAAGAGTTGCTGCGCCGAGCGCCACTCCCTCCTCCACTACTTTTTTGATCATTTCGGGGCTGACAAAAGGACGGGCGGCGTCATGCACCAGGATATGGGTCGTGTCGTTAGCGATAAGCTGCAGGGCATTAAAGAGAGAGTCCTGACGGCGGTTTCCGGGGAGCGCAAAGAGGGGGGCGCCGCTTCCCTTGAAGAGTTCTCGATAGGACGGGTCGCAGACGACGATCACCTGGCTAAACAGGGTGCTCTTGGCAAGGAGCTGATAGGAGTGCAGGGCAATTGGCCTGTTTGCCAGGCTTAGGTACTGCTTGGGCATCGCGTGGCCGAAGCGCGATCCCACGCCTCCTGACAGCAAAACAGCGGAGATCCTTATCTCACTCATGATTCTTAGCTCCCCTTGTTTTTCAATGTGATGGAGACAATTTCCGGCGGGCAAAACCAGCGAAACGGCATGACGCTTCCCACGCCTCGCGTCGTATAGACCCTCTGTCCTTTGTACTCTCGCAGCCCATAGAAGAAGCGCTCATCCTCCATGACAATGAACCGGTCGCGAAGCAGGGGTAAGTTGACCTGCCCGCCGTGCGTGTGTCCGCACAAAATGAGGTCGTATTGATCCCGCTTCAGTCTGGGTATGCCGTCAGGGTTGTGGAGGAGAGTCAGAGCAAAATCGGTCTTATCGTTGGAGAGGCAGCTTTCGTCCATCTTGTTGACAGTATATTCGCCAAGGCCGTGGATGGTGAGCGTTTTGTCTTTGATCCGGACTGAGACGGAGCTGTTTTCGAGCAGGTTGAAAGGAGTTTTTTTAAGGAGGTTGAGAAGGGGTCGATGCTCTTTGACGGCCTTAATTTCCGGGTCGATAATTCCGGTTGGCTTGACGGGGTTGATCATCCGCTTCAGCCCTTTTAAGATGGAGGATCTGTTCTCTTTGTCACCAATCAATGAATAGTTGCCCGACCTTCCGACCGAGACGAAAGAGGCGTAGTCGTGGTTGCCTAAAATGGCGAAATTTCCAAAACGGGCTTGGGGGAGCGAGAGCAGGAAATCAAGCAGCCGCTCCTCGTCTTCGAGGTGGCTGTAGCAGAGAAAGTCGCCGGTAAATACCAAAATATCGGGGTTTTCCCTGTGAATTTTACTGCTGAGTTTTTTTAAAAAAGCGTCGGGTGTTGATTTGGAGAAATGGAGGTCGCTGAATTGAGTGATTTTGAGCCCCTGCAGCTCGGGCGCAAGGTCCGGGCATTCAAGAGTGAGTTGTCTTGTAAGGAGTAGGTTAGGCTCTACGAAGCGGGGCCATATTCCCAAAACGGAAGCAATGCAGAAGCCATCCCAGAGATAGTCAGGTAGTGATTTTGTGCACGGCTTGCCCATAGTCGGTTGATCTCTTCAAGATTTGTTCACGGTAGTCAGTATAAAGGAAACAATGGTAAAGAAGGATGTCAGCTTTTACTTTGAGCATCAAGGGAAAATTGGATGAAGGGGGGAATGCCATGGCAAGAGGTTGCTCATTACCATGGCAAAAGTGTTTAGCGATGTGCGAGTTCAGCGTCTTTTAAGTGCTTGGAAACTTTGCTTGTCATCTTGAACATGTCGATGGCAGCTGGGGAGCCAAATACTTTTGCAAGCTTTGCATCAGGATTGATGTTGCGCTTGTTTTTTGGATCTTGCAATTTGTTGCGCTTGATGTAGTCCCAAAGTTTTTTTGTCACCTCAGTACGTGCCATCGGGCCTTTGCCGACGATCTCAGCGAGGGTTTCGCTCACTTGGACTGGCTTCATGAAGGCAGATGGTTTTTTTTTAGTTGCCATTGCGTTCTCCTTATTGTTTAGGGTCGATATGAACAATTCGTATCGAACAGTTAAGTCTGTCTAGGGGATTCTTTTATCTGTCCTCGTAATTAATAGTCAAAAGAATTTGCTCGGTGAATTCATGCTTTTCCTTGGGGAAACGCTAACTTTATAGTTTGTTTTACTAGTTTAAGTTGCTAGCTTACTGTCTTTTGTGGGTTCAATCAACGGATCTGCCGAGGGGTGATAGAGCGCTGGCATGTTAGACGACAATTGTGTATAACCTGTATGAAATCACAGCATCAGAGGGGTGTTTTAAGGAAATGATGGAGACGGTAAGAGAAGATTCCCTAGACCATTTAGCGGATCTTGCCCTGAGATTGACAAGATCGGAAGACAAATTGGCCCTTTTGAAAGAGACGGAAGAGTACCGCTGCTTCCTCAAAGCAAGGCCCTACGTCCTTTCCCTTCAGAATCTGCTTGATCGCCAAGAACAGCTCGTTCTCTGCTCTGTTGCCGCCATCGGACAGGCGATGCGCCTGTTTCCGCAAGATCCTCCCGCTTCCGATGAGTGTGGGAGTATACAGCGCTTTATTCAGTCTCTTCTCCCCGTGGAAGATTTTTACAGCTCGATCGGCGGAATTGTCGGCTATCACGCCTCCATTCTCTCTCTGCTTAGTACTCAAGGTCCAAAGGCAGACGATGAAGTTCACTACAAACGCCCCTCCGGCGCAGACATCAGTGCTTCGACCCCCTTGATCAGAAGCTATATCAAAGAAGGGATTGAGAAGACCGCTAAGATCGCCGAGATCTATCCCGTAGGCGGTGCCGGAGACCGTCTGAGTCTTTTGGATAAAAAGAGCGGAGAGCCCCTGCCTGCCGCTTGCCTCGTGTTCATGGGTCACACGCTGCTCGAGAGATTGATCCGAGACCTGGAAGCGCGCGAATATCTGGCCTATAAGCTGACCGGAGAGCGGATCACAACGCCAGTCGCGATGATGACATCCTTCGAAAAAAACAACCATCAGCTCATCGTGGAAAACCTAACCCGTAAAGGCTGGTTTGGAAGGCCGCAAAGCTCGTTTTATCTATTTATCCAGCCGCAGGTTCCGGTGCTGGACACAAAAGGGAATTGGCTTCTGAAAGCCCCTTGGGAACTGATCATGAAACCCGGAGGGCACGGCGCCCTTTGGACTAAAGCTGCACGAGACGGCATACTCCAGGCATTGAAGTCGAAAGGCATCTCCAAGCTGCTCGTGAAGCAGATCAACAATCCTATTGCCGGCACTGATGGGGGCATTCTTGCCTTTTTGGGGATGGGATTGAAGGAGAGCAAGATGTTTGGATTCGCCTCCTGCGAGCGCGTCGTCCATGCCCATGAGGGGATGGATGTCGTTTTGGAGAGAAGGGAAGGAGAGTCTTTCAGCTACTGCCTGACAAACGTTGAATACACCGAATTTAAAAGAAAGGGCATCGAGGATGCGCCCAAAGAAGTGGGAAGCATCTATTCTCTCTTTCCCTGCAATACCAATATCTTGTTTGCCGATATTGAAGAGATTGAGAGAGCCGAAAATATTTGTCCGATTCCCGGAATCACTCTGAACATGAAAAGCTCGTTTATGGCGATTGATCCAGAAGGACTTCGGCATGAGGTGAAGGGAGGCAGGCTGGAGTCTACCATGCAGAATATTGCCGATGTCATTGTCGAAACGTTTCCTAATCCCTTGAGGAACGGAGAAGAGGTGGAAAAGCTCAGGAGCTATTTGACCTATAACGACAGACGGAAAACGCTTTCGGTCACGAAAAAGGCGTGGGATGGCTCAGGATCTTGTCTTGAAACGCCCGAGGGCTGTTTTTACGATATGATGCTCAATGCGGAAGATCTTCTGAAAAATCACTGCAATTTCAAAGTCCCCAGGCAGCCTGATATATCCGAATTCATGAAGAGAGGCCCTTCCTTTGTGTTCGCCTATCTTCCGGCGCTCGGCCCCCTCTATGAGGTGATCGGGCAAAAAATCCGATCGGGAGTTTTAAGCGAGGGTTCTGAGTTTGTCTTGGAGGTTGCAGAGGTTGAGATCGACGGGCTTGAGTTGACGGGAAGCCTTGAAATTATGGCTGACTGGCCGATCGGCGCGTCCGATGAGAAGGGGGCTGTGCAGCTTGGCATGCAAGAGCCTTACTGCATCTTGAAGAACGTGACCGTCGTCAATAAGGGCATTGGAGGGCCTGTAAGAACCGATTATTGGCAGGGGTGCAGCAGGAAAGAGGTCTGTTCCATTAAACTGGAGGAGGGTGCCGCTTTTATTGCCGAGGACGTTACAATCGAAGGCTCCTTCAGTATTACTGTACCTAAAGGCATGTCAGCCAGAGCGTTTATGGAAGGAGGAGAGCTTAAAGTTTCCCTTCAAAAAAACGAACGCTCCACTATCTGGAAATACACGTTTGATCTGGGCGACAGGGTGGTGTTGTCACACGATGCCGAAGATAATTCCTGAAGCGAGCGCCGCTCCGCTTAAGATAAAAGCGGCGGCTGCTGCAATCTTCAGCAGGATACGGCCCATCTTGTGACCGTCGCCCTCCATCCCGGCCGACTCTGCGACAGCCAGCAGTATCCAGCCAATGCCGGAAAAACCTACAAATGCCGCAAGACCCATTCCTGGAGGTGTTTGGAAAAATTCTCCGATCGCGCTGAAAAGCCCGCAGACAGCCTGCCATATTTTTGAGAAAATATGTTTTAAACCTGCGGTAAAACCTCCTTCTGAACCTGCTTCGGCACCGGTCGTAGTGTCTGCCAGAAACCATTGAGGGGATATTGTGGCAACAGTCATAAAAACCTTCCTTTTACTGAATCGTGGGTGGGCGGCTTGCTCCAAAGGTGTATACCGAAAGTCATCAAGAGGTAAATTCGAATATTTGTAAAGTACTCGCATGGATACGTTTCGTGTTCCTGAAAGCTCTCATGTATTGCATAATCTATTTTTTAACGAGATGCGTTTTTCATGTTTCCTCGGCTGGCTCGTAGGTTTTTTTAAAAAGCAGCAGATGCAGGGCCTGAGGGTTGCTAAAAAATGGGAGTTCCAATTTTTTTGTTTTATATCTTCCATGCCGGGTGAAATCGCCCGGGAGAAATATCCTGTTCAATAGATAAAATCGGTCGTAAGTCATTGAAAAAAAGAGAGTGTTGGTTAGATTTAGGTAAATCGATGGCGAGTTGAATCAAAGGATGCTAACCGAAAAACTCTTAGAAATATACGGTAAAAATAAAATTAAATATTTAAGCCTGTAGGGTGTTGCTAGATGAATTTTAAATTGACAGGTTATGCGCTCCTCAGAGCGTCTAGAGTGAAAAAATCGCTTTCCCCGAAGATGGTATAAACCTGCCTGATTCTTTGACTATTAAACAGGAAATACATACACTTCTGCAGCATCTTTATTACACTCCACGGAGCTTAGCTATGAATAACGAAACGGAAGAAAGGCTGAAAAATATCGGCAGCAGAATCGATCATATGTGGAGGTATCTTTGACCTGCCTGGCAAGGTTGAAAAGGTACAAAAGCTAACAGAGCAAATGGAGTCGGATAGCTTCTGGCTCGATAACGAAAAGGCGAAAAAGACCATCAGCGAATGCAACGAGCTGAAAAAATGGACTGTTCCCTGCGAAGAGCTGAAAGCGCAATTTGATAACGTCAGGGAAATGCTTCCCGAGGCTTATGAGATCGAAGACGAAGGACTCATCAAGGAATTGACTGACGAGTTAGACCTCATCGATACCACTCTCTCGGAGCTGGAGATGCGGCGCATGCTTTCAGGTGAGCTCGATAGCAAAAACTGCTATCTCAGCATCAATTCCGGAGCGGGCGGAACCGAGGCTTGCGACTGGGCACTTATGCTGTCTAGAATGTATCAGCGTTGGGCCGCCAAAAGAAATTGGAAAGTTGAAGTTGTTGATTTTGAAGATGGTGAAGTTGCCGGTCTTAAAAGCATTACTTTAAAGTTTACCGGAGATTTTGCCTTCGGTTATAGTAAGGCTGAAAAGGGTGTGCATCGGCTTGTACGCATCTCCCCATTCGATTCCAATGCCAAGCGGCACACAAGCTTTGCGTCGGTCGATGTCACCCCTGAAATCGAAGACGATATCGAGATTGAAATCAGGCCGGAAGATCTCCGGATTGACACTTATCGGGCCTCGGGAGCGGGAGGACAGCACGTCAATAAGACAGAATCGGCCGTGCGTATCACCCACTTGCCGACAAACATAGTCGTTTCTAGCCAGTCTCAGAGGAGCCAGCTCCAGAATAAGGAGACTTGCTTTAAGCTCTTACGATCAAAACTCTATGAGCTGGAAGTGGAAGCCCGTGAGAGTAAGATTAAAGCCTTAGGGGGCGAAAAGAAAGAGATAGCGTGGGGTAGCCAGATCAGGAATTATGTGTTCCAGCCCTATACGCTTGTAAAAGATACCCGTACTAAGTATGAAATGGGCAACATCCAGGCAGTCATGGATGGCGATATCGACGGTTTTGTCCTTGCCTATTTGAAGGAGTTTGGCGGATCATGAGCACTCAAGAGAAAGATATACCAGTTCGGTCTCCTCTTAATATCGAAATTAGATACACGGAGGCCTCAGACGGCCCCCATCTGAAGAGATGGCTCATGGACAAAGATGTCAATCGCTGGTTTCCCATGAACGATGAGGTGGAAATCGATGACGCTGTCATGAGATGGGTGGGCTTCTATCGCTACAGATCCAGCCTGACGGCGGTTTTGGATGGAAAGCCGGTCGGACTGACGACACTCTATCTGCAGCCCTATAAAAAACTGGCCCACCAGTGCGAATTTGGGATCATCGTCGCCCCTGAAATGCGGGGGAAGATGGTCGGTAGTGAGCTGCTCAATAATCTGATTCATCTCGCTAAGGATAAATTTAAGATTGAACTCCTGCATCTGCAGGTCTATCAGGATAATCCTGCTATCAGGCTATATACACGATTTGGGTTTAAGGAGTTTGGCCGGCAAACCCGTTGGATTAAGGAAAACGATGGTACATACACAGGGAGAGTGTTTATGGAGCGATATTTGTAAGTAGTCATTTTTATCTTCACAAAATAGTGCACCTGAAACATTACCCAAGAATTATCCATGTCGTACCTGTTACTCCAAAGAGAGATTGAGCAAGCCTCCAAAAAAAAGGTTAAGCTCAAGATCAATGACAATCGCTCCACCATGCTCAGCGTCAAGTGGGAGCCCGATTGCACAAAAGTTTCCATGCACAGGCTTTTTTTGGAAGCGCCCAAAAATATTATGGATGCGCTGGCGTGCCATATCGGCCACAAAAACAGCGACGTCGCCCCTTCGGTGAAAGCTTATATTGAAGATAAGCTCAAGCATCTCGATTACTCAGACACGATCGATAAGGCGAAGCTTGTCACGGAAGGGGATTATTATGATTTGCTGCAGCTCTATACCGCTATTGAAGAGGAATATTTCCCTGACGAAGAGCTGAATTTAAACATTACATGGTTTGGCTCCAAACTATTAAGGAGAAGATCCCGTCTGACGTTCGGACTTTACCATCAGCCTCTCCGCCTGATCAAAATCAATAAAATGATGGATTCCGAGCGCTTTCCACCCTATTTCGTTGAATATGTGGTTTTCCACGAGATGCTGCATCACATCTGCCCCTCATACTACGATGGAAGCGGCAAGCATTGTGTGCACACGCGTGAGTTCAAGGCGAGGGAAAAGGAATTCAAGTATTACGGTGAGGCCAAGAAATGGCTCAAGGCGAACACCCCAAAATTGTTTGAGCAGTGCTAACAGACAGGAAGAACGAGGTTAAATATGGCCGGCCATAGCAAATGGGCTAACATTAAACACAGGAAAGAGAGAGCCGACGCTAAAAAGGGAAAAATCATCTCCCGCGCAGCGAAAGAGATCATATCCGCCGTTAAAATGGGCGGGCCCGACCCGAAGGCTAACAGCCGTTTGAGGCTTGCAGTCGAAAAAGCACGTGCGTGCAACGTCCCGGCAGATGTGATCGATCGAAATATCAAGAAGGCCTCCTCTGAAGATCAGGCAGATTATCATGAGATGACCTACGAGCTTTATGGGCACGGCGGCGTTGGGATTATTCTGGATATCATGACAGACAACAAAAACCGCATCTCCTCAGATATTCGCATCGCCACCAACAAAAAGGGCGGCAGCATCGCCGGCCCCGGGTCTGTCGCTTATAACTTTGATAGGAAGGGTGTAATCCAGATCGTCAAGAATCATGCCATCGAGGAAGAGCTGTTTGAAGCTGCGACGAATGCCGGTGCCGAGGATTTTAAGTCCGAGGAGGAGTCATTCATTATTCTGACCGATCCAGTCAACTTCATCCATGTGAAGAACGAGGTGGAAAAGCTGGGGTTCAAAGCGGATGATGCCGAACTTGAAATGGTGCCCAAAGTCTATGTCGAGTGCTCCGATGAAGATTATCTTGCCAACATGGCGCTGATTGAGTGGCTCGAAGAATTAGACGATGTGGATGCCGTCTGGCATAATATGGAAGAAAAAGAGATAAAACAGCCCTAGCTGGTCTAAAATCCTGTTATCGGATTCGGATTGGGTCGATCGCGGGGAGCTCTCTCGAAGCCCCCCATGCAAATTTTGACAGGCACTCGGTATAGATACCGTAAAAAGCCCCTTCTAAACTAGAGAGGGAATAGATTCCAGCTCTTCTACTTCAGGCTCCACCCATCTGCCGTGTTTTTTGATGAGGTCGATTAACCTTTGATCTGCTTCGTCAAAGTTAATATCTTTTTCAACACACTCTTTACCGATATAGAGGTCGATTTTCCCGGGCTTCGAGCCGACATAGCCGAAGTCGGCGTCCGCCATCTCACCGGGTCCGTTCACGATGCAGCCCATGATGGCGATTTTGACTCCCGGCAGGTGCGCCGTCTTGGAGCGGATCCGCTTGGAAACTTCCTGAATATCAAAGAGGGTTCTCCCGCAGCTTGGACAGGAGATAAAGTCTGTTTTGGAGGTGCGCATCCTGGCGGCCTGGAGAATACTGAAGCTCAGCTCGCGGATAAACGCCGTCTCGTAATCTCCCTGGATCCAAATTCCGTCTCCAAGACCATCGCAAAGCAGCGCACCACATTCAGCAGCGACATGGATGATGAGATCTTCTCGGCTTAAGCGATACTCAAAGCTTAGGATGACCGGAATATCGAGTTCCCGCTCTTGCAGCCAATCGAAAAATCTTCTGCTTTTGTGCAGGCGGTCGTCAGAGGGGGCTAAGAATAGCAGAGCGGGTTTTTTCTCTTGGATGACGCTCCACGACTCCATCGGCTCATCACGTACAACCACAGCCAGAGGCGCCTCTTTTTGATTCATCAGCGCGAGGGGGTGTACCTCTTTGCGATCCGGTTTTTGCAGATCCCTGAGCTCTTTGATGGCAATCGTTTTGTTTTCTGAACCCATCGAGAAAGTGCTGATTCCGGTATCGGTTAAAAGATCGATGAGCTGCTGGCTCTTTGGATCTTTAAGCGTTTCCTTGATGACAAGTCCATCGGCGGATGAAGCCTTGAGCCTTGGGATGCCTCCCTTGATATCGCATCCTAAGTCAGTGAAGAGTTCCGGCGTTTTGAACCGGCTCTCTTCTGCGTTGACGATCACGGTGCCGTCACGGTGCATGGCGATATTTTTTGGGTGGGATACCTGTCTTCTTCTGATCGCTTCGACCGATCGAAATTTTTCCTGGAATGGTTCAACGCCTTTTCCTTCGTAGCTTTTTGCGAGAGCAACTAAGCGTTTGCAAGGATCGATCTCTTTCCAAGCGTCTTCCGTCAACGAAACGCGGATCGTGTCGCCGATGCCGTCGAGAAGAAGAGTGCCGATGCCCATGGCTGATTTTACACGTCCATCCTCTCCCTCACCGGCTTCCGTTACACCGAGGTGTATAGGATAATCCCAGCCAAGCTTCATCATCTCCGCAACGAGCAGACGGTAGGCCAAAATCATCACTTGCGGGTTGGAGGATTTCATCGAGAATATAAAGTCGTGGTAGTCCATCTCCCGGCAAATGCGGGCAAACTCGAAAGCAGACTCCACCATGCCTTGCGGAGTATCGCCGAATCGATTCATGATGCGGTCTGAGAGGGAACCGTGGTTGGTTCCGATCCGCATGGCACGCTTGAGCTTTTTACATTTCTCAACCAGTGGACTGAATTTCTCCCGGATCTTCTCGATCTCTTTGGCGTAGGAGGTGTCATCGTATTCAATGGTTTTGAAGGAAGCGCGCTTGTCGACGAAGTTTCCCGGGTTGACGCGCACTTTGTCGACAAAGTCGATGACCCGCATCGCCGCGGGGGGAAAGAAGTGGATATCGGCAACTAAGGGGATTGTGTACCCTCTCCGGATAAGGCCATTTTTGATCTCTTCGCACGCGTCCGCTTCTTTCATCCCCTGGACGGTAATACGCGCAATTTCGCAGCCAGAATCGGCGAGCTTAATGATCTGCTGGATAGTCGCTTCGACATCACGTGTGCTCGATGTCGTCATCGATTGGATGCGGACAGGGTTGTTTCCTCCCACACCGACATCTCCCACCATCACTTCCCGTGTTTTCCAGCGCTTCGTCTGGAAAATGGATTCACAATATTTCATCATAACTCTACCCGAAATCTGAAGGAATTTGGCGAAATGGTAGCAAAGCGAAGTCATAATTTCAACAGAAGACGAGGGACAATGTAAATCTGTATTAACTGGTTTTCGATAGATAATATTGCGATGATTGGTCGATTGAGACATTATTGTAAGTTGAATATTCATTTTTATTGTTATCCGGTCGATTTTATACCGAAAGTATCTCAAAACTTGATAACGGGCTTTGAAACGCCACCATGAAAGACAGGGGGTTACCTCATATTTATAATATGAAATGCCGTCTCTCGATCTTGAGGAGTTTTCTCTTTGTTAAAACCAAATTTTGAGAAACTATTTAATTAAAGAAAGGAATCATTTCTATGCTGCCGCTTGGACCTAAAATGACGACAACAGACACAGGAAGCGATGCTTCGGACAAAGAACCCCCTCAGGAGAGTGAGAGCTCTGTTGCGTCGTTTGCAACGCGCGCCCTCTCGTCGTCCATGGAGGCCTCTCCCGGCTACTCCATACCAAGGCTTAGGTATATTCCTACGAATCCTGAAGATGAAATCAGAGAGATGCCCTTTCATCAGTCCGCAGTGAAGAGAAGCTACCCTTTAAGACATGTGTTAAACGGTTTTGGCTGGAGAAGGAAGGGAGACTCGTCTCCGCGGAGGCCGGAAGCTTCGGGCAAAGACAAAATCCAAAGGAATACAGAGAATCCCCAGGAACGATCCGATAAACAGGTATCGGCCGAATTTCCTCTCCTGTCCTCTAAGAGGGCGTCAATTTTTGACCGGAGATTGACCGATGAGCTTCAAGACAGGGTTTCAAAGGAGTCGGGAGGTATCAGAGTTTCTCCGGAGGGTTGCATCCGCAAATTAGTATGGGAGGCCTTGGAATCTACCATGGCAAGGGTGAAGGAGTTTGAGCATATTGAACAGGAACAGATGTTTCATTTACTGCCCCACATGTCCAAGGCTGTGATGGAGAGGGTAGAAAGGGACGGAAGCCTGTTCATCGACTTAGATCTTTCTATTGAAAGGATTTTGAAGAATTTAAGGCAGATTCTTTTGGAGAGCAAGAAACGCACGCATCTGTCAGACCAGATGGAGAAGTGGGCAGAGGAAGGAGTTGGTCTTTTTCGAGCAGCGCCCTTTTCTTTGAAGGCCCTTTTAGCATGGGTCAAAAAGGGATCTGAAAACGAGTGCCTGCTTGAAATTTTGCTCAAGAGCCTATCACGGGATCGAAGCGAGGCGGAGAGATACTTGTCCGAAATCAATCAATGGACTGGATTTTTTGGAAAGATCGCCATTGAGAAGTGCCTGATGGAAGAGATCCGTAAGTGTTTTTTGATGGTGAATACAACCGAAGGAAAATTCATCTGGAAAGATGAAGGGCTGCTGGAGAGTATGCTCGAGAAGATCGACATGGAACAAGTCGAGAGATCCATTTGTGTGGATAACGGAACTTTTCTGCCGGAGCGCTTCGTGATCAACGGACGCGACTTGGCGTTGCCCTCCCTTTGCAAGGAGGCCCTGGAGACAAAGCGTGCATTCTTTGAGTCCATCTTGGGTAGGATCTACTCGGCAGGACTTCATCCATCCTCAACCCTAGGCGATACGGCAGGGGAGGTTTCCAAATTTTTTGCGCGCAGGGAATTTATCGGCTACGACCTCCTTCGGGTTACATCGATTTCTGCCTGGAGCCATTTCGATGCCATTTTCAGAAGTATGTTCCCCCCACTCTTCCTGGCTCCCTACTCCACGCGTTCAGCAAGCGGACTTTCTGTTTTCATCAACGTCATCTCGGAGAAGAAGTACGAGGTCATCTTGGAAAAGACCTATAGGGTGTATCCTCTCTTGAATCCAATGACTCCGGGATCTTTTGCCATTGATGCAGAAAGCCCCTTGACAGAGGTGGTGATCAGGGGTCATGTCATGACAGAGGAGGGCAGGTGTTTTAAGAGAAACAGGACATGCATGCTGGAGTTCCCCCAGATCGTCTTTTTAAAGGCTGTCGACAGCTTAAACCGCTCCAGGCTGATGCAGATCCTTGGAAACCCCTCATCCGATGTTCCTTTCAGGGCGCCGCTGCCAACCGATGCAAGGTTGCTTGGCGTTTTGGATTCGTTTACCGAAGAGATGATGTCCGGCGGAGTACAGGGCTGAATATCAGGTATATAAGCATTAGTTGAGGTCGCTGTTTTCCTGCCAGTGGCCAATTTATGGCAAAAGCCTTAAGTTGGCCTTTGTACCGGGGGTGCTTTGCGTTCATCTCATCTGTCTGCTTCGCAGGCGCCTTTCGCAAACTTCAAGGAGGCTGTATGAGCGTATTTCTCGGAGCTGCAGAGGCACTGCAATTCGCTAAAGAGACAGTGGGTGATGCCGTCGGTGAGGTATCGATCGAAGGCGAGATGGGAGGGCGAAGATATCGCCATTGGTCTTTTTGGGTTTTGGCGGCAGGAGCGACCGTGGGGGCCGTCGCCGCGGTGGCCGCCTTCATCTTTAGCGTTCAGGCCATCGCATGGCCAAGCGTTTTTATCTTTGTCACCAACTCCATCGGAGCTTACTACATCCGCAAGTTCGACACACTGAGGGAGCTTGAAGATTATGTTGATCTGATGGCCAAGAAAATCAAAATTCTTTCGACCATCATCTTAGACCTTAAACGGATCAACCAAGGCCTCTCTTCGACGGCCGATAAACTGGAAGAGAATCGGCATAAAACCGAGGATCTCTTTAGAGAAGAAGAAGAGAAGATCAACCACAGCGCGGCTGAATTTGAAAAGATTGCCCAAAAGCTCGCGGACACGGAAAGGAAGCTCGAAAAGATCAAAGAGCTCTATGACAACTTACAGAAAGGCGTCCTTGAGTTTTCAAAGGAGGTCGGTAAGCTGGAGGGGCATGGTCAGCAGTTTGAGCTCAAGTTGAAAGAGATGGCGGAGACGATCGGTTCGTCGATGAGGGTACTGGAAGGGCTCGATGCTGAGGATAAAGAATTTGATGAGTTGAACGCTGTCTACAATAGACTCAATGAAGCAAACTTAAAATTTTTAAGCGAGTTTCAGGGGGAGCTTGGCAAAGTTCTCGGTCTTTTTGAGGAGGCGGAAAATATCCGCGCCATCTTGGAGTCAAGAAGCGAACAGCTTGCCAGAATCAGCCACGAATTCGGCTCCCATTTAGACCGCCTGGAAAAGCTTGAGAAAAAAGAGTCGGGACTTTCCAAGGATGCGGCCACTGTTGGCAAGACAACAGAGGTGCTCACCAAATTGATAGAGACTCTTGCGGCAGAAAATGATGTTTCTTGAGTCGTGTCAGAAGGTGTTTTCGGTCTCTTGAAACATTAGTGGTGTGTCTTTGGATCGATAGAATTGAATCCCTTGTAGCCGATGCGAGTTCATAAGAACGCACTGGTTCCGCTGCCAAGTGCTTTTTGCAATACGACAGCTTCGCGTTAATGAAAGTGCAGGACCCTTCGGGTGATATTAAAATCCCCCTCCCCATGCAAAATTGTCGATATCGTATCAAAAACTGGCCTGAGTATAGCAAAGCTCTTATTGCTCGGGCAGGCCAGAAGTATACTTCCCTGATGCGACTCTCCTAATGTTAGTTCTTAAGAGAAACAGTGCGTCTCTCTTAAGAAGTCTTGAAGGTTCTGCCAAATCGGTGTTGTTCACGATGCGAAAACGGCAGCCGCTTTACTTTCCTCTATAGATCGAAAGGGTAGCTCATGATGCTCACATGAACTCTGTGGTTTCTCCTTCCACGAAAGCCAGGTACAAGAGCGCGAGGCGCGATTCATGATAGGCAGACTGGGTGAAGGCTTTGGAAAAAGTTGTCCGGTTATTCTCGACGATCTCTAGGTTGACGGTACTCTCCCGGATTATGAGGTTGGTGTCAGGTGGCTTGAAAGCCAAGACAGAGGATTTTCAGTATAGAGAGGCATTATTCAAATGTCTCACCATCAATAAATAAATTCGAAATTCCTAAAAGTTTTTCTGTGGGTCACTACCGCATAGGCCTTTACGGAAGTATTAGAGTGACAACGGATTGTTTAAGCTCATTACGCAGCAAAGCCCCCTATAGAACTATTTGAATTCCAAAACGTTTTATTAATTATATAATTTAAAATTAAAAATTATATAATTAAGTTAATGAAGTTTTGCGGGGCTTAGTATGGGTAATGATTATAATCTAAAGTGTGGGAGTTATAGCGAATTTTCTCGTCGATTGGATGAAATTGGAATCGAATTGGGAAAAACCAACGAAAGTGAAAGTGAAATTCTAGGGAAGGTGGCGGGCTTTATCGATAAGAACAAAGAGGTTTTTCAGAGCGAAAAGGATGCTGCGCTCCACTTCAATTCCTTAGCGATGAGGGTCCAATGTATTTCTAAAGACAATTCTCTGATTGATAAGTTGAGGGAGTGTTCCCTTCAACTTCTTCCCTTCGATAGCAATCACGTCAAAGAGTCGATCGAATTCTTTCATACAGCTATTCATGTCGAGCAGCAACAACTTCAGGCTATGGCAGATTGGATCAATCTGAACAAAATTCCTCTAGGGAATCTCAAACTTTCGATGAACGAACTCGGGAATTTGCTGCCTAGATTAGAGTGTATAAATTTTGAAAATTACGACATCGAATCTGAAGACGTGCAGACAATGGTAGAAACCTTGCTGCGTACGGATTTGAAATTTGCAACCTCGGATGAAAATTCCTTAGTTGAGATCGCTAAGCTCTGCGCCCGGCAAGATGCCAGGGGCGTGGCTTCACATTTTAAGAACTTCGGAATCGAAGATCAAGATAAGATAGTAGAGATTGCCAAGCTCTGCGCCCGGCAAGATGGCTGGAGCACAGCTGGGTGTTTTAATAACTTTGGAATCGAAGACCAAGATAAAATAGTAGAGATTGCCAAGCTCTGCGCCCGGCAAGATGGCTGGAGCACAGCTGGGTGTTTTAATAACTTTGGAATCGAAGACCAAGATAAAATAGTAGAGATTGCCAAGCTTTGCGCCCGGCAAAATGCCGGAGAAACGGCTGAGTGTTTTAATCACTTCGGAATCGAAGATCAAGATAAAATAGTAGAGATCGCCAAGCTCTGTGCTGAGCAAAATGCCGGGGGCACGGCCCAATATTTCGAGAACTTTGGAATCGAAGATCAAGATGAAATAGCAGAGATTGCCAAGCTCTGTGCTGAGCAAAATGGCGGGGGCACTGCTCGGTATTTTAAGAATTTCGGAATCGAAGATCAAGATAAGATAGTAGAGATTGCCAAGCTCTGCGCCCGGCAAAATGGCGGGGTCACGGCTTCTAATTTCAAGAACTTCGGAATCGAAGATCAAGATAAAATAGTAGAGATCGCCAAGCTCTGTGCCCAGCAAGATGGCGGGGTCACGGCTTCTAATTTCAAGAACTTCGGAATCGAAGATCAAGATAAAATAGTAGAGATCGCCAAGCTCTGTGCCCAGCAAGATAGCGGGGGAACGGCTTTGTGGTTTAAGAACTTCGGAATCGAAGATCAAGATAAGATAGTGGGGATCGTCAAGCTCTGTGCTGAGCAAAATGGCAGGGGCACGGCTTATCATTTCAAGAAATTCGGAATCGAAGATCAAGATAAAATAGTAGAGATCGCCAAGCTCTGTGCCCAGCAAAATGGCGGAGAAACGGCTCAGTATTTTAAGAACTTCGGAATAGATGATTCACATTCTGCTTCTGAAGTGTTCTCTATCTGTGTCAAAGCCGATCCTATGGTGCTGCTTTATATAGAAAACTTCTCTGCTGTACCCACCGAAGTCGCAAAGTTATCGCAACTTGTCCAAGTTTTTACAACCGACGAGCCGAAGAAGGAGCTTCGCAGTCAGCTATTTGAAGAGATGGCGGCTCTTGTCAAATCTCTACCTCTTACAGAGGCTCATCGGAAAACCATCGAAGACCTACGATTGAAGATCAGTGAATTAGAAGCCTATGTGCAAAATAATGCCGGCCTATGGTTTTTGGCGTCGGTTGTCACAATCAGCAACATGAAAACGGATGCTGCTGAGTGGATGCTGGGTTGTGGGCTGTGGACCGAACTAGGCCTTTTGCAAGATCCGAGTCTCAGGGTGAGACTATCCAAAGGCATGTATGACTTAGCCGCTGATGAAGGAAGCAGGATGGTATGGCAAGCTTTTATCAAGAGTGTCAGAGGCACTTCAGGGCAGAGAGGGCTGATGCTTTTGGCCATCTTATTCTATGAATTAAAAAAACAGGGGGTGGCTGAGGAAGAATTGGTGAAGGTTGCTGTTGCGATTAGCCGATTTCAAAATTCCAGGAAGAGCAAGTTTCGGGACGTCTATCGTGTCAAACTCCTCTTGAATACCATGCATTCGTTTGCACTGAGCGGTATTTATTCACCCGACTTGAAAAAGCAGGGACTAGAAAAGATTTTCTTTGATAAGCAGGAGGAGCGCCTTGAAGTGATCCGCCAAGAAGAGCGGATTGTAAAAAACGTGACAGCTGTTAAGGGATTGCTTCAGCTCCGAGATTTAAGCTGGCCGACCGCTGACAAAGATCTTGACGCGCAGTTCCGAGCATCGCTCGGAGAACTTATTCCCCTGGAAAAATTAGAGGGGAACGCATCCGAAAAGTATGACGAAATATTCGGAACATGCCGCAACCCCGGAGGGCTGCTCACGTATGCTGCCGGCCTTAAAACTCTCAACGAGCCAGCAGTGATGCAGTGCCTTGGGGAATTTACCGTGTCTGTTTTGGATGGGACTTTTAAGTCCAAGCGGTACGACAAAGTCAATAATCCCCATCTTGCAACCGTTTCCCAAGGGAATCCGGATTTGTTAGAAAAATGGAATAGGGAAATAACGGTCGATTTAAAGAGCTTCTCTTTAGAAGCAAAAGGTCAAAATAGCCTCGATCTAAGGGAGTGGATCACAAACAAATTGATCATAGATAACCATCTTGCTGATGCAGATCTCTCGTTTGTCAAAAGATACCTTGAGGCAGCAACTGATGATCAACGAGCTGAAATTTTCTCGGATCTGGTCGCTGAAATCAAATTGACCATGAAGGAAGATGAGAAAAACGCATTGCGTGCCCAAATAACTATCCAGAAGGAAAACAATATAAAATTGACTGAAGAGCTTAGTAGAAAAAAGAAGGGTGTAGAGACTCTGGGCAAGAGCGGTCAAGATGTGGACACAGGACGGTTGAAAGAGTTCAAAAATGAGCTAAAGGCTCTTGAGCAAGATCTTTCTGATTCACTAAAAAGCCTCCAGAGGTTAGACAAGGATTTAAAATTGCTCAATCAGGAGGTGACCAAAGATCCCGTATTGCAAAATTTGAATTTCCAAAAAGCCTGCCTGCTCTCTGCAAAGGCAGGTAAAGAGGTCGATACGCAACGAGGGATCAAAATCCTGGAAGA